>CAWEEJ010000020.1:0-19661 GCA_963807905.1 uncultured Chloroflexia bacterium | reverse complement strand
ATGATCGGCACTTTGCTGCAAGATTGAAACTGCACTGCAAAGTAAGTTCTGTCTTGGGCGATCACCATTTCCTCATGACCGTGATTCTACGTGTCAATAACCTGCGGATCTATTTCTATACTGCTCGTGGCATTGTAAAAGCTGTCGATGATGTCACCTTCTCAGTGGAAGCCGGTGAACGCTTCGGGCTGATCGGTGAGTCCGGATCAGGCAAGTCAACCCTAGCCCTGGGCATTATGCGCCTGGTCCGTCCGCCAGGTGTGATCGAATCCGGAGAAATCTATCTGGAAGAGACGAATCTACTGACGCTGTCGCCCGACGAAATTCGTCAACAACGGTTGGCAAACGTCGCCATGGTCACCCAAGGCGCGATGAATTCTCTCAATCCAGTGACGCGTATTCGCCAGCAATTCGCCGACGGTTTGAACAGTCACGGCACCGCCTTGACACAGGATCAGGCGCGACACATCTTGGAACGTTGCTCGAACAAGTCGGGTTGGATCCCAGCGTGGCCGACATGTATCCCCATCAATTGAGCGGCGGCATGAAGCAGCGCGTCTGCATCGCCTTCGCCATGAGCCTTCACCCGAGTCTGATCATTGCCGACGAACCCACAAGCGCGCTAGATGTGGTGGTCCAACGTCAGGTGATGCAGACATTACGTCAAGTCCAGGAAGATTTGCACACAGCAGTGATTCTGATCGGTCATGACATGGGACTGATGGCCCAATTTGCCAACCGTGTCGGCGTCATGTATGCGGGGAAACTGGTTGAGGAGGGACCGGTGCGATCCATTTTTCATAACCCGCTGCACCCCTACACGCAGCTGCTAATGGATAGCCTGCCAACGCTCGATGAGAAGCAGGAATTGACGGCCGTGCCGGCGGGCTCGCCGCCCTCTGCGCTTGAGCGGCCTTCTGGCTGCGTTTTTCATCCGCGCTGTCAGCATGCAATGCCACACTGCATTGACACACCGCCGACCTATCGAGAGGTTACGCCCGGGCAGAAGGTTGCCTGCCACCTATATGATCTTGAAGAGCTACATCTCTACGAAGAGAAGGAGCGCGCGTGACTGTTCTTCTGGAAGCAAGGAATGTCACAAAAGTCTTTGGAGGCGGTGTAGGACAGCGAACCGAGACCGTGGCGCTGCGCCATTTTACATTTAGCATTGATACCGCTCAGCCCTCGATCACGGGCGTCGTTGGTGAAAGCGGCAGCGGCAAGAGTACCATGGCGCGTTTGTTGCTGGGCATGGAAACACCCACGAGCGGCCAGGTGCTCTACCACGGAAAGGACTTGCAGCGTCTAGGCAGGTCAGAGCGCCGTGACTTTCGCCTCGATGTGCAAGCCATCTTTCAGGATCCCTTTGAATCCTTCAACTCGCTCTACAAAGTAGACCATATGCTGGAAGTGCCGATCCGAAAATTCGGTCTTGCAAGCAACAGACGGGATGTGGATCAGATAATGGCTGACGCCTTGGACGCAGTCGGGCTTCGACCTGAAGAGACGCTAGGGCGGTATCCACATCAGTTGAGCGGCGGACAGCGTCAGCGCGTCATGGTAGCGCGCGCCCTGATGCTCAATCCCAAATTAATCATTGCTGATGAGCCCGTTTCGATGATCGATGCGTCGCTGCGGGCAAGCGTGCTCGCCAATCTGCGGCAATTGCGCGACGAATACGGCATTTCGCTGGTCTACATCACCCATGACCTGACAACCGCCTATCAGGTTTGTGATGACGTCTTTGTCTTATATCGAGGTTACGTAACCGAAGCCGGCGATGCGGCACGGGTCGTCAAAGAATCCAAACATCCCTACACCCAGCTACTCGTCAGTTCCATTCCTTGGCCGGATCCCGATTCACTCTGGGCGGATGAGCCAGAACCTTCTGAGTTGGCGCGCCAGGCCCAGGCTGATCTCGGGTGCGCATTTGCGACTCGCTGTGCCCATACGTTCGAGCCGTGTATTCAGGACGAGCCGCCACTTTTCCGTATGCATGAGCAGCAAGCGGCAACGTGTTTTCTCTATCAAGACGCGCCGACCCTGAGACTTCGAAAAGATGGATGAACTCCTTGTACACACGTCGAGCAAAACAGCACCAACGACTACGCCTGCGACCTTCGAGTCGAGTGGATGATGAATGATCCCGATCCGTATGGGTTCTACCCAACATTGCAAAAAGGAGGTTCAAAAGAACGTTTCTCGAGGCATCTCGTCACGTGTTTCCGTTCGCATCAGATTGCTATCTAAAGTGGAGGAGAGCATCATGTATAAGCCCAAACGCAGTCGCTTGATCTTGCTAGCAGTATTGACGACCCTGCTCCTGTTGACGGCCTGTCAGGCCGCGGCGCCCACCGCGTCCCCGCAAGCCGCCGATTCGGAACGTGCGTCAACCCTCAATATCGCTGTCTCAAGACCCTTTGCCAGCACGACCAACTACAACATCTATACACCCGGCTTTGACCGCTCGCGCACCGGTCTTGGCGCGCTGGTGCATGAGTATCTGTTCTACCTGAATATGGAGACCGGCGAATACGTCCCCTGGCTGGCCGAGAGCTATCGACTATAACGATGACTTCACCGAGATCACGGTGAACCTGCGCGACGGCGTCAAGTGGAGCGACGGCGAGGCGTTCAACGCCGACGACGTCGTCTTCACCTATGAGATGCTGCGCAACAATCCGGCCATGGTATGGGCCAACGAGGCCAACCAGGCCGTCGCCATGGTCGAGAAGATCGATGACCTGACCGTGAAGTTCGTGCTGACCGAGCCGAATCCCCGTCTGCATCTTGTCCGCGAAGCCTTCCCGGCCGTCCCGGTCTGGAGCGGCATCACGATCCAGCCCGAGCACATCTGGAAGGACATCGAAGATCCGGTGGCCTTTAAGAACGACCCGCCCATCGGCACGGGTCCGTATCTGCTGGATGCGTCCACAGAGTCGGCGTTTCAGCTATGTACGCCGCGACGACTGGTGGGGCACGGAGGTCTTCGGCGTGACGCCTGCGCCGGAGAAGGTCAACTTCATGCATGTGGGCCCGGAGACAAGCGTCGCCATTGTCGCTTTCGGCCAACGAGATCGACACTCCGGCCATCGGCATTCTCTCGCCCGGCGCGTTTCTGTCGGTGAAGGAGCGCAATCCCGAAGTGCAGGCCTGGACGCGGATGCGCCCTACGCCTGGTACGATCCCTGCCCGCGCGCGCTGATGTTCCAGCATGAACAGCGAGCCGTGGGGAGACCCCACGCTGCGCAAGGCGGTCTCCAGCCTGATCGATCGCGATCAGATCGTCGCCCTGGCCTATGAGGGCGCGACGGTACTGGCGGACACGGTCTGGCCGGCCTATTCGGGCCTTCAGCCCTACATGGACGCCATCAGCGAAGACATCGCCAACGGCGCCGTCACCTACGATCCGCGAGCTGGCCGAGCAGTTCTTCACCGAGGCCGGCTATGACAAGGATGGGGACGGGCTACTGGAGCAAGGACGGCCAGCGTCTGTCGCCGGTATTGCTGACGAACTCGGACTCGGCCGAGAACATGAAGGTCGCCCAGGTGCTCGCCGACCAGCTCGAACGGGCGGCGTGGCGACGTCCAGTTCCAGCCGCTCTCCGGCGCCGTCGCAGTCTCCGCACTGCTGGCCGGCAACTGGGACTTCTACGCGCCGCAGCCCTTCTGCCCTGGCACGGTCTACGAGAACATGGAGCTGTTCCACAGCAAGTTCTATGTGCCGCTGGGCGAGCCTGCGCCCTGGTACGAGCGCAACTCGTTCCGCTACCAGAATCCTGAGTATGACGCGGTCGTCGACGAGATGCTGGCCGCGCTGGGCGAAATGCCGACGAGGCGACGCTGGTCGACCTCTTCAGCACGGCATGGCGATCTGGTACGAAGACCTGCCGGTGACGCCGCTGACCCAAGCTCCTGCGCTGGTACCCTTCAACTACACCTACTGGGAGGGGTGGCCCAACGCAGAGAATCCGTGGATGATGCCCGTCAACTGGTGGGCGACCATGAATCTGCTGCTCACCGGCTACCCGTCGCCGTCGACAGGCGAATGGGTGCGGGAATTCAGCCGGCTGGCCAATAAGCGTCAAGACGTTGACCGCCGGTATCTGTCTGGGTAGTTAAGCAGCTAGTTTACGGCAGGCCCGAGGCGGCTTCGCCTTGCGCCTGCCGTAGGCCAATTTCGTACAGACGATTTGTTCCGCATTCCGGGAATGCATGACCATGAACGCATACGTACGTTACGTCAGTCAACGCTTCCTCTTGCTCTTCGCCACCGTGTTCCTCTCCATGACCGTGGTCTTCTTCGTGCCGCGCATGGTGCCGGGGGAACCCATGGACGCCATCTTCGCCAACATGGCCTCGGTCGGCGGCAGCATGAACGCGCAGGACATGATCGCCGAGTACAGGCTGCGCTTTGGGCTGGACGAACCGCTGTGGAAACAGTACCTTCAGCTTCTGGCGCGAGCTGGCGCGGGGAAATCTCGGTCTCTCCATCAGCAGCTTCCCCACGGACGTCTCCGACATGCTGCTGTCGGCGCTGCCGTGGACCGTCGGCCTGCTGACGGTGACGACGCTGATCAGTTGGGTCGCTCGGGTCCGTCTTGGGGGCCGTGGTCGGTTGGCGCGGCGAAGACGCCGGGCATCGCGTTTCTTGGTGCCGGTCTCCCTGCTCCTGTACACCACGCCGTATTACATTCTGGCCCTGATTCTGGTCTTCTTGTTCGCTTTTCGCTGGCCGACTCTTTCCGCTCTCCGGCGCGTATTCGGTCGGACTCCGCCCGGGCTTGACGTGGAGTTCATGCTGGATGTGCTGCATCACGCCATGTTGCCGGCCCTGAGCATTCTGCTCGTTTCGCTGGGCTGGTGGTTCCTGAGCATGCGCAGTCTGATCACGTCGCTGAAGGGCGAGGACTATATCCTCAACGCCGAGGCCATGGGCATCAAGAAGCGGCGCATCATGTGGGGCTATGCCTTCGCAACGCGCTGCTGCCGCAGACGACGGGGCTGGCCATCGCGCTGGGCCATATCGTCGGCGGCGCCCTCATCACCGAGGTGATCTTCGCCTATCCCGGCGTGGGCTATCGCATCTACAACGCCATCAAGAGCCTGGACTACCCACTGATTCAGGGCGGCGTTCTGATCATCATCCTGTCGGTGGCGCTGGCGAACTTCGTGATCGACGCGGCCTATCCCCTGATCGACCCGCGCATTCGCTTCGAAGGCCGAGGAGGCAAATAGCTCATGGCCGTAGTCCCGGTAACGGAACAGCCAGGCTGAAGGTCGCAAAGGGTTCCTATGGGACCTCCTGCGCAATCGAAATTTCGTGATCGGCGCATCGATCTTCCTTGCCATGGTGCTCATCTCGCCTGGTGCTGGGAGCTCATCGATTGACCCCTGCCCTGCGCAAGGTCGGGCAGCTTTCCGCCGCGCCTGCCGCCGGGGGAGGGCACGCTGCTGGGCACCACCGCCTTGGGCCAGAGCGTCGCCATCCAATTGACGGAAGCCATCCCCAACTCGGTGCTGGTGGGCCTGATCGCGGCAACCGTGGGCACGGCGCTGGGCGCTCTGATCGGCTTTACAGCGGCTACTTCGGCGGCAGGGTGGACGCGGTGCTGCGCGTGCTGATCGACGTCTTTCTGTCGGTGCCGTCGCTGCTCTTCCTGATTCTGATCGCCTCGCTGGTGCGCGGCGTCAGTGTCGTGGACATGGCGCTGATCATCGGCGCGTTTGCCTGGCCTTCGCCGGCGCGCCAGGTGCGCGCCCAGGTGCTGAGCCTGAAGGAACGCGGCTTCGTGCAGGTGGCGCGCCTGTCCGGCGATGACCGGCATGGAGATCATTTTCCGGGAGTTGATGCCGCACATGTTTCAGTGGCTGGGCGCCAACTTCGTCAATGCGTTTATCGCGGCCGTGCTGGCCGAGTCGGGCCTCTCGATCCTCGGGCTGGGTCCCACCAGAGAGATGACGCTGGGCATGATGATCTACTGGGCGCTCAGCTACAGCGCCATCTTCCAGAACCTGTGGTGGTGGTGGCTCCTCCCGTCGTCGCGCTCATGGCGCTCTTCCTGTCGCTCTATCTGGTCCACATCGGCCTCGACGAAGTGAGCAATCCACGCCTGCGCGGTCAATAGGCAAGCAACAAGCACGCCACCTTCGCAATACACTGTAGGTAGATGGTCCTGCGCTGCTGACTACCAGACTCCTCGATCAATCGTCGACCGCGCCACCAAAGTAAATCGGATTGGTCACAGCCCACAGGGCATACTCTTCGTCCCAGAGTTCCACATTGCACCAGCGCGCCTGTCCTCTTCCTACGGGCCATTCGACCTGGCCTTCTGAGCCAACAATTTTTTCCAGGTATGCTCTGCCATCCAGATTGAGGCGCAGAATATCCCCTTGATGAGCGTCACGCCACGCGATTTGCACAGTCGCCGGCTCCGGCGGCAGTACGTCGCCAATCATGGCCGCCTTACCCGATTCCGTCTTGACGTTGAAAGTTAGTTCAGGACCTGCGCTAATGTACGAACGGCCGGCCTTCACGGCCGCAACAATCGCTTCTTCCGTCAGGTCCTCTGCATAGACGACATTGACAGCAGCCCGCACGTTCTCCGGCGGAAACTCATGCAGGTCTGTGCCAGAGGTTGCACTCAATCGGTGCCCATCATTCAGCCAACGGTAAAACAACTGCAGCGCCTCCAACTCCGAAGATTTCCATGGTCCATTCCAGACCTCCACAGCCAAGGCATTGCCGGGCATCATGTCGCGATAATCCCATCGACAACCGCAACACCACGGGTCACCCGGGTTCATCGGATGCGCAATGGTGAAAAGTGCGCCGCCGTCGATCACGTGCTGTGCAAGTTCTGGCATCGAAATGAGACTTCCATCCAGCCGCCGCCGATCGTACCATTTGTCAACGCCGACAGCTACAGCATGGCCAAAAAAAGTCGAAAGTTCAATGCCCCCAATCGTCAGTAATTCATCGTCTGCCAAGCTCCGTACTTGAGGCAGACCGGAGATGGTATTGTGGTCGCTCAGGGTCATAAAATCAACGCCCTTCTCTTTCCAGAAGGCGATGATGTCGGGGATATCCCACGAGCCGTCCGAATGAATGGTGTGGGCATGAAGGTCGCCGCGATACCAACCGGGACCCCGCCCCCCGGACTTGCCATCTGGCCAGGTAGGCGGCTCTGCTTCGACAGAAGCGAAGGACATTGTAACTGTAAGCTTGTAATCGACCGGCGTCTCCGACAAGAGGCGGAATACCAGAATGAAGATCATCCAGCGTCCGGCAGGAATCGGGCCCGGAATACCGCCAGGTGATGCATCCGCCTCGCCAATAAATATCCCACCCCGATCGGGACGCGAGATCTCGAAGCGCGGCCCACTAGTGTCAAAGATCATGATGCTGATTTGATTGGTCAACTTCTGATCGGACCCAAGCATCGGATCTTGTTCGAAGTGGAATTGGATACTGGTGACGCCTTCGGGCACATCGAGATATGTTGGCGTAGTCTGAGACATGTCCGCGGCCGTCAATTGGCCGACCAGTTCGAGCTTCTGTTCCCTCTTTTGCATAGCTTCACCTATCTAGAGTGCGTGGAAGGATGCGTGCTTTCAGAGTTTCACAAAAATCCTCTGCCGGTCCCTAGCGGGCAAAGGTGCGAAACGGATTGATTTCAGTCAGCCTCTTGATGGTTTCGTCATCGACCTCTGCGGACAGCAGGGGCAGCAGTTCCTTCGTCAACACGGTCATCGGTTGGGGAACGCCTCCGCCAGGCTGAGAAGGGTCGTACCAGCCTCGATCGTGGGAGAGCAGGAGCTGCCGGGCATAGCCGGCGTCCACGACGCGCTGAATCATCTGCACCCAGTCACCGAGCGTCCGGTCCGGTGCGCCGATTGAGTCATACTCTAGCCACGCGCCCCGCTGAGCCATCTCCAAATGGAGCGAGAAGTCTGGCTCGGCCTGCGTATGAATCCAGATGAAGCGCTCCGGCGTGTAGCCGACCTCTTCCAGAATATCCAACTGATCGCGCACCACGCGGCCGCGGATGGTGTGACTGCCGATGACGGCGTTGGTTTCGCGGCCGGCGCGTGCCGCTGCGCGCAGAATCTTCGCCTCCACCGGCGTGAGTCCGTCGTCACCGGCGCTGAGCTTGATCCACGCTGCCTTGACGCCCGTCGCCTCAATCTGGTCGGTCAACTCGCCCAACATCCAGTCGTAGAGCGCATCTTCGCTGGCCTCGACCGCCCACTCGGGAACCCACGGTTCACGATAGATGCCGGTCGCGACGACCAGGGGCATGCCCACTGCTTCGGAGACGGCACGCACAATGTCGACCCGCCGGCCGACGCCCACGGGCGTACACTCAACCACCGCGCTCACGCCGGTCAGCGCGGCCGCCTCCAGCTGCGGCCCCATGAGCGCGATGACCTCCGGCGCGGCGGCTTGCCGCCAGTTCTCAGCTTCGATCGGCCCCAAATCAACAAAGACATGTTCATGGGGCAGGATCAGGCCCAGATCGCCAGCGTGTTTGGGGCCGAGCGTAGTGTGTAGTGTCGTCATGGTGATCACTCCCTTCAGCGGCGGGTTATCTCGATAGTGGCCGGTTTATTGTACTACAGCCGTCCACCTGACCGCATCCAGCATCACGAGCCCCAATCTGGCGAATTCCTGCATTCAACGTCCGTGTTTTGCGCTGACCTTCTCCATTCAGGTATTCTACCCTTCACAACGCTACTGACTGGTCACGCCTGATGCATGCTGATTCGACACTTCTTTATTTACCCATGGATCGCCGCCATGCCCTGGCGCGTGAGGAAACACTGCTCGACCGCACGCACGGATCGGCGCTCTTTGCGGACATCTCGGGCTTTACGCGGCTGACGGCGGCGCTCGTCACCGAGTTGGGCGTGCAACGCGGGCCGGAAGAGCTCACCGCAATGCTCAATCGGGTCTATACCGCCGTCATCGACGAAATTCACGACTATGGCGGCAGCGTGATCGCCTTTGCCGGCGACGCGATCACCTGCTGGTTTGACGATCATTTCGATGCCGCGCCCGAGTACAGCGCAGCCTGGCGCGCGACGGCTGCTGCCCTTGCCATCCAGCGCACAATGGCGCAGTTTGCGACCGTTTACACGCCGGGCGGGCAAGCAGTCACGCTGGCCGTGACCGTGGCGGTGGCGACCGGTCCAGCGCGTCGTTTTTTGGTGGGCGATGCCAAATTGCG
The DNA here is from genome assembly GCA_963807905.1 of uncultured Chloroflexia bacterium. GTDB lineage: Bacteria > Chloroflexota > Anaerolineae > Caldilineales > Caldilineaceae > JAGRCP01. The sequence continues at coordinate 10,431 of CAWEEJ010000020.1, read as the reverse complement.
CATCATCGATGCGCTCGCCGGCCGTACGTTAGAGCGTCTGGCCATGGCCGAACAGATGGCCGAGCAAGAGGAAGTCTTGGTTGACGAAGCGACGCTGAACGCCTTGGGCGAGACGGTAGCGCACCAGGGAAATCAACGGGTCGACCCATCCGGCGAGCGCTTCGCCGTCGTCACGCAGCTGGCGGGACCGGCGGCCACGACGCCCTGGCCGCAGCTGGCCGACCCAGCAGCAGAGGATCCCGCAGCCGCATTGGCGGCGAAGCTAAGCCCCGCCGCAATCAAGCCTTGGTTGCTGGCCCCCGTCTACGAACGGTTGCAGCAGGGACGTGGCGACTTTTTGGCTGAGCTCCGCCCAACGGTGGCCCTCTTCCTGCGCTTCGGCGGGATCGACTTCGACGGCGACGACGAGGCGGGTCAGAAGCTGGATGCATACATCCGCTGGGTCCAGCAGGTGGTTGGACGCTTTGAAGGCACGCTCATCGATCTGAATATCGGCGACAAAGGCAGCTATCTCTACATCAACTTTGGCGCCCCCCTTGCGCATGAAGACAACGCCGCGCGGGCCGCCAATGCAGCGCTTGTCTTGCGTGACCCGCCACCGGAACTTGACTTCATCGATCCCGTGCAAATCGGTATCAGCCAGGGGCGCATGCGTGCCGGGGCCTATGGGGGCGACAGCCATCGGACCTATGGCGTCCTTGGCAATGAGGTGAATATGGCGGCGCGGCTGATGATGGCCGCGGCGCCGGGTCAGATTTTCATGAGCATCACCGCCCAACAAGCGATCGCGGGAGATTTTATCTTTGAACCGCTCCCACCCCTGGCAGTGAAAGGACGACAGCAGCCGCTGACCGTCTTTCGTCTGGAAGGCGTCCAGGCCGGACAATCGATCAATCTGCCCCTGCCCGCCTACAGCTTGCCGCTGGTGGGACGCGAGTCTGAAGCCCGCCTGATCGCGGAGGCGCTGGATGGCGTCCTTGCGGGTGAGGGGCAAGTAATGGCCGTCACGGGCGCAGCTGGCTTGGGCAAATCACGCTTGATTGCAGAAGCGGTCAAAGCTGCACAAGATCGCGGCTTTGCCATCGTTGGCGGCGAGTGCGAATCCCATGGCGTCAACAGCAGCTACCTGGTTTGGAAATCCATTTGGCGCGAATTGCTGGGAGTCGACGCCACCCGTTCCGTTTCGGAGCAGGTGACAGGACTTCAAGAGAGCCTGACCACGATTGACCCCTCGCTGGTCATGCGCCATCCTCTGCTGACGCCCGTGCTCGACATCCCCATCCCCCAAAATGAATTGACGCAAGCGTTGGATGCCAAGCTACGCAAGACCTCCCTCGAAGCGCTCCTGGTTGATTGCTTGCGTCAGCTCGCCGGCCAGCGGCCGCTGCTGATTGCGCTTGAGGATTGTCACTGGCTGGATCAGCTCTCCTTTGACCTGCTGGAGGCGATTGGACGTGCGATTGCCGACCGTCCGGTGCTGCTGCTGATTAGCTACCGGCCGCGCCAGCGCAAGCGGCGACAGGAGAAGTGGATAGACTCCCTGCCAACCTATCGAGAGATTCAGCTCCATGAGCTGACGGAGGCTGAGAGCGCGCAGTTGATGGAGCAAAAACTGGCGCAATTGAGCGTCAACGCGGCAGAGGACGGCGGCGATCTGAACCTGCCGGACGAGCTGCGCCGGCGCATCATCGAGCAGGCCGAAGGCAATCCCTTCTACGTCGAAGAGTTGATCAATTATCTCCATTTTCAAGGCGCGGCGGCCGAGGCGGATCTGCCCGACAGCCTGCATCAGCTGGTGCTGAGCCGCCTCGATCAACTCGGCGAGGATCAGAAATCCATCCTGAAGGTCGCCAGCGTTATCGGGCGCGTCTTCCGCGTCCCATGGCTTTACGGCACCTACCCGGAGCTTGGCGATCCAAAACGCGTGCAGAGCCAGCTACGCCAATTGACGCGCCAGGAAATCACCCAGCGCGACTACGCTGAGCCGGAGCTTGCCTATCTCTTCAAGCAGCTCATCACGCGCAGCGTGGCCTATGAGAGCCTACCTTTCGTCATCCGCGCGACGATGCATGAGCAGTTTGGCCAGTTCATTGAACGTACCTATCCCGATCTGCTGGAAGAAGAATTCCTGGATCTACTGGCCTATCATTATGGGCACAGTGAAAACAAGGAGAAGCAGCGCACCTACTTCCTGCATGCGGGCGATGCGGCACAAGCCAACTACGCCGTGACGACGGCGATTGACTACTACCAGCGGGCGCTGCCGCTCTTACCCGCGCCGGTCTTTGGGGGTGAGCGAGTAGAAACCATGCTCAAACTCGGCCAGGTGATGGAGCTGGACGGCCAGTGGCAGGCGGTTGAGGAGATCTACGCGGCCGCTTTGGAGACAGCCGAACAGCTGGATGTCACCGAAGCGCCTGCGCTGCGAAGCCAATGCGAAGCGGCCATGGGCGAGTTGCTGCGCAAACAGGGTCGCTACGAGGATGCAACGGCCTGGTTGGAGCGCGCGCGCGCCGATTTCGAAGCACAGAATGATCGGGCCGGCGTGGGTCAAGTGCTGCACTATCTCGGTACGTTGGCCGCCCAGCAGGGCGAGTATGCGCAGGCGCGCGAGCGCTATGAGCGCAGCCTCTTGATCCGCCAGCAGCTGGATGACAAACCCAACGTTGCCAGCCTGCTGAGCAATCTCGGCATTTTGGCCCGGTTTGAAGACGACTATGCACGTGCGCAGCAGCTCTATGAAGAGAGCCTGAGCATTCGCCGCCTCGTTGGCGATCGTTGGGCGATCGCCAATTCCCTGAATAACCTGGGCCTGCTTGCCCGCTACCGCGGCGACTTTGTCACGGCCCGCACGCAGCTGGAAGAGAGTCTGGAGATCACCCGCCTGTTGGGCGATAAGTGGTCGATTGCCAATACCCTCACCAGCCTTGCCGAAGTCGCGCTCGATATGGGCGACACCGTGGCTGCACGCGCCTGCCTGGCCGAAAGCCTGGAGATCAACCGCACGCTGGGTGAACAGCGGGCGATTGCCTTTATTCTGGAGTCATTCGCCGCCCTGTGCGCGCCGGTTGCGCCGGCGCGAGCATTGCGCCTGGCCGGTGCGGCCGCGGCGCTGCGCAATGCCATCGGCGCGCCCCTTTCCACAGCAGAGCAGGAACGCCTCGAGGAGCTGCTCGAACCGGCCCGTGCGGCACTGAGCGAGGACGAGCAGGCGCTCGCCACCGCGGCCGGACAGACACTCGCCCCGGCTGAGGCCATCCGCGAGGCCATGGCCGTCGCGTAGAGAAGCCGGCAGGGATGGCACTATTGCGTGGTCAAAAACAAAAAGAGCGCCGTACGCAAGCAAGTTGTGCGTACGGCGCTCTTTTATTGTTGCCGGCGTGCCCTACTCTTCCATCACCAATGGCAACCAGACCCGTTCTTCCAGTACGACATTGCCGGGCAGGCTGTAGCTGCCAAACTCGACGCCAAGACCGAAGGGGCCATACTCGACCCGCTTGCCGTCGATGCTCACCTCTTCCAGATAGAAGGACGAGCTGTCCGTCACCGCAGTGTAGCGGTAGTCGAGCGGCTCCACCGAGTCAATCGCAGCCGATTGGATCAGCGCAGGATTAAGCTGGGCGCGCGTACCGTCCACTGCCTGTGCCAGCAGGTTGAAGCCGGCCGTGCCCGTTTCGGTCGCGGTCTGCCAGTGGAAGTCGACAACACCGGCGCCGTTGCGCGCAGCCAGGAACCAGGCCAGCGTCACAGGCACGGTGCTATCGATGAGTTCGATGGTAAGTGTAGAAGATGTCGCTGAATTGTAGAGTTCATTCACCAGCACGAGCGTCCCGTCTGGCGCCAGCGGCACGGTCCCGCTGAAGTAGGCATCAACCGAATAGACGCCAGGCGGCAGCGGCACGATGCCCAGGGGTGCACGTCCGGCAAAATCGGTGATGACGGGAATGCTGAAGGCCGTGTCCTGGTTGGCCGCCATGCTCCGACTGGCGGCAGCGCTCTGACTGACGACGGTGAAGATCACTGTCTCTTGACTCAGCGGTCGCCCAAGGTCGTCGACCAGTGTCACAACGATGCCACTGTCTTGCCCCACCGGCACAGTGGGCGCGAGCTGCTCAGCGGCTAAGTCAGTGTCCTGTTTCTCCAGCGTGAAGCTCGTCTCATCAAACGAAGGCGCGTAGGTCGCATCACCGGCAAAGGAGGCGCGTAGATCATAGGTATTGGGCGAAGCATAGAGCGGGTAGTCGATGGCCGCAATACCGGCGTCGTCGGTGAAGACAGAGCGCTGCTGCGAGCCGATGCTGAAGGTCACACGCTGGTTGGCAAGGGGCGCGTCCGTGTCGTCGACGAGCAAAGCGCTCAGCGCAACGCTCTCGCCATAGCGCCCCGATGTCGGCAGCGGCGACTGCAATGTCACGCTGGTTGCAGTCCGAACGGGCGGCGTTGGGTTCGTCAGATCATCCGTCAGGTTGTAGTACGCGCCCAGATTGACGTCCAGGCTTACCAGGCCGACGCCGTTGACCGCCTGCACCATAAAGCGGAAGTCAGACGGGGTCGAAGCGCCCAACGGCAGCGTTCCTGTCCAAAGCGTTGACTCCGTCGTATCCTGCACCAGATCGAGTGACTGCCACGTATTTGCAAACGGACCGTCGCCGGTATAGGTGATCCAGACTTCTTGTATGCCCGCCGAGGGATCGCCCACGGTCGTAATCTGGAATTGCACCTCATCGCTGCCATTGTTGTCGACGACTTCGGCGGCGATGTTGGCGATGGTGGGCCGTGCGGCCAGGCTCGGCCGGTTGCCGTCGTATGACACGGTGTTGTTGCTATAGAAGAGGCGGAAGTCGAGAGCCGTAAACGTGCGTGCGATGCTCAGCATGGGGTTTGCAGGACTCGAAATAACCTGCAGCGGCGTCACGTTAAGCCGCGTAATGCCGTCAATCAGCACGCCAATGTAGTTGACGCTCCAGGTGCGCACGGGATAGAAGGTGTCGGTAAAAAAGAAGCCATGGACGCCACGAATCTCCGTGGCCGGCGCGCCCGTCAGCGGTACCACGTCCTGGATATCCACAAAATCACCACCTCGGAAGCCAACCCCGCGCAGCGTCGTGTTGGCTTCCGAGGCATCGACTACCTCCAACGGCAGCACGGGCTCGGCCGGATTGGTAATCGCGCCGTCGGCACCGGTCCAATAGGTTGCGGTCTGGGTACTGTTGTCGGCGATGTTTTTCAGGTCGATATCTTGACGCGTCAGGCTCGGCGTTACCGTCAGGTCTGCGTAGCTGAGGCCCAGCGTCAGGCCAGGATCGGTTGCATAGCCGGTGGTATTGGTGGCCATGGCACGCGCGGCCGAATTTGAGATGCGGCCGGCCGGCAGGTCGACGCTAAGCATGGGCAGACCAAAGAGCGTAGACTGAATGATCGTCTTTTCGTGAATGCCGCGCAACTCGGGCGTCTCGGCCAGGTAGACGCGCTTGGCCTCGGCCAGTGCCGTGCCGATCGCGACCGGCCCCGTGCCCAGCCGCAGCTGGCGCGTGAATTCCAGATAGAGACGTTCGCCATATTCGATGAACTCGGTGTCACCATACTGATAGCCCGTTCCGCCAATGAAGGTCGCGCCCTTCTGGGCGAAGGCCTGGGCCCAGTCCGGCTGCTCGGTCAGGTTGGGTACTGCGTGCTCGTTGACGAGGCTATAGCCGGAATGACAGCCTGCGCTGTAGATCAGCACGTTGGTCAGATCCAGCGGGGAAAGGGCCACCTCGCCGGCGCTGAGCCGCGTCGAATAGTCGGCGGCCAGTGCGCCGCTGGCGCTGAAATGGCCGGCCAGGAAGATGAGATCGTTGCGCTGACCCAGGAGTGCACTACGCAGATCGTCGGCCGTCCACGAACTCGGGTCGGTCGGCGCGACGTCGCCTGGCGTCAGCAACGTATTGATTGTCGCCCCAATTCCGGCAGCTAGCTCACTCTCCACGGCCAGGGCCGCATCGTCGAGGAAATCGTACCCTGTGACCAAGGCGCTATCCGGCGTGGCCACGACCCCGGCAGCAGTAGAAAGATAGGCATCCAGCATGGTCGTAATTTCGGCCGGCGTCTCCACCAGACGCCCGACGCCGAGCTGGGGGATGGGCAAGAGGTCGGCGCCGGTGCTCAAATCAAAACGCGAGCCGTACTCATCTTGCCCCAGCACATAGCTCAGCCGCAGGCTGGCTTGCGAGGCCGTGTTGTCGCGCACCGGCGGCACGTAGTTCTGCTCCGGTGCAAGCAGCGCCTGATCCGGGTAGCGGAAGAAGGGAATGACGTCATCTCCGCCCACGATGACAATGTACTCGAGCGGGTTCAGGTTCCAGTAGGCGTCGACGATCTCCTCAATCGCATCGGCCACGAGATTCTTGGCATAGGGACAGGCAGGATTGGCATCCGCCTGGGCGTTGGCGGCGACGACGCGTGCATCTGCGTTTAGGTCGATGATCGTGCCATCGATCTCGGATCGAGCAGCAAATGTGGCCAGGCGCGCCTGCAGGTCGGCCGTGGCACCGTCGAGGCGATCAAGGTCAGCCAGAATCAGCGTGTCAAAGCCGCCGTCGGTGGGCGTGAGCGAACTGGGGGGTAAGTCGGCCGAAACGCCAAGACAGGCGCCACTGCTCAGCGTTACCGTGAGCGTGAAGTCCTCTTCGGGGGCAAAAGCGCCGTTGCGACCCGTGACGCGGACATAGAAGTCGCCGGTGTTGTTCCAGGTGTTGAGGATGAGCCCCTCTGCGGTCAAGCCCAGGAAGGACGACACGCCCAGGATGTTTTTGGACTGGGCCGCGGAAAATGCCTCGGGGCTGAACGCCTCAGGCGAAAAGGCTTCGGGGCTAAAGGCCTCAGGGCTGAAGGCCTCGGGGCTGAAGGCTTCCGGTGAAAATGCTTCAGGACTAAAGGCCTCGGGCGAGAAGGCTTCGGGACTAAACGCCTCGGGACTGAAGGCCTCCGGTGCAAAGACGAGCGGGCTGAAGGCTTCGGGACTGAAGGCCTCGGGCGAAAAAGCTTCGGGACTGAAGGCTTCTGGACTAAAGGCTTCTGGACTAAACGCCTCGGGGCTGAAGGCCTCTGGTGCAAACTCAGCATTGAGCAGCGTTAAGTCATCCTGCGCCAGGAGCAAGTCGTTGTACGCCGCTCGAATGTCGCGATAGACTGTGAGATTGTAATCAGCCGGTAGATCCTCGAGCGTGATTGTTACCTGACCATTTGGCTGTACGGGGAACCTATACCAGCGTGACTCTCCGAGCTCTTCCAGATACCCGGTGACGATCCCGATCTGGGCCTCGTCAAACTGAATGACCCGGGCAGTACCTGCAACAGAAGGGACCCCGAGATCGATCCGGCGTGCGGTAGGCCACGATGTGTTGCGACACAGCTGCCCGCCATCGAGCGAAGCCGTGGCGGTGCGCGTATTGCCATCAGGGCCCTTCAACGTCCAGACTATTGCGCCATTCAATGGCAGTGGGACGCTAAAGGCATTAAGGACGCGGCCGGGTGCAAAGTCGGTGGTTTGTCCACGGTCTTCTGGCGCTGGCGAGAACTTGTTTTTATAACCAACTGGGATCGTTACCGGCGTCGCATTTTCATTGAGATAGCCAAAACGTGCTGCATAGGCCGAGTCTCCAACCTCGTCAATACATTCAAAGACCGGCCTGACGGCACCGTATTCATATTCGTGAGAGTCAGTCACGCTGACGGCGCCATCAGCGTGACTGATGGCGTGACCCGCAACGTGTGCACTTGTCTCATTAGGGACGATCAGCGTGGCCAGCAGACAGATCAGCAGGGCAAGGCGCAGGATGCGAACAACGGCAGGGCGGTGAATAGGATGGCCCATTTCATACTCCAGGGTTCAGAAAGACTTGCAAGAAGGCGACGAGCAAGCGCCACGCAGGACGTTTGTCCAGTGGCACTCGATGGCTGGTGCTGTAACTTCGAATTCGATATCACAACAATTTAGTGCAAATTGCACAAATCGTCAATAAAATCGGGCAATCGCGTGCCCAAATGTACGCAACCGTACGGCACGCACTAGCGCGCCTTGCCCACTGCGGCCCGATAGAAAAGTGAAGGCGACTGCGTTGACGGCGCCAGACTTGTCGCCAAATGCGAACAAATATCACGAATTGTCAAAGGTTTGCACAGCATATGCAATCTAGCTCACGTCAATTCGCGCGTTTTTGCTCTATACTTGCTAAGCGTTAGAGACGGCGCGCGCAATGTTTTTCCGCCCTTAGGCAGCGCAGGCATTGCGCTAGCCATGGCGCGGGCCGTCCACGCACAACTCAAGCGCAAAAAGGAGGTGCATCGCATGGAGACGCACAAACCAAATCTGGCCGAGCTGGCCCAACAGGATGACGAGTTAACCATACTCTGTGCCATCATTGATTGGTTACGCCCCGAAAACGTTACGCAGATCGACGAAGTTGAAGAAAAAATCGAAGATCTCGCCCAGAATATGGCGCAAGAGCCCGAAGCAGCAGCGCAGATTCGCAGCAAATTATCCAAATTCATCGTTGACCTGCGCTTTCTTCCTCTTTACAGCGATACGGGCATCCTGCCGCGCCGGCGCTTCGCATCCGAGCTGCGCCGACGGGTGTACAACAAACTGGCGCCGGCGCCCCCGGTCATTTTCAGTGCCAAGAATCTGATTGAGCAAGTCTTTGATCAACCCGGCGATCCAGAATGGGTCGAGGCACTGCCGGATGAAGCGTGGATGCAGCTGTACGGCAGCTTAATTCCGTCTGAATCTAGCGACAAGGTCAAGCTGCATCTTGTGGATGAAGCGCTGTACGCATTGGAAATGCTCTCCATCTGGTTGGCGGCCGAAGAGATGGAAGACGAGCTCTTGCGTCTTGACTCCACAATTGCAGATTTTGACTCAAATTTCATTGCCCAGGAACGAGAGATCAGTCGCTTCGTGACGGCATGCCGGTCACGCCTGATCCCGACGGTCGCCAGTGAAGAGATCGATGCTTCCCACGCTTGGGTGATGTTGGAGCAGTGTTCGCAGCAGGTCAAACGATTTCGCCAACTGGCCCTGAGCAAAGGCAGCGACCTGCAGCTCACCTATCTGCTGGAACGGCTGGAACAGATCATGGCGCGGATCCGCACGCTGCTGGCAATTCTTACCGCCGATAACCCGCCGGAGATTCAGACGCGTAGCCTGGCCCTCTTTCGCCAGTTGGTGCGACAGCAGAGTGACGAACACAGCGTCAACAGCCTCCTGCGTCAGACCAGCTATCTGTTGGCCAAGAGCGTTACCAACCAAGCAAGCGAAACCGGCGAGCATTACGTCACCAAAGATCGGCGAGAATATGCGGAGATGATGAAACGTGGGCTGGGGCCGGCGTCTTTATCGCGCTCATGGCGCTGATCAAAATCCAGATTGTGGCCCTGGACCTGCCCATGGGCTGGACCACGCTCTGGGTCAGCCTCAACTATGGCCTGGGCTTTGTTATCATCCACATGTTTCACTTCACGGTGGCAACCAAGCAGCCGGCCATGACGGCAGCATACTTCGCCCACCAGCTGGAACACGCACACAATGGCATGGCCGATCGCAAAGATCTGGCCCAGCTGATAATCGACGTCGGTCGCTCTCAGTTCGCCGCCATATCGGGCAATGTGCTCGCTGCGCTCCCGGTAGCGCTCCTGATTGGCTTTGCGATCAGCGCCCTGACCGGCGGTGCGATGATGAAAGAGAGCAAGGCTGTTGCCTTGATGGCCGGCCAGAATCCATTTACGAGCCCGGCGCTCTTCTATGCCGCAATTGCCGGCGTCTGGCTCTTCGTTTCCGGCCTGGTGGCAGGCTACTATGATAATCGATGCCTCTATCTCGATCTGCCGGAGCGCATTCGCAGGCACCCCCTGCTTCAGCGCACCATGTCGCCAGAGCGGCGCAACCGTTTTGCTGACTACATAGGCGGCAACTTCGGGGCCCTGCTCGGCAACTTCTTTTTTGGCGTCATGCTCGGCGTCACGGGCTACATCGGCTACCTGACCGGCCTGCCGCTCGACATTCGCCACGTGGCGTTTTCAGTCGCCAATGTCGGTTATGCATCGACCGTACTCCAGCCCAGCATCTGGATCTTTGCGGAGTACATTCTCTTTGCACTCATGATCGGCGTTGTCAACCTAACGGTCAGTTTCGCCCTGGCCCTATATGTCGCCATGCGCTCACGCCGCATCCGACTGGGCAGCGTCAGCGCCATCGCCAGCGCCTACTGGCAGGCAGTGCGTCAGCGCCCCTGGGAGGTCATCTTGCCCCCCCCGGCCACGGTCGACACAGAGGCAAATCAGCAACACGCCCACCCCTAAACCAATGCAGTAGAGGATACGCGACCGATGCGATTAGGGAACGCGCCCTGTGAGGCCAAGCAGTCGGTCTTCAAGGTTACATCGGCCGCCACC
>CAWEEJ010000019.1:0-19190 GCA_963807905.1 uncultured Chloroflexia bacterium | reverse complement strand
CGTCTGGCTGCAGCGCGCTTGCGAGCACACAGCCAGACGGCTTGACGGGGGCAATCTCAGACCGTCGAACCGGCCTGAGGTTCCCCACTTTATCGTACGGGGCGCACGAAAGCTATCGCATTGAATGCGATATTGGTCGCCCTGATAATGCGACTTTAACCTTACGTTGTTGAGCCGCTTTTCGGCAATCCCCCGCACGGACCGTGCTCGCTAAACGGGAGAATATCGGTGCGCGCACAAGACCAAGTGCACGCACTGCCAGGCAGATCCCTAGTACACGGCGGCTGAAATGAGCCCATGGTTAGTAGGTCCGGCTACCAGCCGGACGAGTCCCGGTCTTCACTGATAGCTCGTTGGTATACGGAACCTGTCACGCTGATAGCGTGACCTACGAACCACCGGCGTATTTAGGCCCCTATGTACTAGCGCACCATGATCGGCAGCCAGACCTTGGGCGCGATCTCGTCTCCGGTCGCAACATAGACGCCATACTCTCGGCCCAACTCAAACGGCCCGATCTGGTCGGTCGTGCCTTCCAGGCTCAGCTCTTCGACATAGAAGACCGTAGCCGTTGTCACCGCGGAGTAGGCGTAATCCGTTGGCTCGACCGAGTCGACGACGGAGGACGGAATCAGCGCATCGTTCAGCCGAATCAGGCCGTCAGGCCCCTCACCGTAGAGGTTGAAGCCTGCATTGGCCGTCTCCGTGCTCGTCTGCCAGCGGAAGTCGACGCGATCGCCGTTGGCCTCGGCGAGGAACCAGCCTAGGGTAACGGGGACGGTGGGGTTTGAATTGGTGAAGGTACAGGTGACATTTTCGCCGCCACCCAGGTTAATCTGAACATTAGCATCGGCTTCATCAATGTCGATTTCATTCCCGCCGCTACAGACAATCGTGTCGAGATCCCAGCCTTCGGGCAGTTGTTCTGTCACATCGTATACATTGGCCGGCAGATTGCTGAACGTCTCGGAGTTTGAACCGTTGCCGTTATCCACGAGCGTGAATGAACTGTTCGCTTCTTCGATGTTCGTAGCGAACTCGAACACTTGCTCGCTCTCCGGGTTGGCCTCTTTGACGATGGTGATGCTGCCCGTTGTGGGATGGGCGTGCCCGTGTTCCGGATCGAGGAGGTCCGCGCAGACGGTGTGGTTGTCCGACTCAAATTCGCCCGCCGCCCCCTGGGCTTGCTCGAACAGGCAGCGACTCGATCTTGGCAGCGGCGATTGGCGGCGAAGATGTTGACAAAGGCAAAAAGCTCGGTGTCAAGGTGCACCAGTGAATCGCTGGTTGGTTGCCGAAGTGCCCGTCCTGGCCACCACTGCCCGGTGTCCCTAGCACGGCGCCTGAATCCAGGATGGACTGTGTGGTAAATACCTGGCTAGTGCCATCAGCCATGTTAACGGTGACCTTGTTGTTCCCGTCACCGGCGCTCCACCAGAAGCCGAAATAGCCTGCGGGCGCGTCCAGCGTCAGCAAATAGCTAGAGGGTGTGGAGATGAAGTTCGTAGGACGCGGCGATCTGCGCCACCGGTATAGTTGCCCTGCCGGCGAATATCCGGATGTCGTCGGCAGCGTTTTTGGGGATCCGTGTAGCTGCACCGATTGACATATTCCATGCGGCGAGAGTCGCCAACGCGAAAATCCCCTGCACGTTCGACATCGAAGCCGTTGAACGACAAGACCAGCTGGACAGTATGACACCTGCACACCGGGCGCCTCGATCGTGAAAACCAGGTCACCGGGGGCCGCCTGCGCCGGCTGGGGCAGCGCGATCAGCGCCGCCAGGGTGATGATCAGCCACGGCAGGGCGCGCTTTCCAACATGTTGCAAATGCTTGATAGTCATAGTTTCTCCTCTATTTTTCGTTACTGTCGACTCTGTGTGAATCTCCCTGCCTCTGGCCGTCGTCTCGAATACGACAGTGGAACGATCGACGCGCAACGTCGGCAGCAGAAAGATCAACTAAAAAACCATAACATCACCAATGACGGAATACCATCGCATTCAATGTGATATTTCCGGCCGTTGATAGTACAATTTGGCCAAGAGTACGGTATGCTAGTTGTCCACCGTGTAAACGATCTGGCTAGCGATTGATGCGATTATCTCCATGCTACTGACCAGTAAACTCTCACCACCACGCGTGACCGCTACCTTCGTAGACCGCCCGCGACTCTATGCACACCTTGATCGCTGGCGCGACCAGCGCGCCCTGCTCATTCAAGCCCCTGCCGGCTACGGCAAGTCGTCACTCGTCAGCCATTGGATCGCTTGCAGACCGGATCCGCTTGCCTATGCCTGGCTCTCCCTTGATGAAAGCGATGCTGAACCGCGCCAGTTTGTCCGCTATCTTGCGGCCGCATTGGCCCAAATTCTCCCAGGCCTGATTGACGTCGTGCAGCCCATCATCGACGATCCCCAGGGTCAACCCCGTAGCGCATTGCTCCGGCTGTTGGTTGCCCTCCAGACAGACGCAGGTGAACGTGCCGAGCACCTGTTGCTCGTTCTTGACGATTTGCATCGCGCTGCGTCCCCGGAAGTGGATGTCTTTCTGCAACTGATGCTGGAACACGGACCCGAAACGCTCCACATTATGTTGCTTACGCGACACCGCGTGAACTTGTCCCTGTCGCGGCTCTTTGCACATCAGGATATTGCCTTGTTGACCAAGGCTGATTTATGCTTCACCGCTGCAGAGACGAATGCCTATCTCCTGCAGCAGGGCTTTGCGCCGCCAAAAGAGGCTGATTTGGCGACGCTGGTGGGACAAAGCGAGGGGTGGGTGACGGCCTTGCAGTTGGCCGTCCTGCGCTCGCCGTCGGGAGAGCGTGACGCCAGCAAACTGGCCGCGCGGCTACAGAGCCACACCGGCTGGTTGGCCGCATTCCTGACGGAGGAGGTCTTGAATCGTCAAACGCCGGCGCGGCGCCGCTTTCTCCTCCAGACTTCGCTCCTCGACGCATTCAATGCACCGCTTGCCACCGCGGTGACGGGCGCAGAAAATGCCTACGCGCTCCTGGCAGAGGTCGTCCAGGCAGACCTGTTTCTCACTACGCTTGATGAGCGTGGCGAATGGTTTCGCTACCACCATCTCTTTCAGACTCTATTGCAGCAGCGCCTGCGCGCTGAGCTCACTGCTGCAGGGATTGCCGATTGCCATCGCCGTGCCGCGGCGTGGCTTGCTGCCGACGGTCAGATCGCAGAAGCCGTACGCCATTATCTGGCAGCAGGGAATGGTGACGCGGCCGCGGCGCTGGTCGAGCAGCAGGTGCGTACGGTGCTCTTTCCTGACCCCAACGCAGCCGAACTTCTCTTTAATCTCCTGCCCCGCAGCGTGTTGAATCAATACCCGCGCCTCGTGTTGGCGCGCTGCTTCTTGGCCATCCTCTATGATGGCGAGGGTGCCGGCGAGTGGCGGGATCAGACCGCTGCGACACTGCGAGATCAACGCGTGACGGCAGAGAGTGCACCCGACCTCTATGCCGAATGGCTCGTCTTGCAGAGCGGGATTGCCTGGCTTGAAGATGATCTCACCGCCGCCGTCGCATCTCTTGACGAACTACGTGGCTTTCCACATGATTTGGCGGATGAGTACGCCGGTACCCTGCAGTTTGTGCGGATGCACCTCTATCGGCACGCCGGCGATGAGCGTTCGATGGCGCAGGCTGCCCAAGCTGCCCTGGCAGCCTATGAGCGCGCGGGCTTCTGGTTAGGCGCCGTTGCGCTACGTCGCGAACAGGCGCGTTGGATGATGAGCCGCGGGCGCGCTCATGTTGCTGGCCGCCATTTTGATGAAATCTTTGGCCGCTACGAAACGCATGGCTTCGGGGTAGCGGGAGAGATCGCCCTGGCACACTGGGTGGCAGCCGGCAATTACTATCTGCAAAATCGATTGGATCAGGCCCGAACACATCAGGGGAAAGCGCTTGCTCTGGCGCGTCAGTCTGGACCGCGGCGCGATCATCCAGGGCGCGCTCATAGTCGAGCATCTTCTTGCACTTCTCGAAGGGAAAGCGGACGCAAAACGGAAAGCGGCGCCCGTGCGCTTCGACAAGCCCAGCCCCAATCGCGCGGCAAAGCTGCTAAAGGACTTTGAGACTCGCCTGCTTTTGTCACCAGGGTACCGCGCCAATGCCGCCGCCATGGCGGTAAGGTGGGGGATTGACCTCGCCGGTCCACTGCCGGGTGTGCAGGACCGGGAACTGATCCCTTTTCTGCGCCTCTACCTTATAGACGGCCGGGACCCGGAAGCCATTACGTTGCTGCTTGACGAAGCGTGTGCCCACGCGTGCGCCACGCAGAAGCGTCTTGAAGAGCTTGAGCTACTGGCTTTGAGCGCCTGGCAGCAGCTGGATTTATACGACTTGCGCACCGCAACTCCGACCTTGACCCGGGCTGCAGCACTGGCGCGGGAGACAGGCTATGTTCGCGTGTTGCTCGATATTGCTGAAGTAGCGGATGCCCTGGCGCAGCTGGATTTGACGCCCAGCAGCAGTAAGAAGCAGCGCGAGGATCGCCTGACTACAACGGATGCCCACGTGTCCCTGACGGCGAAAGAGCAGCGGGTGCTCGACCTGCTTGCCGCGGAGCTAACCTACCGGCAGATCGGCGAAGAACTGGTCATCAGCGTCAACACGGTGCGCACCCACGTGCGCCACATCTACAAGAAACTGTCCGTCACACGCCGGGATCGGGCGATTGCGGTTGCTCGGCGTTGGCGACTCATCGCATCCGATACACCAGACGTGTGACGTTCAACAGGCTTCGTGGGCAGAAAGCAGGCTCTCTGCTCTGCGCACTTACCTTCACCCACAAGTCGACAGAAAAGGTGCAACGGGACAACCGGGACGTTCGCGAGCGAGCCCGCCGGGCATGAATGCCCTGCCTAGCAAGCTGCGCCTCATGAAGTGAGGCTTGATCATCGACGGAGCAGGCCCATTGGGTGGGGCACACAGCACGCTGGCCCGCGGTATTCATGCCTGGGCCGTTCGCCGCCGCGGACGCTCTTCGTCCTCCAACGGTTTGCGAAAAAAGATCTCGCGATGGACTTCGCCATAGCCGAGCGCGGCATGGGCCTGGGGGCTGACCGGATAGTCGCCGTCCGTGTCCGAGGCCATTTCCGTACAGCCCTGCTCGCGGGCCCACGCCTCCCCCAGCGCAACCAGGCCGGCGCCGATGCCTCTGCCACGTAGGGCGGGATCGACATACCAACCTTCCAGATAGCCGATGCGATCGCTCGTACAGCCGGGCGCCTCGCTGTGGACGGCGACCTCGAGAAAGCCACAGAGTCGTCCATCCGGCAGTGCGGCGACGAAGACAGGCTGCATGGGGTCTGCCGCGATCTCGTCTAGTTCGGCCGCAAGTTCGGCCGGCGTTTGGCGGGGCCATAGCGCGATCCGCAATCGGAGCCACTCGTCGTGATCCTGCGCATCTGCCCTGCGCAGTTCGATATCATTGTGCTTCATGCGTCTCGTCCTCGTCCCTCACGCGTGAGCATATCGCCCACTTCATCCGGCAGCATCTCTTCAAGCTCGTCCGGGATGAGCGCGCTCAACTCGTCTGGAATCAGGTCGATCTCATCGGGAATCTCTTCAAAAACCGAGGCCGCCATATCGACCGGCACCTCGGCTGAGGTGTAACGAATCGTGCGCCGCAGCAGCAGCCAGATTGCCGTGGCCGTCAACATGCTGATGCCGGCAATCACCCCCATTGTGTTTCCGTAGGCAAAGGCATAGCTTGCCACGTATGCCTGCAAAACCAGGTCGCCCAAGAGGGTGGGGTCGAGACGTTCGGTGATCTCCGGCCGTTCCGTGAGCGTATTGAGTAGCTGGAAGAGCTCATCGATTCGTTCTTGTGCCATGAAACCATCGAGGCGCGCCGCGAAATCTGCATGGCCGAAGGCCACGATGAGTTCCCCGCTGAGCACGCTGCCCAATGCGCCGCCAATCAGCATGGTGGCGCTATTGATGCCGGCGTTAAGCCCAATGTAATCATCGATGACGGTCTGAAAAAAGGCATTTGCCCAGACGGTCTTGGTCGAGAGGATGGCAAAGCCAAAGAGCGCCAGCGGGATAATCTGCATCCAATACGGCATGGCGTTGGGCGCAATCGCCATGATGCTGACGGCAATGCCGGTCGCAAAGAGCCCGCCCGCCGTCACCTTGCTGACCTGCTGCAGCTTCCACAGGCGCGGGGCCAGACGCACGCTGAGGAACATCCCAATCAAAATCGGTAACAGCGCCACCGAACGAACCACGAGACTGTAGCCCTTGACGACATCATAGTAGCGAAAGGTGGTCAAGGTAAAGCCCATCAGCACCAGCTGAATCACCACCCCGATCATGATCAACATGGTCAGGTCGCGGGTGTGGATCGTGGCATTGTGGAAGATGTTGCCCGGCGTATTGACATCCCACCAGATGACGAGGGCCAGGCCGAATCCGCCTGTCACCATCAGCACAATGAGGAGCGCGCCCCACCATTCATCGATGAACCCCCACTGCACGATGCCAAAGACGACCGCCAATACGACCAGCGCCCAGCCGGCGTAGACAACGGCATCAAGGTGCCGTTCGCCGTGGACGTAGCTTTCCGGCAGGTTGCGAAAGATCAGGACGAGCGCCACGATGCCAATGATAAAGGGCAGAACATAAGCCCCGCGCCAGCCGAAGAGGCGCATCCCCAGCTGTGTAAAGCTGGAAGCGAAGACACTGGCGATGCTGGTGGCGAGGATATACCAGGCAAAGGCCAGGACGCGTTCACGACCGCGGTAGAAAATGTAGAGGGGGGCCAGGGCGAGCGGCAGCACCAGGGCGGCTGCAGCGAGCGTCGCCAGGTGCGTCACGATGTGCAAATGATTGGCCGCGGTGATCATCGCGGCGCTGTTGGCGGCGACGGTCATTGCCAAACCGATGAGCAAGCAGCGGCGGCGACCATAGAAATCGCCCAGGGCGCCGCCGGCGATGATGGTGACGACCAGAATGACGCCCCAAATGCTGGAGAGCAGGCGCGCCTCTTGCCCAACCGGCCCCAAAAGGGGCCGCATGGGGCGGGTAAAAGTCCCAGAAATGGGGCTCCAGCGTCTTGGTCATCCCGGCGAGACAGCAAGCCAGGATGAGCAAATTGGGGCGGGGCGGCGCAACGTATTCTGTGCTTGGCGTGGTGACCGATGCGCTCAAGATGATTTCTCTATTGAAGTTTGCCGTGGCACTGCTTGAACTTCCGTCCGTTGCCACAGGGGCACGGATCGTTGCGCTGCCGCTTGGCGTCTTCCGCCGCTACCCATTCCATGACGCGGGCAGCCGGTTGTCTTCGCTGCACAAGCTGGGCCATGATGTTCATGGTTGGTCGGGCATGGCTAAAGAAATGATAGAGCCCTTCACAGAGGTAATTGTGTCCGGCTTCGCCATCGCGTGATTCAACGAAGCGATCTTTGGGGCAGCCCCCGTTGCACAGCATGCGCACATCGCATGCCACACACTGCTGGGTGAGCGTATCGCGCTTGTCGTCGCCGAACTTGCGCATCTGCGGCGATGCGACCAACTCAACCATGTGGGTTTCGTTGATGTTGCCGAGGAGATAGTCGGGTTCGACGAAGTGATCACACGTGTAGAGGTCGCCGTTGTGCTCCAGGGCCGGACCGTAGCCGCACGTTGGCGCATGGATACAGAGCATGTGCTCGCCAAAATAGGCGTGCAGGGTCACGTCAAAGAGCTGCACGTGGATCTTGCCGACATCGCCACGCAGCCACTCCTCATAGATGTCAACGAGGAAACGGCCATACTGCTCGCCACCCACAGAGCGCTCGGTAACCAAGCTGCCGGTCTGCGTGTAGAGCAGGCGTTCGCCGCCCGGGCGTTCACTCCAGCCTTCGTTGGCCAGGGCCAGCGTCTCTGGCGTGGCGCGGCTCGACGATGGGGATGAATTGCATCCAGGTTGCCTGCAGCTCGTCCCGAAAGAAGCGATAGACCTCGCGCCCCTGATGCTGGTTGGCCGCGTTGACCGTGCAGAGGATGTTATACTCGACGCCGTGACGGCGCAGCGCTTCCCAGCCGCTCTTGACCTGGCTGAAGGTGCCCTCTCCACCCTTGTTGAGGCGGTAGGTATTGTGGATTTCTTCCGGCCCGTCGACGCTGAGCCCAACGAGGAAATTGTGCTCTTTCAGAAAGGCGCACCATGCATCGTCCAGCAAGACGCCATTGGTTTGGAACGTATATTCAACCTCTTGACCCGGCTTGCGATACTTCTCGGCGAATTCAACGGAGCGCTTGAAGAAATCCAGCCCCATTAACGTCGGCTCGCCCCCTTGCCAAGCAATTGTAACCAGAGGCGTCGTGTGTGACTCCAAGAGCTGACGGACGTAGTTTTCCAGGGTCGCTTCGGCCATGCGGCTCTTGGCGTTCGGGTAAAGCGCTTCTTTGGAGAGGAAAAAGCAGTAGGTGCAGTCCAGATTGCACGTCGAACCGCTCGGTTTAACGAGCAGATGAAAGCGGGGTGGGGCGCCGTCGGGCATCGTTAGTAGTGGGATAGGCGTCGTTTGTCCGTCCATGGCATCCTTGTCTTGATCTATCCAGCAAGATGAGTTTGCAAAACCGGAATTTGGGGATAGAAGCCGGCGTATCGCTCGCTGAAATAAAAAACGCCTGGACCCAATCCACCGGTTGGATGAAAGGGCCCAGGCGCATTGCTTCGTCTTCTACCTAGGTGCGGCGACCGCCCGTCAGGCTATCCTGGAGCTTCTTCAAATCGTCCCAGTTACCGGAAGCGGCCAGAGTAGCCTGTTCCGGCCACGTGCTCGGATCGGCGCGCAGGCCGGCATCGGCCAGAATCTTGCGCAGATCGTCAACCGGCGTGACTGCCAGATCAAGGAACGTATTGATGCCGGCAGCGTTGAGCGTTTCGGAAATCTTGGGGCCAATGCCTTCGATCTCGGTGAGGCTCGTGCTGCCGATTTCGGCGATCTGCTCATCGGTCAGCGTAATACCCGTCACGCGTGTAAACGTCTCACTGACCGTCTCACTCGTGGCTTCGGCAGCATCGCCCACTGCATCTGCAGTGGCTTCGGCAGCATCGCCCACTGCATCTGCAGTGGCATTGGCAGCGTCACCCACTGCATCTGCGGTGGCATCGGCGGCATCGCTCACTGTGTCGGCGGCGGCCTTGGCGGCTACCGCTGCGCTATCGGCAGCCGAATCGGTTGCGGCTGCGGCGCGATCTGCCGCGGCGGCCGTCGTGGCGGCAACCTTAGCCGTGGCATCTGCGCGCTTGTCAGCGGCGGCGTCTGTTGCGGCCTTCACCTGCTCAGGCGTTGGCGGCGCGGGCAAAAATGCCTGCTTCGTGCTGGGAATCAAAGCCAGGATCAGTGCCAGGGCATTGATGCCGAGTTGCAGCATGACATCATTGAAGCTCGTCTGACCGATCAGCGCCAAACCCAAGAAAATCAGGTTAAAGATCGTGATGACGACCACGAAGAGCCAACCCGACGGGTTCAGGTTCCAGAGCCACATGGCGACGACAAAGAAGATGATGCCCACGATGCCGGCCATAATGGCCGCAAACCATTGTGCTTGGGGCAGGACGAAATTCATGTCGCCAAAGGTTGCGATGGGCAGCCAGCCCATGTATCGGGCTGCGTCTACCAGAGAGAGAATGCCCGCAATCACCGCCAGTGCGGCGAGGATTACGACCGCGAATGTTCGATCGCGTTTGGCTGGTTGGTACGACATTGAAATGCCTCCTAGTGCTGTTGGTATACAAAATTGTTATCGGACACTGCCAGTTTCCAACGAATAACCGTTTTTGTCAATTTGGGGCTCAAGAAACCGGCTTTTCTGTGCCCGCGTCAGCCGCCGCATCGGAGAGGGTGTCGGCAGCCTTGGGCGCAGCATTGCTGATGTTCTCAATCGTCGCATCCATATCGTCCCAACTCTCGTCGGTCTGGGCGCTCTCCACTGCGGCGCTATTCGTGTCAGCCTGCTCTTCGATTGCGCCACTCACCTGGTCGACGGTTTCCTCTGCCTGCTTCTGATCGCGCCAGCGCAAGAAGGCGAGACCAATCAGTCCAAGCCCGGCAAGCAGTGCCGCCCAACCAACGATCCTGGTGGCCACGACAATCGCGTCCGGTCCGGCGAATAGGACATAGATCATCAACAGACCGATAATCGTGAAGAAGATCGACTCAATCATCGTGGTGCGCCGCTGGTTACCGCGAGTATTGAAGACCACGCCAATGCCTAGCAGGCCATATGTCAGACTGCCCAGACCAAAAATGATGCGACCCACATCCGGCGACAAGGCGTCCATATAGAGCAGGATCCAGATGATGATGCCGGAGAAGAGGGCGATGGAGCCACGGGCCGTGACGAGGCTCTCCGCCTCTGGCGTCACCTTGTCGCGCAGCGCTGACCAGAGCTGTAACACGCCTGAGATAATCAGAACGAGGGTGAGAAAGAGGGCGACGTTGACCGAGGTCTGCTGTGGGTCCAGCAGCACCAAGATGCCGACGATTCCCATAACGACGCCTTCGATCAGCACAACCCACCATGGCAAATTCGTACGCCAGGGCGCGAACCGCTTGACCTGTTCCAGGCTGTCTGTTGTCAAGTCACTCATGATGTTTCATCCTTTGTGCGGCAGTGAAAGAATAAGGGCCTTACGCTCCATGCATTGATCTTATAACTTAGGCAAAGTATACCATAGCCAGGATGGTAGCGGAATGCATCGATTTGGTCCCGGGTGCATACCACATTGGGGGCTGCTCTAGAGAACGTGACTATTACAGATCGGCGTGAATACCACGACAGAAATTCGGAGAATCTACCACTGGTGGGAACTGTATGAGAATTTCTGCCGGGATTCACTAGTCCGTTCGTGCACCGCCCTCCAAAATGGGATGTACCCATTTGGTTCCTGCCGTGGGTTCATAAACTGACCGTAGATTTAGGCTTGACGCCCGCCTTTTAACCTGTCTTGTAACGCCTCAAGGGCTTCCCATTTGCCCCGCATGGCCAGCTTAGCCTGCTCCGGCCAGGTGGTCGGGTCGGCGCCGACGCTGGCCTCAATCAGGATGGCGCGTAAGGCGTCGACATCGGTTGCCGCCAGGTCGGCAAAAGAGACGATGCCGGCCGCATTGAGGGTGCTGGCGATTACGGGGCCAATGCCTTCAATCTGGCTGAGATCTTGGCCACCCAAACGGTCTTCCAGGGCGTCCATTGTGGGGGTGGCTAGCTCTTCGACACGCGATGCCTGTTCGTCAAGCACCTCGATGACCGCGTCATCAGCGTCCTCCAGGCGCGTCGCCTGGTCTTCCAGCACGTCGACGACAGTGGCGCCGGCGTCACTCAGTTGCGTCGTCTGTTCGTCGATCGCATCGGTGACGGCAGCTGCGGTCTCCAGGGCAACTTCCTGGGCTGTGTCGATGATTTCAAGATCGGCCAGCGCCTCCTGAATGCCGTCTACCTCAATTTCCTGCGCGTTGCCAAGGTTGACGACTTCGCCGCCGGCCGTGGCGAGCGTCTCTTCCAACGCGCCGCGGAGGCGTTCGTTCGCTTCGATCACGACGGCCGCCGCACCCGGGTTGAGCGTCAGCGCGATGTTGGCGAGGCTCTTGACCGGGACAAAACGGCGAACAAAGCGCTTGACCGGTAGCGTGACGACAGAGCTGGCCAGGTCAAAGAGGCGCCCGCTGCCGCGCATGAGAAGCGCCACGCCTGAGACCGCAGTATTGAAGGCAATTTTGGCAAGACCTGTGGCGATGAAGAATGTAAGGTCTGCGGCGCCGGCGACGATGTCGCGCAGGTCCGTATCCTGCAGATCGACCACGTCGACTTCGCCGTCTTCCTTGCGTGTGACCAGGGAGCCTTCCGCCAGCGTGCCGCCGGTCGCCTCCAGAACATCTTCCAGCCGCTTCAGCGCTTTTTGGGCTTCTTCCCTTGAGTTGAACCGGGCGACGACAATCTCATTATTCTCTTTACCCATGGGGTAAGTGTCCTTTCTTAGCGTCTACTTGTTCGGACTTGGGGGCTGCGATTGACAGCCGCCTGCTGTTTGCGCTCCTCGCGCGCACGATCCTTCTGCTGCTCTTGCGCCGCAATGCGAATGTAGTAAAACAGCTGCAAGACCGATGTGATGAAGGCAGCAATATAGGTGAGCGCCGCCGCCGTGAGTACCTGCTTGGCGCCGGCCTGCTCTTCCGGCGAGCCGAAGAGATCGGCCTCCTGGAGCATGGCCATGCCACGCTTGCTGGCATCGAACTCCACCGGGAGCGTCAAGAGCGAGAATAGCACCGTCAATCCAAAGAAAAAGATTGCCACCCAGAGGAGGTTGGTCATGTTAAAGATGAGACCCATGACCGCACACATGTACATGATCGGCGGGCTGAATTGAATGGCCGGCAGCAGAAAACTGCGCATTTTAATCAGACCGGAGCCGGTCTGATATTGCTGGACGTGGCCCAATTCATGGGCCGTGACGGCCATGGCCGCGACGGAATCAGCCTGGCCCACCGGCGGTGACAGGCGCACGACATTCTGCCTTGGGATCATAGTGGTCGCCCAGCGGTTGCTTGGTCGACTTGATCGGAATCGGCTCGAGCGACGTTTCGTCAAACAGCTCCTGCGCTACTTCATCGCCGGTCAGGTCAGCCTGATTCTCGACCTTGCTCCACTTCTTAAAAGTGCGGCGCAAGTGCATCTGCACGCCGAAAGAGATCAATAGGGTTGGGATGAAGACCCACCAGAAATAGGTGGGATCAAAGAATAGGTAGGACATGGGCTATTTCCTTGCAGTTCTTATGTCAGATCGCAAGTGGCTTTGGTTGCACCGGCCAAATCGCAATCTCGCTAGGTATAGTACATCACGTAGTCGTCAGGGGGGAAGTACGTAATGCGCGTGCTGACAACCTGATAGACGACGCCGACAATCGCGACAACCGCCCATGCAAGCGCCCAGAACCAACCATCTTGAAGGACGGGCTGAATGGCGTCGCCCGCGCGTTGGACCTCTTCCGGCGTTACCCGTCCGAACAGCGTAAGGACCGACAAGACGAGTGCATTGGCTCCGGCAATGGCGGTCAATGCGATGATGACGTATCGCTGCAAGTTGAAGCCGAGGGTCAGGACCACAACGAGGATCGCCGCCAAGATGCCAACGGGAAGCACCAGCCACCACACATCCAGGTTAATCGCCTGCATGAGTCCTGCTGCCAGACTGTAGCCAATGATGGCTGCAATCGCGACCACGCCGAAGGCGTAGAAGAGGTAGGCGAGCAGGGCGAAGATTGCGCCGACGAAGAAGCCGGCAACAAGGCCGGAAACGGTGGCAAAAAAGCTATCGCCAAAGAGCAGCGTGACGGTATGTGCGCCCAGCCAAAGTCCGGCGAAGAAGCCAAAGATCGGTAGCATTACGAGAAATGCTCGGTAGCCCCACAGGAGGAGCAGCAGGCCAACGCCCAGCGCCAGGAGGGAAAGTAACAGTGTCTGCCACATTGCCATTTCCTTACGTTGAAAATGATGAAAAGCTGTGCCGTTATCCGCCGGATTGGTTAGACGGTTGAATCGTTGTCCTCGACAAGTGTCTCGGCTACGAGCAGCTCGGTGTTGCGGTGAAAGAGCACAAGCCAGACCGTTGCTAGTGAAAATGCGGCCAGCTCCAGACCAACCAGGTTAAAGCTGCCCGTAATTTTCAATATCGCGGCCGCCCCTGTCGCCAACGCCATCAAGATCGAGAGGACGTAAAACGAACGATCATACCCCGGAACGAGCTTATAGAGCCCGACCATGAGAAGCGCCACCATCACACCCATTCCGGTAGCGGCAAGGTCATGGATAATGTTGAAGAAGAGGTTGATCCCGAAGCGGACCACGCCCACCGTAGCCAGGGCGACACCGGCGATGATCAGGATCCAGCGAATGATGTTGTACGTCCTGTGATCAATCTTGCCATGCGCCTCGAGAATCGTGAAGTTTTCCATGAAGAAAACCTGCCAGGTGACGATCAAGATGCCGGTGAAGAGCAGCCCAACGTCGAAAATGTACCGTGAATTGGAATCGGTCATGCCCAAATAGCTAAAGGACTTCTGCCACCAGAGCGGATTATCGTTGAAATAGGCGGCAAAAAAGAGCGTGGCCAGGAGATAGAAGGCGGACAAGTTTACCAGCGTGGTTGCCGTCTTGACCGGCATGATGTTGCGCACAATGCTGTAGGCAAGGACGCCGATAATGAGCACCAGGACCGTTGCTGTAGAGGCGCTATCCATCATGACGTCTTGGAATGTACGGGTGAAGATTTCAAAGCCGCCCACGATGAGCAGCGCAATCAAAAGGGTCACGCCGATTGTTACTGGTATTGTTGCCCACGTTCTGCGCGCCTGCAAAGCGGGAGACTTCAACGTATTGCGATATTTGATGCCGGACAAAAAAGCCCACGGCGTCGCGATCAAGCTCAGAATGAGACTCGTAATCAGCGCCTGAGAGGCAACGGTGCCGAGGCCGCCGGACAAAGGCGTCAATTCGTTGGGCAGGTCGATGATGAGCACCATCGCGAATACCGCCAGACTGGCTACGATTGTCGCAATCAGGGCCGTGCGCTCAACCTTGGCAAGCCATGCCGGATTTACCGTGCCCAACAAGTCGACAGAGACGATTTCTTCTTCCGGCGTCGTGTGGTCGGCGCCTGCGACCAGATCTGACGTTTCCGTAACAGTTGACATCGATGCGTTTCCTTTGGTAACAGAATGGGGCACCTATCGGCTCCGATAAATGCCGTAAATGCGGGTCACAAAGTTAGTGGCTAATGACCGCCGTGATGACGCCCATTTCTGACAGGCCAAAGACCATCATTTCGACGGCCAGCGCAGCGATCAGTACGCCGAAGACGGCCTCCGTCACCACCATGGCAGAGGGATTCATATACTTGGAGATTGCCTTGATATTGCGGAAGAGCAGCAGATCAATCAGACCCACGAGCAGAACCAGTCCGATGAGGATGACTGCGTCCAGAATGCTGGTGATCTGCGTGGAGAAGATGACCAGTGCCGCAATCCCGACCGGATTCAGAATGTAGGGGACGGCCAGCGGGTAGAGCGCCATCTCCATGGGGTCCTTGCTATGATGTTCCGCGCCATCCTCTGCCTTGCCTTCGCGCGCACCGCTGAGCATCATATTCAGCGCGAGCAGAAGCAGCACGATTCCCCCTGCGACCAAGACGGAACCTGTTGAAAAATGGAGCAGAAGCATCAAGAACCAGCCGAGCACAACCAAGACCAAGGCCCAGCTCATTGCGACGCGTACTGATTTGTTGGCTACGGCTACCTGCGTTTCCTTGTCTAGATCCGCAGTTAGATTGATGAAGGGGACCAGCGCAATTTTGGGCCCGACGCCAATCAGCAAGAGCATGAACATCTCAAATATTCTTGCGAAATCGATTCCGCCAGCTTCCATGAAAAATACCTTTCCGAACATGCAACGAAAGAGAGTTGCTCTGCGGCGTGCATAAAATGGGCCTGCCGACCCCAACGACGCTGCGTTGAGATCGGCAGGAAGTTACCATGCCCGCGCTACTAGAATACGATGACCCGGGGCAGTTCTTTCGCCTGGTTGATCCAACCGGTGACATCACCCTGGCCGGGCATCTCCTTGACGATCGCGTCGGCTGCGTTGGTCTTTTCCATCGCGGCGTAGAGGTTTTCAGCGTTGCGACGTGCGAGTTCCGGCACCGTATCGATGCCACTCGCCAACAGCAGGTTGGCGTAGAGTGCGCCTACGCCCTTGATGCGCATGAGGTCCATCTTCTTGACGGCGACCAGAATTGTATCGACGTTCAGGCCGGTCTCCGCGGCCAGCGCTTCGCGCCCGGCAGGCGTTGCGCCCTGCTTGAGTAGCTCTGATGCCTTCGTGACGCCAGCCTCATGCAGCTTCAGCGCATCATCTGCACCCAAGCGGCTGGCCAGCGCCAAACCCGTGACCGCGGTTGCAGTCTCCGGGACCAGGTCCACCGTGGCTGAACGCACAGACTCGACCACCTCGTCATCCAGATCGACACTCTCGACCACAACTTCCGCTTCCGCCTCGTCGACCGCGGCAACGGCGTCAGTCTGGACCGCAGCGGCCGTCGTGACCGCCGCTGCAACGTCGTCCGGCAGATTGTACTGTTCGACAATCCCGCCGATCTCCGCCATCTTGGCAGCAGTCGCTTCCACCTCGAAGTCATCGGCCATTACGGCAAGGCCGGCGCCGCCGTGGCGCAGGCGTTCGACCATGACATCGTGCTCTGCATCGGTCATGCCGATGTCCTTGTGGAACATGGAGCCGATAGCCGCGCCGCCGCCCGCACCCAGCAGCAGGCCGGGAATCAGGCCGATGCCGCCGCTGAGGATGCCAACAGTGGCGCCGATTGCCGTGCCCCAAAGGGTGCCCCCCTTGGTTTCGCGTTGACCGACCTCATTGGCTTCCATTTTGCCGTTCTTGGGATTGATCGTGAGGATCGCAATCGCTCCCAGCTTGACAGCATCATTGGCATCGTCCCACTTCTTGAGATCGTCGGCAGCTGCTTCGGCTGCTGCTGCATTGACGTAGTAGCTAACGACCAATTTGTTGTTGTCGTTTTTCATGCGTTTGCTCCTTGTATTGTGAGTGCTTCGTTGGCGTATCCTTGCGCGTGAAGGATATGCACGTTATACCATATTTTCAGGTGATTGCGTAGCAAACCGTCGCCTTGTGACGCAATTGATCGTGTCAGCCCTCCGTCCCGCGACAAACCCAATCGCCGACCCTATGCGTAGAATCGGCGATTGGGTTTGTCGTGCCGGAACTAGCCCTGCAGCTGGTCCAGCGTCTTCTGTGCGTTGCGCACCTGGAAAGAACCAAAAATGGACATGATGCCGCCAAATATGGCGAAGATGCCCATGACCCAGGGAAGGGCGGCCATCGCTGCACCCGTATTGAAGAAGAGCAAGATGCCCAGACCGATGCTGATCGCCCCCAGGATCCCCGTGCCCCAGCCGGCGCCCTTAAACGCTCGTACGAGGGAGGTGATGCCCAGAAAGATGCCGGTGAATGCAATGAACCAGACCGTGACGCTACTGAGCACGACGGTACTGCTGATTGGGTTCTGGATCACGATCCAACCGGCAATGATGCCCAGGATGCCGGCAACGATCTTCCACCCCCACATCGTCCGATCCCAGATCAGCGACACAAGATCCATCACGCCGCGGATCAGCCAGAAAATACCCAAAACCCAGATGATTGACAAGAACGTGCTGTATGGATTGAAGAGGAGGAAGCCGCCCAGGACGATCAGCAGAATTCCCTCGATCAGGACCAGCCACCACGGCGGCAGCTTGACCTGAGTCCAGACGGCATTGTCGGCGCTAAAGCTCTCGGTTGTCATAATGTGATATGCCTTTCAGTTAGTCTAATGTTCGTTAGTTGGCCACCCACAGAGGGCCTGTTCGCAGCCAGCGGCCAGGCCCTTGCACAATGGGTGTTAGACCTCTGGCGGCTTAGTGGCCGCCCGTCGCGGCATCACTCAGCTTGGCGTCTGCCTGGTCTACGCTAAAACTTGCAGCCTTCTGGCGGGGCGGATACTCGGCGAAGGTGCTCATGAACTTCGCCACGACCTCCTGTGCCGGCACGAGCATGAATGCATGGTCGAATTGCCACTGCTGGTACCCCCACGACTCATGGATCGCCTTTTCCAATGGATCGGAACGCAGGTTAAAGATGCGCGGTAATCGAAGCGGTACGAAGGGCTCGGCCCAGACGTCAAACCCTTCTGCGCGCTGCTCCAGGAACAAGATCTTCCAGTCGTCGAAGCGCAATGCAGCCAGATCGCCGTCATCCGTGAAGTAGAAGAACTCGCGGCGGGGCCACGCTTCTTCTTCGCCATTTAGATAGGGAACGAAATTATAGCCGTCCAGGTGTACCTTGTAGGTCGTGCCCCCAACTTCATGGCCCTCAAGCAGCTTCTCTTTCAGGTCAGGCTCGCCAACCGCGCCCATGATGGTCGGCACGAAGTCCTCGAGCGAGACAATGCCGTTGCTGATGGTGCCTGGTTCAATCGCCTTGGGGTAGCGCATCACTAGCGGAATCCGATACCCACCTTCCCACGAGGTGTTCTTTTCGCTGTGAAAGACGGTGGTGCCGCCATCGGGCCAGGACATGACCTCGGCGCCATTGTCGGTCGTGTAGACGATAAAGGTGTCGTCGGTAACGCCAAGCTCATCGAGCAGGTCCAACATTTGGCCGATGTGACCATCGTGTTCGACCATGCCGTCTGCAAAAATCCCCTTGCCGGTTACGCCCTGTGACTCGGGCTTCAGGTGGGTGTTGACGTGCATACGCGAGGTGTTAAACCAGCAGAACCACGGCTGGTCGTCGGCCGTCTTCTCCTTGATGAAGCGCTGGGCATGGCTGAGGACTTCTTCGTCAATCGTCTCCATCCGCTTCTTCGTCAGGGGGCCGGTATCTTCGATCTTCTGCGTGCCATCCGGCTGGGCCCAGGAATGCATGACGCCACGCGGGCCGAACTTCTCTTTGAAGCGGGGGTTCTTCGGGTAGTCAGGGTGTTCTGGTTCCTCTTCCGCGTTCAGATGGTAGAGATTGCCAAAGAACTCGTCGAAGCCATGCATCGTGGGCATGTGCTCGTCCAAATCGCCCAGGTGATTCTTGCCGAACTGGCCCGTGGCGTATCCGTGCGGCTTGAGGAACTCGGCCAGCGTCGGATCTTCCTTCATCAGACCCAGCGGTGAGCCGGGCAGCCCGACCTTGGTGAGTCCGGTGCGATAGGGGCTCTGGCCGGTGAGAAAGGCCGAGCGGCCAGCGGTGCAGCTCTGTTGCCCATAGGCGTCGGTGAACATGGCGCCTTCTTTGGCAATGCGGTCAATGTTGGGCGTTTGATACCCCATCAGACCGTGGTTGTAGGCACTGATGTTGAACCAGCCGATGTCGTCACCGAACATGATCAGGATATTGGGTTTCTTGTCTGCCATTGATCTTCTCCTAATAGCAATGTTGACTATTGCGAAAACTACTTGAACTGTCCAGCCGAACTGCGATTACTCCTGGGCGATGTGCACCGCCGTACTACCATCCGCATAATGCTTGGGCCCCTTCGCTTCATGGCCCATATGACGAACCTTGGCAAAGAGATAGATGGATGCGTCCATTATGCAAATATCTCATTCCAGTCGT
>CAWEEJ010000018.1:0-15094 GCA_963807905.1 uncultured Chloroflexia bacterium | reverse complement strand
CATGACGGTCGGCAGCTTGTCGATATCGTTGCTCTCCAAATTCCGATACTTTTTCGAGCGACTCATCGACCGTGAATTCGTCGTCTTCTTCATAAATGGCGCCGCCGATCTTGATCCGATGAGGGATGACGGCGATATCATGCTCGGCAAGAAATTCCGCGGGCAGAAAGGCGTTGCTATCGGTGACTATGCGTACTTTAGAACATCTTTGATCATTTCTTGGTGCATCGTTGTTGTTTTGTTTTTGATGGAATATCATGCCGTAGCGGCCTGGCGCAATTGACCGCAGCCGGCGTCAATCTCGATGCCGCGGCGAAGGCGTACAGTAGTGGCCACGCCGGCATCGCGCAGGATTTGGGCAAAGCGAGCGGTGTCCTCATCGCTCGTCGGCTGGTAGGGACTGTCTGGAATCGGATTGAGCGGGATCAAGTTGACGTGACAGAGCAGCGGCGCCAGCTTCACGGCCATCTCTTGAGCCAGGGCCGGGCTGTCATTGATGCCCCGCATGAGCGCATATTCAAAGGTGACGCGCCGACCGGTCTTGTCGATGTAACGCTGAACCGCGGCCAGCACGTCGTCCACGCTGTAGCCTTTGTTGACGGGCACCAGGCGCGTGCGTAACTCGTCGTCGGGTGCATGAAGGCTCACGGCCAGACCGATCTGGAGGCCTTCATCGGCCATGCGGTCGATCATGGGCACAAGCCCCACCGTACTCAGCGTGATGTGGCGGGCGCCCAGCCCAAAGGCATCGGGGTCGGTCAAGCGGCGCAGTGCGGTCCAGACGTTGTCATAGTTGTGCATGGGCTCGCCCATACCCATGAGCACGATGTTGGTGACGTGGGTCGGCCGCGCCACGTTCATTACCGGCGGCAGCGCCGGGTCGTCGAGATAGCGGGCGAAATAGAGCACCTGGGCCACAATCTCGCCGGCCGTCAGGTTCGCGCCAGTCCATTCTGGGCCGTCGCACAAAACGTGCAGCCCATCGCGCAGCCGACCTGACTGGAAATACAGAGGGTGCGTCGCTTATCGTAGAGCATGAGCACCGTCTCAATCGTCTGCCCATCGGGCAAACGGAAGAGGACCTTCTGCGTGTCCTGATCAAGCGAAAGCGTCTCCACCTGGAGCGATAGCGGCGCCGCAGTGGCCACCGCGGTCAACTGTGGCGCAGAGCCTTGGGCAGGTTGGTCATTTCCGCAAAGCTGCCGGCATAGCGCTGATAGATCCACTCCCAGACCTGGCGCGCGCGGTAGGCCGGCTGGCCCAGGTCGGCCAGATAGCGGTCAGTTCATCCAAGGAGAGATCAAGTAGTGAGACTTTGGCAGCCTCCGCCCGCATCTCATCCCCGCTGGGCAATAGTGGAATCGCAGTCATGCCCTGATTCTAGCGCATCTGTTCGCGCGGGGTCAAAAAGAAGTGAGAGGTGCCAGCAATTGAACACCTGGTGGATTGACGGGAACGGACGGATCGGGTAGCGTGACGTTTAGGGAAAGGGTCCGGCATCGGATCACGAATTGTCCAATCAAGCACGTGAACGCATATGGAGCAGCAATCAATGAATGTTCTTGTCACCGGATCAAATAGCGGTATGGGCTTCGAGACGGCTTTGGCACTGGCCCATGCTGGGCACAGCGTGCTGGTCACGTCGCGCTCGCATGCGGATGCAGAAGCGGCCTGCCAGACGATCGCCGAGCAGACGCCGGCGGCACGATGCCTGCCCTTCCAGCTGGATCTGGCCTCCTTCGCCTCTGTCAACGCTTTTGCGGAGCGTGTGCAGAGCACGGTCGGAGCGCTCGATATTGCCATTTTCAACGCCGGCATCATGACGCCGCCTTATGCGCTCACCGAAGACGGCTTCGAGAGCCAGTTTCAGGTCAACTATCTGGGGCACTTTCTACTTTTCCAGCGTCTTTACGACCTGCTTGCACAATCTGAGCACAAGAAGGTGATCAGCATCTCCTCGTTGTCGAGCGAAAAGGGGCAATGCGACTCGGTTGACGCGTTTGCAACGATTGCCCGCGTCGACAGTGCCGAGTATCACGCCATGACCTCCTATCGCGAATCCAAGCTGGCCCAGGTGCTTTTCACCGTCGCCCTGGCGGATCGCTACGGTGACATTGGGTTCATGAGCTACGCCGTCCACCCCGGCATCGTCAATACCAACCTCTTCTATCGTCAGGGGCCGGCCCTCTACAAGCAGCTGGCGCGACCGCTGGCCAAGCTCGGCTACTGGACAGGCAGGCTCAAAACGCCGACCCAGGGCGCGGAGACCGCGATCTACCTGGCGCAGAATGACGTCATGCCCAACGGCGCATACTGGGCCGACAAGGCAGTCCGCACCATCAACCCAATAGCGAGTGATGCCGATCTCGTCCGCGATTTCTGGACATGGTCGGAAGAGATCGTGAAGGGGTAGGGCCAGGCCTCCACACGACCCGTTCACACGGAGCGTGCTCACTGAGCGAGTGCTGGATGCAGCGCTAATCCTGATCCGCTGCGCGCAACAGCTCAAGCAGCGCGGGCAGATCATCGACTACGAGCGCAGGCGGCGGATCTTCGGCGGCGAATTCCTCGGCGTTGTTGATGCCGGTGAGGACCGCGGCCGTGGGCATGCCCAGCGCAATCGCGCCGGCAATGTCGGTCTCGTAGCGGTCGCCCACCATGAGCGTCGTAGCCGGCGAAGTGCCCAGCCGCTGCATGGCCAGCTCAAACATGGGCGCGTTGGGCTTGCCCACGATCTCGGGCGTCACATCGCTCGCTGCGGCCAACAGCGCTAGGATCGAGCCGGTCCCCGGCGTCGGGCCGCGCTCGGTGGGAAACGAACTGTCCGGATTGGTGCCCACAAAGCGGGCCCCATTGCGGATCGCCAGCGTGGTGTCAGCCAGTTCGGCATAGGTGAGCTCAAAATTTGCGCCCGCCACCGCATAGTCAGCGGCCAGGGGGTCATCCGTCAGCGTAAAGCCCTCGTCCAGCAGCGCCACGCGCAGGCCGGCCATGCCAAACATAAAGGCCTTGCCGGGAATCACGCCGTTGGTGCGGACCTGCTCGGCCAGCCAGCCGGCCGTGGCCTGCGCGCTGCTAAAAACATGCTCGGGCGCAGCGGTCACGCCCATCTGGGCCAGCTTGGCCACAAATTCCTCGGGCGTCTTGGAGGCGTTGTTGGTCACGCAGAGCCACTTGCGCCCTGTCGCATCGAGATAGTCGAGAAAGTCCTGCACGCCGGGCAGCGGGCTGTTGCCGACGTAGAGAACGCCGTCCATGTCGAGCAGAACGGCTTGGAGATTGGCTAGATTTGGGGTCATTGGATTTCGGATTGTGGAGGTTGGATTGCGGATTGATTGGTTGGAGAGCACGCGAGACTTGTCAAGGCGACTGCGTGACCGTATCCATGGCCTCATGGGGTCGGTCTGCGGTAGTTTCGGCCCATTCAACGCATCTCGTTGATCAAGTTAGGCATTATACCGCATGAGGAGCATCGCCCCTACCATGAGGCCGAAGGCGATGAGGCTTGTGCCGAAGGCAACCAGTGCCACGCGCTCAACGTGGCGCTTGCGGTCGTAGAGCCGGCGGAAGGTCTGGGCTTCCAGGTCCGGGCGGTTCTCCGGCACGTGATATTCACCGGGCCAGACGACGCTGAGCGCGGCCAGGAGCGCGACGAGCAGCCCCTCTTCAGGGGGCGCATCCTGCCAGCAAGGGCATTCATGCCCGGCGAGATCGCGCGCGACTGTCATGATTTTCCCGACGCGCCTACGCGCGCCAGATGTGCTGACGCCAGTCGCCAGGGCGACCGCCCAGGCATGAATGCCGTGGGCTAGAGCGCGGCGCCCCATCAAATGGGGCTGGGTCGCTGCTAGAAAAGCCCCACTTCATGGGGCGCATCTTGCCAGCAAGGGCATTCATGCCCGGCGAGATCGCGTGCGAATGTCATGATTTTCCCGACGCGCCTACGCGCCAGATGTACTGACGCCAGTCGCCAGGGCGACCGCCCAGGCATGAATGCCGTGGGCTAGAGCGCCGCGCCCCATCAAATGGGGCTGGGTCGTTGCTAGAAAAGCCCCACTTCAGGGGGCGCATCCTGCCAGCAAGGGCATTCATGCCCGG
Organism: uncultured Chloroflexia bacterium; assembly: GCA_963807905.1. Classification (GTDB taxonomy): domain Bacteria; phylum Chloroflexota; class Anaerolineae; order Caldilineales; family Caldilineaceae; genus JAGRCP01. The sequence goes on along the minus strand of CAWEEJ010000018.1, from coordinate 10,996 downwards.
CGAGATTGCGCGCGAATGTCATGATTTTCCCGACGGGCCTGCGCGCCAGATGTGCTATGCTACCCGCAGTGTATGCATGAAAGGGATCCTCTATGTGCAAAAAGATAGCAAACAGTCTCTTGGCGGCAACCGTAGCATCAGTGTTGCTGCTGCTGACGGCCTGCACGCTGGCTGACGAACCGTCCGCTGCGCCACCTAGTTACGCCCCCACCTCGCCCCCACCGCCAGCCCTGCCCAATGGCGTCTCGGCCGGCGACGTGGACCAGACCAGCGTCGTGCTCTGGACCGCGCGCAACCGAGCCCGGCATTGTCACCTTTACCGTCGCATCGACGCTCTCAACCCACGCCGTGGTAACCGCCACCGTGACCGACTCCCTCCTACCGGTAACGATAAGCGTGACCGGGCTCACGCCGGGCATGGGCTATGGTTACCAGGTCGAGACGGCCGGCGGCGCGACGGCAGCCGGTACGCTGCGCACGCCCCATGCGCCGATGGCACAGCATGGCCTGCGCTTTGGCGCGAGCGGCGACTGGCGCGGCAGCCTCACGCCCTATGTGGCGCTGGCCAACGCGGCCGACAACGATCTCGACTTCTTCATCGCGCTGGGCGACACGGTCTATGCCGATCTGGCCTCGCCCGCGGTGCCCAAGCGCCAGGCCGAAACGCTTGACGAGTTCCGCCAGAAGCATGCCGAGGTCTACGCCACGGTCCAGGACCTGAGCCCGCTGGCCGATCTGCGCGCGTCGACCGCCATCTTTGCCACAATCGACGATCACGAAGTGCTCAACGACTTTGCCGGCGGCGCGCTGGCCGAGCGCGACAGCCGCTTCCCCGAGACGAGCGGGCACATCAATCAGACCGCCCTCTATGACCATGGGCTGCGGTCGTTCCACGAGTACAATCCGCTGCAGTTTGAGCGCTATGGCGCTGTCTCTCCCCAGCGCGGAGACGACGGGCGCATGGACGGCCGGCCGCGCCTGTATCGCTACCGTACGTTCGGGCAGGACGCGGCCCTCTTCGTGCTTGACGCCCGCTCCTTTCGCGACCTACCCGTACGCCGCGCCGACCGCAACGACCCGGCCGATGTCGCCCGCTTCCGCGCCGACACCTTCCGTCCTGGCCGCACCATGCTCGGCGCGCAGCAGCTGGCCGACCTGCAGCGCGATCTGCTCGACGCCGAAGCCAAGGGCATCACCTGGAAGGTCATCGCCATTCCCCAGCCGATCCAGCACCGGGGACTCATGTCGGCCCAGGATCGTTTCGAGGGCTTTGCGACTGAACGGACGGCCCTCCTGCGCTTTATCGATGAGCAGCAAATCAGCAACGTCGTCTTCGTCACGGCCGACATTCACAGCACGCTGGTCAACAACGTCACTTATGCCGAGGGGCCCGGCATGGCGCAAAAAGCGCTGTCCGTCTTTGAGGTCAGCGTGGGCCCCGTGGCGTATGCGCCGACGTTGGGACCCATCTTCATCACCGACGGCATCAACAAGGGCTACGTGACCGAAGCGGAACGTGCGGCCTACTACGCCTTGCCGATCGACAACGATATGGACAATGATCTAGACGACCGGGACGATTTCGCCAAGGAGATTCTCAACCGGGAATTGCGGGCAAGTGGTTATGACGAGGTGGGGCTGGACGGTTCGCCCATTGGCGCCACGCTGCTGGCCGGCGATTATGCCGCGCTCCACACCTTTGGCTGGACCGAATTCGAGATCGACGCCGCAACGCAGGCGCTCACCATCACAACCTACGGCATACCCGTCTACGATGAAGACGATCTGGCAAATGGACTGGAGAGCGTCCTGGCGCGGGAGCCGGAAATCGTCAGCCAGTTCGTGGTCGATCCACAGTAGGAGCCCCACCACAGAATGCTCCGGCATCATGACCGCGGTGAAAAAAGCGAAAAACTCACCCTTTACACGGCACGCAAAATGTGCTACATTTGCTCACGGTAACCAACAGACGATTGTTTGGACCTCAGATAGGCTGAAAGGAGGCGCATGCATGGCAGCCCAAGTGAACGTATCAACCGCGATCACGCTTGTGATCCGTGAATCTGTGCGCCTGCAGAGCCTCTGTTAGCAGATCCCCTCGTAGAAGAACCTCTACGCGGCTGCGGGTGCATTCCCGTGGCTGTTTTTTATTGGCGCAATCACTGCGCATCGGGCCACGGATGACGGCAATCCGTGGCCTTTCCAGTTGGCCACAAAGAAAACCTATTGACCGCGGATCGGACCGGATGAGGCGGATTTTCGCTGATCTTCTCGTAAAAAATCCGCTGTGATCCGCTGGATCCGTGAAATCCGCGGTCTATTATTCGAGGAATCTCACGATGAATTCGAGTACGTTGTCGGATTTTGACAACTCGGCGCCGCTGGACCCGTACGAGCACTATGCGGCGCTCTATGATCCACAGTATGAAGATGGATCGGTGAAGGCCAAGGCCGCGGCCAAGGCCAAGAAAAAGAAGCAGGATCAGGAACAGATCATCGAGCAGCTGACCGACTCGGCAGAGGGGTTGGAGGCCGGCTTTACCACGACCTACCAACCGGCCCGGCACGAGGGGGTCTGGTTGCTCTCATCTCTGCGCGGCTTCTATGACCAGGCGCTCATCATTGACGTGCTGAGTCAGATCAAGGGGGGCAAGGAAGCCAGCGTCTATCGCTGTGCGGCCCATCCCAGTGTGGGCGAACCGTTGGCTGCGGCCAAAGTCTACCGGCCACGCAAGTTCCGCAACCTGCGCAATGACAAGCTCTACCGTGAAGGGCGCAGCTTGATCGACATCGACGGCAAGACGCCCAAGGAACGGGACACGCGGCTCAAGCGGGCGATGGAGAAGGGCAGCGCATTCGGTTCGCAGATGGCCCACACGTCGTGGCTCATGCACGAGTTCACCACGCTGGACACGCTCCACAAGGCGGGCGGCGCCGTCCCCAAGCCCATCGCCTCCAGCGAGAATGCCCTGCTGCTGGAGTTCATCGGCGACGAGCACCGCCCCGCGCCGACGCTCCACGAAATCGCGCTCGAGCCCGACGAAGCTTATCCGCTCTTTGTCGAAGTCATGCGCAACATCGAGCTCATGCTTCAGCATGGGCTGATCCATGGCGACCTCTCGGCCTATAACATTCTCTATTGGGACGGGACGGTGACCCTGATCGACTTTCCTCAAGTCGTAGATGTGGCCAACAATCCCCACGCACGCGAGGTACTCTTCCGCGACGTGCAGCGCGTCTGCGACTACTTCACCCGTCAAGGCGTCGAGTGCAACGCAGCCAGCCTCGCCGACAACCTCTGGTGGCGCTACAACGGTCGCCGACCGGAGGACGAGGCCGCGGATTTGTCGCGGTTTGAGGAGGAGGAGCGGGAGTAGGGTCTTGGGGTTGTAGGGTTTTGGGGTTGTGGGGTCTTGGGGTTGTGGGGTTGTGGGGTTGTGGGGTTGTGGGGTTGTGGGGTTGTGGGGTTGTGGGGTCGAATCGGTTTGGAAGTTGGGGCAGTTTGACCAACTGAAGTCGAATCATCCGGCCACACACAAACCCCCCCCTACCACCCCACTCCCCCACCACCCTATCCCCTCTCCCCTCTCCCCTCTCCCCTATCCCCTCTCCACATCGACGGCCGCGGTCGCCACGGCCCAAGAGACGACGAACCAGACGCCGCCGCCGATGAGAAGGGCAACGGCGATGCTGGCCGGGTTGGTCGGTACGTTGCCGCGGAAGATGCCGACGACGGTCAGCAGAATGCCGAGGAGGCCGAAGCCCAGACCGATTTTGATGGGAAGTGAGAGGTTGTTGAGCATAAGAGTTTTCCAGGTTGACAATCGTCAATTTTCAATTGGCGATTGAGCGCTGTTGCGCAGATCTTTCACGATTAGTTGGAGCTGTCGCCGGCCGTTCCATTCGTTGACGTTTAACTCGCCGACGACGTCAATCAGACTGTCTTCTGCGAGTTCCGTAGCGAGGTCGCCCAGGCCAAAGGCGATGGCGTCCATGACTCGCTCCCCGGGGCCGCTGTCGAGGACAAGTTTGAGATGCTTGCCGCTACCGACACTGCGCGCTTCGCGCACGCGCACCGCCGGCGTCAGCAACAGGGGCGGGCGATTGCCCTGGCCCGTCGGCTCCAGGCGGGTGAATTGCTCCACCAGGCTCCAGTTGAGCTCAGACAGCTCGACGGTTGCGTCGATCTCCAGCGTTGGACGGAGCGCGCCATGGGCGTCCAACTCGCGTGTCGCTACGTCGAGCAACGCCTGATTGAACTCATCCAGCCGCGATGTTTCCACCGTAAAGCCGGCCGCACGTTGGTGGCCGCCATAGCGCACCAGCAGATTGCTTACCTCATCGAGGGCGCTGCTGATATCCAGCTCAGGAATGCTACGGGCGCTGCCCCGCGAGTGCTCCTCACCCTGCTCGATGACCACAGCCGGCCGGTAGAAGCGGTCGGTCAGTCGCCCCGCCACCAGGCCAACGATGCCGGAACGGAAATTGGTGCTTTGGACTAGATAGAGGGACGCGTCGGCCGCGACTTGCTCTGCAAGCTGCGTCTCCGCTTCCAGCTCGGCAGCCTGTGTCAGCGCACGTCGTTCCAGGTTGAGCGACTCCAGACGTTCCGTGAACCCGTAGGCCTCGGTCACGTCCTGGGTGCGCAGGAGATCGTAGGCGAGCTTGGCATGGGCCATGCGTCCGGCTGCGTTGATGCGGGGCGCAATGCGAAAGGAGATTGCGGCGGCGTCTGCGCCGCCCTTGCCGACGCCCGCTTTCTGCATAAGCAGTTCGAGACCGGGCCGGTTGGTCTGGTTGAGCTGCGTCAAGCCCCGCTGCACCAGGGAACGGTTCTCCAATTGCAGGGGCATCATGTCCGCCACGGTGCCGATGGCCACCAGGTCGAGCAGTTCGATCTCTAGCTCGCTCGCGGCGTCGGTGCTCAGCACGCCCCATTTCTGCTGGGCGACCGCGCGTAGCACGGCCTGGGCCAAGCGATAGGCCACGCCCACGCCGGCCAGGCGCTCGAAGCGGCTGGGGCAATCGGCGCGCCGGGGATTGATCACGGCCAGGGCCGGCGGCAGCACCGCGCCGACCGAGTGATGGTCGGTGACGATCACGTCCAGCCCCAGCTCTCGTGCTCGCTCTACCTCGGCCACGGCACGGATGCCGCAGTCAACCGTGATCATCAGCCCGGCTTGTTGGGCAATACGGTCGATCGCCTCCAGATTGAGACCATAGCCCTCGTCGACGCGATTGGGAATATAAGGTCCAACCCGGCCGCCGGCCGTCTGCAAAGCACTGACCAGGAGCGCGGTCGAGGTGACGCCGTCCGCATCGAAATCCCCGTAGACGCAGATGACCTCCTGCGTGCGAATCGCGTGAAGGATGCGCTGCACCGCCGGCGCCATATCCTGGAGTCGGTAGGGGTTCTCGACCACGGCGTCACCTGAGACCAGGAAGGCGTTCACCTCATCGACGGTCTGCAGCCCGCGATTGTAGAGCACCTGTGCTAAGATAGGATGAATCGGTACGTGATCGACAAACGCGGCCGGGGCCGGCTCAAAAGAGCGCCACGTCTTGGTGGAATGAATGGGCATGGTCCTCTCACTCTGGAAATCTGGAAACGATTATAGCTGACGCCATGTCCACAACACAAAAGACGGATCTAAGCCACGCCAGCAATCCAATTTTTTTGCGCCAGCAATATAGCGATGCGGAGCGGCTCAACATTCGCCGCGAGGCCCATCGCCTCTATTCGGAAAACGATGAGCCGTGGGCGGAATGGGTCCTGGCACGCGTTGCGCCCGTTGCCGGCGAGAGTCTGGTCGATATCGGCTGCGGGCCGGGCACTTATCACGCGCAGTTGATCGACGCCGGCGTCCTGCTTATCGGCCTGGATGCCTCCTACGGCATGCTCGTGGAAGCGCGTGGCGAGAGTGCCACACAGGCCCGACCGGCTGCACTCGTTCAGGCCGGCGCCGAGCGCCTGCCGCTGGCGTCGGCCTCGGTCGATTGCGTCATGGCCAACCACATGCTCTATCACGTGCGCGACCAGCACGCAGCGCTGGCGGAGATGGTTCGCGTGCTACGCCCCGGCGGCCGCGTGATCATCGTCACCGATAGCGCAGATGCCAATCAGCGGCTAAAGCAACTGCATAACGAGGCGGCCAGAGCCGTTGGCTATCAGGCGCTGCCTGCCGTCGTCTCAGCGTTTGACGGCAGCCATGGCTTTCGGGTCAGCGCGCGCCTTCCCGACTGTTGAGACCTACGAATATGCGGATGCCTTCCGTTTTCCCACCACCGAGACCGCGCTGCGCTACTACGCCAGCGCCATGATTGACTCGATTGCCGATCGTCCCGCTGATGATCGCCATCGTGCCCTCCTGCTGGAGGAAATGGGCCGGCGCATGGATGCAATTATTGCCGCGGAAGGCAGCCTGCGCGTGCCCAAGGGTGCAGTCTGCTTTAGCGCCGTCAAGTAAGGTATCGTCGCCGGCCTGCGAGGAACCCAACGCGTGTCTTCCCAACTTGATCGACTCCGCCGGCTCCAGGGCCTGCGTCAACAGAAAAACCGCGGCACGCCCGACTTGCCTGATCCGTCCTTTGGCGATGAAAACGCGCGTAGGCCGATGCTTGCATTGGAAGACGCTATGCCCGGCGCAGAAATTGAGAATCACGCCGGCCGCTGCTACGTAGTCACGCAGCGCTACGGGCTGAGCGAGGCGCGTGGTCCGCGACCGCTTGGCGCACTGCTCGATCAGACGCCGGCTGCGCTGGCGGCGCTTCACCCGAAATTTGGCATTGACAAACAGCGAGATTTCCTCAGTGCAGCCTTTATCGATACCGAAACGACCGGACTGGGCGCCGGCGCCGGCGTCTACGCCTTTATGGTCGGCGTGGGCACTTTTGAAGCCACCAGTCGCACGTCAAGCGACGAGGACCTTGCCGGCCCAAGAATTGGGAAAGCCGAGTTATCCCAAACAGATAACCCAAATATCCCAAATTTTGCTGGGGATATCCCTGAACTAGCGTTCGTGGTGCGGCAATTCTTCATGCGCAGCCCTGCCGAGGAGGGGGCGCTGCTGGTGGCGCTCAGCGAGCTGCTCGCCCCGTTTGACATGACGGTCACGTTCAATGGGCGCACATTCGACTTACCCCTGTTGCGCACGCGGTTTCAACAGAACCACTGGCTCTTCCCCGCCGGCATGGACGAAGTTGCGCTGCTGGCGCCGGATCGCGCCCACCTGGATCTTCTGCATCCGGCCCGGCGGCTCTGGCGCAAGCGTCTGCGAAGCTGCCGCCTCATCAACCTTGAAGAGCGCGTGCTGGGTCTCCGACGGAGCGAAGACGACGTGCCTGGCGCGCTGATTCCACAACTTTATGTCGACTACACGCGCGATGGCAATGCCAGCCAGATGGCCCGGGTTTTCTATCATAATCGGGAAGACATCGTCTCCATGGTGTCGTTGGCCGACGCCCTGAGCGAAGCATTTGGCCTGCAACCATCGGCGGCAGCGCCGGCCGCCCTGCCGGGTGTCGACTGGTTGGCGCTGGCCGTCAGCCTTGAGCGCAGCGGTGCACTCGCGGAAGCCGAAAGCGCCTATCGCCATGCCGCGGCCACCACGCGTCAAGCAGCCGCACGCGGCGAAGCGTACGAAGGCCTGGGTCGACTGCTCAAGCGTCAGACGCGCTGGGAGGAAGCCGCCGCCGTCTGGCAGGAATGGCTTACGTCGACACCCGACCACACCACTACACCTTATGTCGAGTTATCAAAGTATTACGAATGGCAGGTAAAAGAGTTCGACCAAGCCGAAATGTGGGCGGCCTGGGCGCTGCACAACTTGGAGAGTGCGCCCCCCAGTCGCCAGAATCGGGTAGCCATAGCGGAGCTGACCCATCGCCTGGCGCGCATCCGCCGCAAGCAGCAAGAGTAGTTCTCTTTGCTGCACAAACGGCCCTGCCGCCACGACATAGCAGGAACACGCTCAGGACACGGACGCCTGATACTCCCATGGAACGTAGTCGCCAAACAGAAAATTCGGCCGCTCTTGCTCCTCCAAAACGGCCAATGCTATACTCTGCCTGCGCACTATTTTCGCAATATCGTTTATCAACAAGCTGGCAGGCTGATCGCGGTCGATCAGCCGCCGGAACCCAATTGTTCAGAACCACCAATTGTTCAGAACCAAAGGAGACTTTTCATGGCTTATATCTTCCCCAGCGCCGAATGGACCGAGCAATTTGAAAAGGCCATCAACAGCAGTGCTGCCTACGCGTCTGCCGCCAAGAGTTGGGAGGGCGACGTCATGCTCGTGATCAAGGGCGGACCCGGCATCTATCTCGATCTCTGGCATGGCGAATGCCGCGGTGCCGAGCTGGTGGATGACCCCGATAGCAAGAGCGCCGAGTTCAAGATTACGGCCGACATGGATAAGTGGAAGGACGTGCTGGCGGGCAAGCTCGATCCGGTCAAGGGGATGGTCACGCGCAAGTTGAAGCTGGACGGCAACCTTGTCAAGATCATGCAGAATGTCAAGGCTGCGCAGGAGCTGGTCGTCTGCGCCACCGAGGTGGATACGACTTACGCCTAGCATCGGCCTGAGCAAGACGCTCACCAAATTGCAATAGCGAGGAACAAACATGTGGTATTTTGCTGCGCCGCGTGAGATCGTCTTTGGCGAAGAAGCCTTGAGTCACATCGAGTATGTGGGCGGTAAGCGCGCGTTCATCGTGACGGATGCGACACTTCAGTCACTGGGCATTGTCGATCGTGTGCTCTCATTTTTCCATGAGGCCGGCTTTGAGACTGAAGTATTCGCCGAGGTAGAACCGGAGCCCAGCCTGCAAACGGCGCGGCGAGGGGCCAAGCTGGCCGAGGCCTTCCAGCCCGATTGGGTTGTGGGGTTGGGCGGCGGCAGTCCCATGGACGCGGCCAAGGCGATCTATGTCCTCAGCCAGCGACCGGAGATGGATCCGGCCGAGATAAACCCGATGGAGACGCTTGGGCTAGAGGGTGTCAAGTTCATGGCCATCCCCACCACCAGCGGCACGGGCAGTGAAGCAACCTATGCGCTGGTGCTGACGGATACGGCAGAGCAGCGCAAAATTTCGACCGGCAATCGCGAAGTTGTGCCCCACGTGGCCATCATCGACCCCGAATTGACCATGATGCTGCCGCCACGCGTCACGGCCGACACCGGGCTGGATGCGCTTACCCATGCCATCGAGGGCTTCACGGCGAGCTGGCACAACGTCTTTGCCGACGGCATGTGCTTGCAGGCTGCCAAGCTGGTCTTCGAGTATCTGCCCAGGGCCTATGCCGATGGGGCGAACGATCCCGAGGCCCGCGAGCAGATGGCCAATGCGGCGGCGATGGCCGGCTTGGGCTTTGCCAACTCAAACAATGCCCTGGCCCACGCCATGGGTCACAGCGTTGGCGGTCTGTTCAAACAGCCCCATGGCCGTAGCGTGAGCCTCTTCCTGCCATACACAATGGATCTGGCGCTAGAGGAAGGGGGCGCTCGCTACGGCGACATTGCACGATACGTTGGCATTAGCGATAGCCACGACGAGGTAGAAGCGGGCCGCGCCCTAACGGACGCCGTACGTGCGCTCCAGCGCACGGTTGGCCAACCGATGAGCATCGCCGAATTGGGCATTGACCGGGCAGAATTCGAAGAAAAGCTGGATCTACTCTGTGCCTACACGGAGATGGATACGCAATTTTTCACCGCTCCCCGCATCCCGGATTCAGACGAGTTGCGACGCATGTTTGTGTACGCCTATGAGGGCAAACCGATCGACTTCTAGGATCGGCTCTCTTATGGTCACATTATTTGAACTTCGCACATTCTTCCAGAGCTAGAACCAGCCAGAATGTACGAAGTTCAAGTGACGTCTCAATTAGGTGTTGATATGCCATCCGCCAGTGGCTTGGATGCATTAAATTAGGCCTTGCAAAAGCAACGATTGGCGTTACAATAAAGATGAGGTCGAACGATTCGGCCATCAAGGCTCATTCATCACATACACATCGGAGGTGGCGTATATGGATTTGATGGGATTCATCCTTTGGATCGTGATCGGCGGCGTGGCCGGCTGGCTCGCAGGACAGTTCATGCGGGGCGGGGGGCTTGGCCTGATCGGCAACGTCGTAACCGGCATCATCGGCGGTGTGATCGGCGGCTGGATTTTTGGCCTGTTCGGTATCACTGCCGGCGGTATGTTTGGCTCGCTCATCACGTCCGTGGCCGGCGCAGTCCTCCTGCTCTTCATCGTGGGACTTTTCAAGCGCTAGCCAAGCGCAACAAGGTGAATTCTGCCCGTGTCGATTCGTCGGCGCGGGCTTTTTTGTGGGGAACTTGCGCATTCGCCCTATCATCCTTTTGACTGTGACCGATACGCCACCTATAATCCGGAAACGAAATATCCATTGAATAGCCTGAAAGAAGCTTTATGGCAGTCTACGAGTCGACCGAACAACTTTACGCAGTTATGAACGATCTCTTCCAAGCGCTGGCAGCGGATCAGGACAATATCGACGACTTTACCAAGAGCAATATGGTCGTGCGCATCATTTTCGAGGATCCGGACGGTGAGATCTTGCTTGACGGTCGCCAGCCGCCACTGGAGTTCTTCCTTGGTCCTACTCCAGGGAAAGCCAATTTCGAAATTCGTGTGCCGGCCGATCTTCTGCACGAAATCTGGATGGGGCGCGAAAGCCTGAGCAGTGCGTTCTTCAGCGGCAGGATCAAGGCCAAAGGCAATATCTTCCGCGCCTCGCGCAAGTTAGAGGGTCTCTTTCGCCAGGCCGAAGCACTCTACCCAACCTACGTCAACCAGTACGGTCTTGAAGCAGCCTAGATATCTAGCGGCGCAAAGAGCCTGATTGCTTGGTAGGCTCTCGATTTGTCCCCCGGGTCCCAAGTCTTGGAGGGAGCTATTCCTACGGTGCGTGTAGATCCGCTTCACTTCGCTGCCCCCATCAAAATCAGCGGTCTATCGCGCCCGG
>CAWEEJ010000017.1:0-232237 GCA_963807905.1 uncultured Chloroflexia bacterium | reverse complement strand
CAAGGCTGGGCCCATTTCCGGCTGGGGCAGGCAGAGGCGGCCCTGCGCGTTGCCAATGAAGGCCGCACCTTGAGTCAGGCAGCGTCTCTCCGTCGGGCAGAGGCCCGCTTTCTAGGTCTGATGGGTGTCGTCAATTATTACATGCTGGGTCATTACGACATCGCCCAACAGCAACTGGCAGAAAGCCTGGCTCTGTACCGTGACTTGGGTCAGCGACAAGGAGAAAGTGCGGTCCTAAACAATATGGGCGAAAGTGCGCACTTTCAGGGTGATTTTGCTGCGGCAATCCGATATTATGAAGAAGCTCTCGTCATTGCCGGTGAGATCGAAAGTTACAAAAATGCCAATGTATTTCTGAGTAATTTGTGTGGCGCTCGCATCGGGATGGGACAATTTGCCGCCGCCGCAAGCGATCTGGAAACGTTGATTGCGCAAACACGGCATGATTGGTACGGGTTGTCCGAATCCTACCGTTTTCTGGCCGAAGCGTATCTGGGGCTGGGAAAAACCACACAGGCGTTGGAGATGGCGCAGCAAGCCCTGGCGCTGACATCGCGGTCAAACCTGTTGGATAATGGCCGCGCCTGGCGCGTCCTGGGTCTGGTTGCGGCCCGAGTGGGTAAGCCAATCCTGTCCGACGTGGAAAGTGACCTATGGGTTGATGCTGCAGTACTGCTTTCGCCGCAGCCTTGAGTTTTTCAAGCTGGGTGATTTTGAACGGGATCGAGCGATCACGCTTTGGCGTTGGGCGCAACATGAAAAAAGCCGTAACAATACCAAGCAGGGGCAGGCCATGTGGCAGGAAGCGCAAGATATTTTTGCCCGGTTGAATTTGCCCTTGATGGCGATGCGGATGGAAGCCGGATAAGACTACGTCATCCCCAGTTCGCGCCGCAACGCCTCTGCACTGTAGGGTGTGCCCTGCATGGCCGGGTTTCCCTCTTCGAGATACTCGACGATTTTGAGCATCTCCTCAAGTTGGGCTCTGCCCTGCGCTGTTTGGGCAGCCTCGCGTGGTGTACGGTTATCGAGGCCGGGCACAGGCGTCTCTAACCATTGCTCCGCCTGGCGAGCCAGCAACTCTATCTCAACCTGTCTAGCAGCGGGGTCGATCTCCGTCAGTCTTGGGGCAACCGGCCTATCCTCCCCTTCGTCTCGTTTCATTTCGATCTCCGAAAAGACGTCGCCGCGGTGGATAAGCGTATTCGGCAGCAACGCTTCGAGCAGTGAACGGCCGGCAGCCAGGCGTTCGCGACTCAGGCAGGAGAGTTCCAACTTGCTGCCCCCCACAATCACATCGCCCAATGATCGGTAGGAAGGCTGTCCTGGACCCGCAGTCCACTCTGAGCGCATCTGGAACGCATGTTCCGGCCAGTCCGGACCTTGGGGGATATGGGAACGACCGCGCAGCAGCCAATCGAAATGATCTGCGTAGGGGATGGATCGACTTTCCCCGACGAAGACAAATTCCTCAGCTTCGTCCAGAACAGCCAAGACCTGATCCAGGTTCAACACCTTGTATTCGGCGACGGCCCGAAGCAGCGGGTGGTTCTCTGGGGTAACGTAGACAGGGTTTTGGCGGCTCTTATGCAGGTCGTGTGCCTGCTGGCGCAATTGCAGGCTGTTATCGCGGTAGAATTCATCCAGCGAGGCGGAAGGATGTACTGCCTGGTAGTCTTGCCATAGACCATTCGCCACGCCGACCAGCTTCTTCTTTTCCATCGGAGAGAACATGCTCCCGCTACCGGTGAAGTGCCAGCGCCCGTTGGTGAGAAGCGTGCGAGCCAGCACAACGGACCACTTGCGTGCGGCGTACGACATCGAGATGTCGAAACAATGAAGAACTTCCCCGCTCAACAGGTCCTTGACGACTTCGCCGACGCCGGGCGTGACCTCCTGGATCTCCAGCAGGCGCAGACGGTTGGTTCGAATCCAATCGTGCAACATCTCTCTCTGGTTTGGCGGCAATGAAGGACCTCTCTGTTCAGCGAACAGGTCGATCAGACGGCTGCCGCCAGCCGTGACGTAGTCCATGAAGTACCACTCCTGAAAATCAGCAGTTTCAGGCTCGTCCAGGTTGATCGCGCGCGTTCGCAAGGTCTCTTCACCAAAGTAGAGACCCAAGGCCGTTTCAAAATCGGCGGAAAAGGACTTCTGAAATGCGAATTTCTGAATGCTCGATCGCAACTGCTGCTCCGCCGAACTTGCCCGTGGAAATGGCGTCTCTCTTTCCATGCCACCAGTGTCCTGGCGTAACTGCCGGCGTTTTTCGGCGCGCTGTTTGCGCTTTTTCAGCGCATGACGTTGTTGTTTCTTGGTCGATTTAGCCATTTGAGTGCTCCACGCTTATCCAAGAGAGATTACCGCTCGGGTTCTGCTCATCTCCAAGTGTAATCGGTACAAAACTATTCCTATCCCCATCCGTTCCGATTGTACCACGTTCCCGAAATCGTACCAACGGATCTTGCTTGAACTTGCTCACACAAGGCTGATCGAAGATGACCGACGATGTTGGACTATCGTCTGCAAAGCGCACTGACATGCGGAGTCCACAAACGCAAAGAACTCCCGTTTCCGAGAGTTCCTTGACATCCGATAGGTGCTAATTTGCGGGAGAGCCATACTGGCCCTCAATTTGACATTCCTGGTTAACCAAGCGCTAGCGCCCAACCTCATATAGGTATGTTTGCGCAGCAGGCGCTATGCGCAAACATACCCAAAACATTTTCGTTGCACAGGTCTACGTCACCAGAATGATCAGTGGATGCTGACGAGTCAGTTTTTCTTACATCATTTATCCTACAGCACCTGAAAGCCCCGGCAGAGACCCAGGGCTTGGGGCTGGTCGGATTACCTATCCAACCTACGAATGCCATGTAGGGCGGAATGGTATTCCGCCTGGTTGAACTGAGCAAGGCGTGGCAGGTCGGATTACCAATCCAACCTACATTGCAAGACTCCCTACCGAGGAGGATCGGCAGGGAGTCGAAGGTGTTACTATCTTCTTGCGGTCTGATGCTTACTGTCCTAGCAATGCCTCGTAGGTCGGGCGGTCGACCAAAACGAAGATTTCGTTGAGTGTCTCTACCCGAGGAGCCGCGCTTCCGGAGATCGCTTAATTTGTGTCAGTCAATCAGCACACCCACCTCATATTTCAGCAACGCCGCCCCTAAGCTATTGGCAGGCTCTGGGGGAAGGACAGCATAATTGGTTATGACTAGGCTACTATTGTCATTTTCCTGCGTGTCAATGACGATGCTGGCTGGATTCCATAGACCGTCTTCTTCATCCAGAAGGATGGTGATCGTACTGTCAGTTGGGTCAATCCGTACCAACTTGTGTGACATGACCAACAGAGCATAGATGGTTCCGTCACCGTCCAAGGCAATTCCATCCATTCCATAGAGTTCGTCGTCTAGATTGCAGTCAGGATTGCCCGCCACAAGTTCCGGCGCGCCGGGAGACCCATCGCTCAGGATCGGGATGCGCACAACAAGACCTTTGGCCGTACTTGCCACGTAGAATGCTTCATCGCCGTATGCGATACCGTTCGCGCCAATCGGTTCCTCTTCTCCACAGCCCATCAACCAGTCATGCGAAAACCAAGGTTCAGCGTTGGCGCCATCACCTTGCATGCGCCAAACAGATCCCAGAATCGAATCAGTGGCATAGAGGGTTCCCTGACCGTCAAAGGCCAAGCCGTTGGGGACGACCATGCCTTCCGTGCCTGGCAGTCGCTCTGCGTTGCCGTCGCCGGTGATACGATAGACCCCGACATCCGGTTCACCCGGATTGGGTAGAGCGAAGAATACGTCTCCGGCTGCATCAACCGCCAATCCGGCAGGCGCCGGTCCACTGGGAGATTCGAACAGCGTATGTTCTGTTCCATCGGCGCGAATCTGCCGAACTGCGCCATAACCTCCGCCGACAAAGAAGGGAGGCCCCAGACTGACGTAAAGGTTCCCCTCGCTGTCCATAAAAACGCCTTCGGGAAGGTGGTCGGGTGATTCTTCAAACGCCTTCACCACCTCAACCTGCGCAACGGCGCTATCCTCGGACATCACTGTGGTTGTCTCCGTGGCCTGCTCTAGCGACACCGTACATGCGGTTACGCTCAAAGCGGCGATAGTAAGCAGTAGAACGATAGAGTGTTGCAATTTCATTCATTTCCTCCTTGTTTGCCAATAGCTCCTTGGCCGGAAGTGGTATACTCTTTGGTACCACAAGTACTACCTTAGCGGACGAACGTATCGGCATCGTAGCCAAACCGTGTCGAGATCGTGACGAGGATGGGAAAGTGACTACGCTGCGCATTCACTGCCTAAGTGGACTACACATTGTCCTCGATGATGAGGCAGTAACCGGCTTTCATTCTCGCAAAGCCAAGGCATTGCTTTGCTATCTAGCAGTCACTGGAACAACCCACTCCCGTTCTGCGCTTGCCGGATTACTGTGGGGCGATCTGCCGGAGACATCGGCGCGTGCCAATCTGCGCAAGGTCCTGAGTAACCTGCGTCAACTCGTCGGTCCACACCTGGCCATCAGCCGCGCAGACGTTACCATGAATCATTCAGATCCATGGTGGCTGGACGTAGCCGACTTCGAAGCAGGTCTTCAAGGTAAGCCATTGGCCACGCTACACGACATTGAGCCTACGGATAGTGCTCCAGTGGAAATTGACCTTGTGGAACGAGCAATCGCGCTGTACGCCGGCGACTTCTTATCTGGGTTTGATCTTCGCGATGCCCCGGAGTTCGAACTCTGGATCCTCTCACAGCGAACAAGACTGCATCAACTGGCTGTCGATGGTCTGGGCGGACTGGTCCGGTACTACACCGACGCGCAGGATCATATCGCGGCCATAAGCTATGCGAAACGTTTGATTGCCATGGAACCGTGGCGCGAAGAATCTCACCGGCGCCTGATGCGTCTCCTGGCTGAGAGCGGCGAACGCTCAGCAGCGCTCAAACAATATGAAACGTGTCGTCAAATATTAGCGACGGAACTGGATGTCGAACTTTCGTCCGAAACGGTGGCCCTGTGGGAGGCCATTCGTCACGACGACCTGTCGCAGGCGGCAGAGCCAGCTGCATCAAATCGTTACAGAACACCACGGATTGCGCCGACGCCCGGCCGTCAAGTGATCCGACAGACCAGCCCACTGATCGGGAGAGAGGCAGATCTGACCACGCTGTGCAGCTTGCTCGTGAAGCCAAGCGTGCGCCTGGTAACCGTATTGGGGGCCGGCGGTATCGGCAAGACGCACCTAGCGCAGGCCGCGCTAGATCGGCTGACGAGGGACATTGATGCGATTCCGTTTGCACATGGCATCGACTTTGTGCCGCTGGCAGCTTTAAGCGAACCGTCAGATCTCATCGCCGCAATCGCCCAGGCGCTCAACTTCTCCTTCTACACAGGCGGCGGACCTAAAGAGCAATTGTTGCGCTATCTAGGACCCAAACAGCTTCTGCTGGTCCTGGACAACTATGAGCAACTGTTGCCGGATGTGGCGTTCATCCGTGACCTTCTACATTTGGCGCCAGGCATCAAGCTCCTGGTCACTTCTCGACTCAAACTCAACTTACAAAATGAACATCTGTATCCCCTGACCGGCCTCGATTACCCTCGGCCAGCGCCCAACGATGACATACTGGACTCGGCGGCGCTGCAGGCGTCCGCTGCCGGCCAGCTCTTTCTCCGGAGTGCGCAAAGAGTGCACCCCGCCTATGTCTGGAAGATGGAAGACTGGTTCGCTATCCGAAATATCTGCCGGTTGACTTCAGGTACGCCCCTGGCCCTTATCTTGGCGGCAACTTGGATGGAGACGCTGTCGCCTGCTGAGATAGCCCGAGAGCTTGGTAAGCGTATCACCTCTAGGCTGGACTTCCTCGCTTCAGATTTGCAAGATATCCCCGATCGCCACCGCAGTATGCGCGCCGTTTTTGACTCATCCTGGAATCGATTGCCGGAGAATGAAAAGACGCTCTCAATGGCGCTATCTGTTTTTCGGGGCGGTTTTACGCGTCAGGCGGCCGAGGCAGTGAGCAACGCATCCCTGCGGGCGTTATCAGCGCTGGTGGGCAAGTTTTTTCTGCAGCGCACGCCCGACGGGCGGTATGTCATGCATGAACTGTTGCATCAATACGTTGAAGATCGCTTGACAGAGGCACAGCCAAACCACAATGCATTGCGCGATCTGCATAGCGCCTTTTTCTGCGCCGAGCTGCAAGCGCGCGAGATCGACTGGAAACAGGGTCGGCAGGTCGCTGCCTTTGCAGCCATAGCGGCCGACCATGAAAACTTCCGCGCAGCCTGGCGCTGGGCTGCGGCTTGTGGACAGGCCGCCCGGCTGATACAGGCGATGGACAGTTTGGGTGAGTACTACACTTGGGAGGCCCGTTATGAAGAAGGCGAAACCATTTTCAACGATGCCGCTGAGAGGATAGCCTTCCATCGAACGCAAGCGGATCAAGTGACGGCCATTGCTCTGTTGGCTGAAGTCAGGCTACTGGTGCGGCAGGCGGAATTTAACCGCGAATATTTGGTGCGCAAGGAGAAAGCTGCCGAACTGTTGGCACAGGCGCAGGCCTTGCTGGATCACCCTGCTTTGCTCGCTCACGATGTCCGGCGGGAGCGAGCCTCTTTGCTAATACAGTTGGCGCGCGTCGCACGCGATCGCGGCGACCAGGCCAGCGACTTAGCCTACTGGCGCGAGAGTTTACGCCTTTCGGAGGAACTTGATGATTCTGAATGGGTAACCTATAAGACGGCCGGCTTGGGATGGGGGGCGCTGCGAAGTGGTAATTATGAGGAAGCGCATCGTCACTTTGTTCGTGCACGTGACCAGTGGCAAGAGCAGGGCAACACACTCTACTTGAGCAATTCCCTAGCCGGGCTTGGTTCGGTGGCGCTACATCGAGGTGATTTGGCTGAGGGTGAAATGCTCCTGCGCGAGGGCATGGCCGCCTTCATCCGCACACACGGCAGATTGGATAAGCTGGTTAACCTTCATCAACTGCTTGCAGAGACGCTGCTCTACAGCGGCCAATTCGCCGAAGCCCGGGCGATCATTGACGAAGGTATCGATCTCTATTCGGCCGCTGTGCGTGTGGACGCCGCCAACAATCTGCGCCACACTCGCGCGCTGCTCCTGTCTCACATGGGCGAGTATGATGAAGCCTACCTGCAGGCAGAAGCGGTCTATCTACAGCGAGCGTTGCATCCGGGAAAAACTGCTGCGACAGCAGCGGTACTGGGCCAAATCACGCTAGCCCAGAAGCAATATCGAGCGTCTGAGGAATGGCTGCAAAAGAGCCTTCAGATGTCTGCCCAGATCGGACAACAGGCAAGACAGGGGCTTCCGTTGATGCTATTGGCCATCGTCCAGCAAATAACCGGCCATTCTGCAGCAGCGATCAGCTCGCTTCAGAAAGCTCGGGACCTCCTGGTCATCGAGCGTAGCGTTCCGCCACTTCTTACCTTCTTTCCATCTGCGGCATGGCTTTTTGCCCAACAAGGAAGAGAGCAGTTGGCGTTAGAATGTTACGCATTGGCGACTCGTTATCAGTTTGTAACCGAGTCCCGTTGGATCGCAGATGTCATGGAAGCGCCGCTCGAAGCAACCGCTCGACTGCAAGCCGGCACAGTTGTGACAGAGCCAACCCACATACAACAGCAGCCTCTCTGGACAGAGGCAGAGCAGTTGTCGCTAATTGAGTGACAGGTTTTGGTTCCTGGTCACCACACACATAACCATCCTTTTCGGTAGGCGGACCACGGAAGGCGTCGAACAGACTGGCTACAATGACTACGGAAAACAGACGCCGTTACAGTTTAGTTTTCCCCACATCTTTTTGAGGCGGACAGATCGACGGCGCCGGTACGTGTTTCACGGCGACCGCCCAGGCATGAATGCCGTGGGCTAACGTGCGGCGCCCCATTAATGGGGCTAAATCGCCGGCACAGAAGCCCCATTGATGGGGCGTCGCTTACTAGCCAGGGCATTTATGCCCGGCGGGCTCGACGACGCGTCGCCTCCTTGTCGAGGCGACTGCATCAGCACAACGAAAGAGCGACCTCATGTTTCGCCGAAAAGCCCAAGCATTGTTGCCCATTGTCACCCTCGTCCTCACCCTCGTCCTCACCCTCATCCTCGTCGTCGCATGCTCTGCGGATTCGGACTGGACTCCGCCAACGGCATCGCCGGACCCGTCTCAGTTGATCCCGACTGTTGCAGCGCCCGAGCCGTCCCCCGCCGAGAATGCAGATGTTGCCGATCGTCAGATCAATGAGGCCGCGCCGGTGCTCGTGCCCACCCCTACCCCTCCTACGCCCCTGCCACAAGCGGAAGAACCCGCAACGTCAACGGCCGGCCCTGTGCAGACGCCGGCGCCGACCTTTGACGTGGGTAACGAACTCACCATTGCGGCTTTGCGGGCAAAGGAGATTGTGGGCAGCGACATCATCATCGAGGAGACGCTGGCCAATGGCCCCAACTATGCCCGCTACATCGCCAGCTATCAGTCCGAAGGAAACAAGATCTACGGACTGCTGACGGTGCCGCTGGATGATATGCCGGCAGATGGATTTCCGGCCATCGTCTTCGTCCACGGCTACATCCCGCCCGAGATTTACCGTACCACGGAACGATATGTCGCCTACGTGGATGCACTGGCTCGCAGCAGATTTGTCGTCTTCAAAATCGACCTGCGCGGTTTCGGCAACTCGGAAGGCGAGGCTTCCGGCGCTTATTTTTCGCCGGACTACACAGTCGATACCCTCTCGGCGCTCAAGAGCCTGCAGCGGATGGACTCTGTGAATCCAGAGAGCATCGGCCTGTGGGGTCATAGCATGGCGGGGAACGTGGTGCTGCGGGCCATGCTCGTCGAGCCGGACGTCCAGGCAGGCGTGATTTGGGCAGGTGCGGTCTATTCCTATGACGATATGGTGCGCTATGCCATTCAGGACCCGTCATTCCGCCGCGACCAACAGAGCACGACCGTGCGGCGGGGAACCATCCTGCGTGAGACCTATGGGGCGCCGGATACGAGTGAGCCCTTCTGGCAGGCTGTTTCGCTGACCCAAAATATCGAGTTCCTGGAGGCGCCGCTACAGATTCACCATGCATTGAACGATAGCGTGGTCAACATCGGCTATTCCCAGGATCTGGCAGCCGTGTTGCAGGAGGCGGGGAAGTTTTACCAACTCTACACATACGAAGGCGGCGGGCACAACATCGAATCGCCCTACTTCAGTGACGCCATGCAGCGCACGATCCAGTTCTTTCGTGAGCAGTTGTGAGCAGCAGATTCCTGAAACCATCCATGTCGTATACAGAAAGGCAAGAACAGTATCATGCAGAAGATTCAAGCCCAGGGGATTCACCATATTACGCTCAATGGAGCGGATCGTCAGACCTCAATCGACTTCTGGGAAGGGGTGCTTGGCATGCCCTTCATCTTCGATCAGCCCAATCTGGACGTCCCCGAAGAAGGCCATCTCTATTTTGATGTGGGTGACGGTCGCACGACAATGACTGTCTTCACCAACGAATCACGGCGGCCCGACCCGACGCCAAACCCCAACCTTGTGGGCACTCTCCATCACCTCGCCTTCAACGTCTCCAGAGCGACCTACACGCAGGTGGCGAAGCGGCTGGATGAACGCGGCATTGACCACAGCGGCCCCATCGATCGCGGCTTTATGGATTCCATCTACTTTCGCGATCCGCTCGGCCAGTTGATCGAATTGGCCTGCTACAAGTTTGAACCGCCGGTCGGCGTGACCCATGCCTCGGTGCTGTTGGAAGCGCATCGGTTGCGCGTTGAGCGTGGCGCATACAACATCAGCGATGAGCATCTGGCCGACGCCATTGAGATTTTGACCGAACGGACAACCGAATCGCTCTCACCTGACCGAGGCGTCAAAAGCCCGTACTGAACAAGATCGATCGATGACTATCGTCGTGCTGCCTGACTGATGCACCAACAGATGGATGAAGTAGCCAGCATAGGTGAGCGAAAAGCAGTTTGCGGTTGACCCGGAAACTTTGGTTCAACGGGATCTCTAGGGGTAGGACAGGTTTCCTTACCTGTCCGGCTTCGGCGGGTAGGGAAACCCGCACTACGATTTCGTGTCAACCCCCTGAGGTTCCAGGGCCGAAACTTTGACCCACGTGGATCGAAGTTTCTTGACAGTTCAGCATTTGCATCCTCGCACGACTTGGTACTATCATAGACTTCTACTTTGATATTCATTTTCAAATCATAATTATTCTAATTTACAGGCGTCATGGAATGTCCGCAGCGATACAAGCCGATCAACTCCGAGAAGCCGGCTTAAAGGCCACCGGTCCCAGGGTGGCGATTCTTGATGCCATCGAGCGGAACCCCAACCACCCCAGCGCAGAAGAGATCTACCAGGAACTGGCCGAGCGCCATCCCACTCTCTCGCTATCGACCGTATACAGCACCCTAAACGCATTTGTGCGCGCCGGGCTGGTGCGCAAGCTCTCCGAGGTTGACGGACGGTTGCGAATTGAGGGCGCCAAGAGGCCGCATGACCATGCGATCTGCCGCAACTGCGGCGCCATCTTCGACGTCGAGTCCGCTCCGGAGAGCGTGCCGACGCCGCCGGCAGAATTGCCCGGCGGTCTGGTCGTGCTCGATATGCGCATTGAATATGATGTTGTCTGTGCAGACTGTGCGCTCCCCGCCTGAAGCGGACCTGCGCACTATCTGGGAGTTCATAATCGGTCGTAGTCTTACAATTCAGTTGCTTACGCCATGATAGACGGTATACCATGATCCGCTGTAAAAACCACGAATGTACACGAATTTACGAAATACACCTCGAGAAAATTCGTGTGATAGTGATATTTCTGCGTGGTTCTTACGCGAGTGGACTCACACACATCAATTCTTGAAAGGAACGAAAACATGACTGAAAACGGCACAAGCACGACTGGGAAATGCCCGGTGATGCACGGCGGAAACACCGCCGCAGGCGCATCGGCCGTGGGCTGGTGGCCGGATGCTCTGAACCTCGAAATTCTTCATCAACATGATACGAAGACGAACCCCATGGGCGCGGACTTCGACTATGCCGAGGAACTCAAGAAGCTCGATGTTGAGGCGCTGAAAAAAGACCTCCATGACCTGATGACCGACAGTCAGGAGTGGTGGCCGGCAGACTGGGGCCACTACGGCGGCCTGATGATCCGCATGGCCTGGCACGCGGCGGGCACCTACCGCCTGGCCGACGGTCGTGGCGGCGGCGGCACCGGTAACCAGCGCTTCGCACCGCTCAACTCCTGGCCCGACAACGTGAGCCTCGACAAGGCGCGCCGGCTCCTCTGGCCCATCAAGAAAAAATACGGCAACAAGGTGAGCTGGGCCGACCTGATCATCCTGGCCGGCAACATCGCCTATGAATCCATGGGCTTCAAAACCTTCGGTTTCGGCTTCGGACGTGAGGACATTTGGCACCCGGAAATGGACACCTATTGGGGCGCAGAGAAAGAATGGCTCGCTCCCTCTGACGAACGCTATGGGGACGTGAACGATCCTGCCACCATGGAAAACCCGTTGGCCGCCGTACAGATGGGCCTCATCTACGTCAACCCTGAAGGCGTGAACGGCAAGCCTGACCCCATGAAGACCGCCGCCCAGGTGCGCGAGACCTTCGCCCGTATGGCGATGAACGATGAGGAAACCGCGGCCCTGACCGCGGGCGGCCACACCGTCGGCAAGACCCACGGCAACGGCGACGCCGCGCTTCTGGGACCCGCTCCTGAAGCCGCAGGCCCCGAGATGCAAGGCATGGGCTGGGACAACCCCGAGATGCACGGGCTGGCCAGCCGCGCTGTGACCTCGGGCCTGGAAGGCGCCTGGACAGCCGAGCCGACCAAGTTCGACATGGGCTATTTTGACATGCTATTCGGCCACGAATGGGAGCTGCGCAAGTCGCCCGCAGGGGCCTGGCAATGGGAACCGGTGGAGATCGCGGAAGAGGACAAGCCTGTCGACGCCAGCGATCCCGCCATCCGCCACAACCCGATGATGACCGACGCCGACATGGCCATGAAGGTTGACCCGATCTACAACGCCATCTGCCGTAAGTTCATGGCCGATCCGGCGTACTTCAACGACACCTTCGCCCGGGCCTGGTTCAAGCTCACGCACCGTGACATGGGGCCCAAGGTCCGCTACTTAGGACCCGACGTGCCGGAAGAAGACCTGATCTGGCAGGATCCGGTCCCCGCCGGGTCCACTGACTATGACGTGGCCGCCGTGAAGGCCAAGATCGCCGCCGGCGGTCTCTCCATTGCCGACATGGTCTCGACCGCCTGGGACAGCGCCCGCACCTATCGTGGCTCGGACATGCGCGGCGGCGCCAACGGCGCGCGCATCCGCCTTGCTCCGCAGAAGGACTGGGAGGGCAACGAGCCTGAACGCCTGGCGCGCGTGCTGGGCGTGCTCGAACCCATCGCGGCCGAGAGTGGCGCAAGCATCGCCGACGTGATCGTCCTGGCCGGCAATGTCGGCGTTGAGCAGGCGGCGCAGGCCGCAGGCTACGCGGTCGAGGTTCCCTTTGCGCCGGGCCGTGGCGACGCGACCGATGAGATGACCGATGCAGAGTCCTTCGACGTGCTGGAGCCGCTGGCCGACGGCTACCGCAACTGGCTCAAGAAGGAGTACGTCGTCAGCCCCGAAGAGATGATGCTCGACCGTACCCAGCTTATGGGCCTCACCGCCCCTGAGATGACGGTTCTCGTCGGCGGGATGCGCGTGCTCGGCGCCAACTACGGCGGCGCCAAGCATGGCGTGCTGACCAGCCGCGAGGGTCAACTCACCAACGACTTCTTCGTGAATCTGACCGACATGGCCAACACCTGGGCGCCCACGGACGGCAACGTCTACGAGATCCGCGATCGCAAGAGCGGCGCGGTCAAGTGGACGGCGACACGCATGGACCTCGTCTTCGGGTCGAACTCGATCCTGCGCGCCTATGCTGAAGTCTACGCCCAGGATGACAACCAGGAGAAGTTTGTCAAGGACTTCGTGGCTGCATGGACGAAGGTGATGAACGCAGATCGCTTCGATCTTGCTTGATCTGTCGCGGTTCGGCCATCGTCGGAGATAGACCGCGGATGGCGTAAATTTGGCAGATCGATGCAGATTTCTTTAGGGATCTGCATCGATCCGCTTTGTAATCTGTCGGAGTGACAGAAAATGGTACGCGGACAACGCGGATCTTGGCGGATTTCCCTCGGTTTATCCGCGAAAATCAGTCAGATCAGCGTCCCATCGGTTTTCTCTCCGACAGCCTGCTGGATCACTTTAGCTCTGGCAACCAGTTTCCGGATACCACGGACACGCTGCAACAAAAGAGCTCCCAGCAAATTGCTGGGAGCTCTTTTCACTGGGGGCTAGGCAACATGTTTGTCGGGATTCGATTTGCTATGGTGTCATTCATGTTTAGTTCAAGTAAACCAGATGTTGTAGAAGAACGCACCATGCGACAGAACCCGATATATCAGTTTTTCATCCGCCTTACCCTACTGTCGGCTGTGATGCTGATCGGCGCCTGCTCCGCGCCTCGACCAGAAGAAAAGGATGCCTCGTCTCAGCCGGAAACGGCTGTTGCGCCCTCTAACCAGACAAGGATTGAAGCGCCCTTGGCTGAAACCGTTCCCTGCCCTGTAGCTCTGCCCGAGGGTGATGTAGAGGGAACGAGCGCATATTGCGGGCAGATCGCCGTACCGGAAAACTGGGAAGATCCTGCCGGCAAACAGATTGCATTGACCTACGCCGTGCTCAAGGCGACCGATGAGGATGCGGCTGCCGACCCGATCGTCTACTTCGAGGGTGGTCCCGGCATCAGCGCGCTGGAGAACCTGGCCGGCAAGGGCGAGGATTTCGCCCATCTGCGCCGCCAACACGACATGATTTTCTGGGATCAGCGGGGGAATTTCTACAGCGCCAAAAGGTGATCAATTCCGCGTGATGAAAATCTTGAAAATTTTGGGAATGCTGGTATTGTTCTTGTTGGCTGGCCTGCTCTTATTGAGCCTCTTCCCCGTATCAACCAAAGGCCTGACATCAAAGCCGAATCCGACAAATAGCTATGACGAAGCGGTCGTGCGTTTCGACGCCATCAGCGCGGCAGAGGAGTCAATAGTCAATGAGTATGGCCATTCGCTGCTGATGACCCATGGCGAAAAAACTGACGAAGTGTATGTGATCGCCCATGGTCTCACCAACACGCCCTACCAGTTTGAAGAGTTTGGCGATATGCTCTATGCCCGCGGGCACAATGTGCTGATCCTGCGCATGCCTGACCACGGGCTGAAGAGTCACCGCGTAAGCGAACTCAAGAATCTCAAGCCGGCAGAGTTGTCAGTCTATGCCGACGAGGCCGTTGACATCGCCGTGGGGCTGGGTGACAAGATCAATGTGCTGGGGTTGTCGGGCGGCGGCGCGGTCACGGGCTGGATTGCGCAAAACCGTGAAGTGGATCAAGCGCTGCTGCTTTCCCCCTTTCTTGGCGTCAAAGCTGTCCCCTCTTTCGCCACCCCCTTTCTGACCAATCTCTTCAGCCGCCTGCCCAACGTCGTGCTCGACAATCCGGCCGAACCGCGGCGTGATTGGGGTTATCGGGGCGAAGCGACGCGCGGGGTCGTCGCCTATCTCACGCTCGGTAAAGCACTAACCGAAGAGGCTGAGACAGCCACGCCCGCGGCTGAAGAGATTATTATCGTGACCACCGCGGTCAACGACACCGCGGATAACACGGCCACCGCAAAACTGGCGTCAATCTGGGAAGAGGATGGCGCTAACGTCATCACCTATGAATTTGAGCCTGCGCTCGACATCCCCCACAATTCGGTCGATCCGGCTGCAGATCCAGCCAAGAAAGCCATTGTTTACGCCAAAATGTTGGAATTGCTGAGCGAATAGGATACTTAGGAATGGGGAATCACATGAAACAGCGGATTGTATTGATCGGAGCGGGGAGCGCCCAGTTTGGCTATGGCACCATTGGCGATATCCTGCAAAGCAAGGCGCTTGAGGGCAGCCACATTGTTCTGCACGATATCAACCCCGACACGCTGGCGATCGTCGCAGAGACCGGGCGTGCGTTCATTGAAGAGCATCGACTCCCCTTCTCGATATCTGCGACAACGAACCGGGCAGAAGCATTTGAAGGAGCTGACTTTCTTGTCATCTCGATCGAAGTCGGCGATCGATTCGAACTATGGGAACAAGATTGGCGCATACCGCAACAGTACGGCGTGCAACAGGTCTACGGTGAAAATGGCGGTCCCGGCGGCCTATTCCATTCGCTGCGCATCATCCCGCCCATTCTAGAGATCTGTGCCGACGTCATGAAGATCTGTCCAGAGGCGACAGTCTTCAACTTCAGCAACCCCATGAGCCGGATCTGCACGACAGTCCATCGGGCATTCCCAGATCTCAAATTTGTTGGACTTTGTCACGAGATCGCTTCGCTGCGAATGTATCTGCCCTTGATCCTCGGGGTACCCTATGAGGCGTTGGAGGTGCGCGCCGGCGGTCTGAATCACTTCAGCGCGGTCCTGTCCGCAAGGTACAGAGACAGCGGTGCAGACGCCTATCCGGAAATCCGCGCCAAAGCACCTTCGTTTTTCGGCAATATGCCGTCAATGAACTCAGTCTACAGGTATTTTAAGGAGACCGGACAATGGCCCAGCCAAATAGAGGATCTCGCCGCCGCTGAAACCGAGGCATGGCCGGAAAGAAGGGTGTTCCAGGTAATCTTGGAGAAGTTTGGCGTCTTACCCATCACAAGCGACAGCCACTTCGCAGAGTACATTCAGTGGGCTCACGACGTCGCCGATCATAGGGGAATCCTCGACTTTTTCCGCTTTTACGAAGAGTACCTGTCCGACGTAGAGCCCAAAATCGAGTTGAACCTGAGCGAACGGATCGTCCCCATCATTGAGGGGATCGTGACCGATGCAGGATACGGGGAAGAGGCGGTCAATATCCCCAATAACGGCCTTATTGCCGACCTACCGGACTGGATCGTGGTTGAAGTCCCAGCCACCATCGATCGGGACGGCATTCATGGTATCCCACTGGATGGGTTGCCCCGTGGTTTCGCAGGTCTGTTGACAAATCAGGTGGCAGTTCATGACCTGACTGCTGAGGCAGTCATTCATAAATCCAAAGATGCTGCTCTGCAAGCCTTGCTCGTCAACCCGGTCGTCAATCAATATCATGGGTTGGAGGAATTGCTGGACACCATGATCGCATACCAAGAGAAGTGGCTGGGCTATCTGCAGTAACCAAGAAACAATACGGCCGGCATGGTCTATGAAATCCATTCAGCCCAACGTGGCCTTATTCATTAAGAATCGGATTTGGGTGTGTTCAAAACGAGTTGAGCACTCTGGTAGCCGCAGCCTGAGCCTGTCGAAGGCGTAGGCGGGTCGAACCGGCTTCGACAAGCTCAGCCTACGTGTGCTCTCAACTGAGCTTGAACACACCCATCGGATTTCTTAGACCGGACGCAACATATTAGGCCGATCCTAGATTTCGTGTCCCCGGCACAGGCATCGAAAATTCGCGCTGACCAGAGTAGGTCTGGCCTGTGCCGGGGACGATCGAGGGATTCAATTCCTTGGAACGGCCTTACTCACTTGCCGGCGCATCAGTCCCTGCCCCATCGCCTTCATCTTCTTCCACTTGCGCAGCGCCCTCTTGTAGTTCAGAGGCTGTTTCCGCTGACGCCGCGGTTGACTCACCCTCGCCTAGGTTGACCGGCGCCTCACTATCGATTAGATAGCGAAAATAGGCGGCGTCGCTAGGAATGACCAAGCGATCACCCGCTTTGAGGATTTCTTCGTAGGATTCCAGCCGGCGCATAAATGAGAAAAACTCCGCATCCTGAGAGAGTGCGTCGGCAGAGATGAGGATAGCCTCCGCCTCGCCTTCGCCACGGATGATCTCGGCCTCTCGATATCCTTCAGCCAGAATCACAGTTCTGTTTCTGTCGGCCTGGGCGCGAATGATATTGGCCAGCTCTTCGCCTTCCGCCCGGAAGAGCGAAGATTCTCGCTCGCGCTCGGCCCGCATCCGGTTGAAGACGCTCTGCTCCACCTCTTCGGGCAAGTCTGCCCGCTTGGTGCGCACGTCGACGATGTCAATGCCAAACTCCGACGCTTTTTCGCGTGCGGAAACAGCCACGCGGTTCATGATATTTTCCCGCTCATCCGAAATCACGTCAACAAAGTCTACCGTCGCCAGTTCGCGCCGCAGTTCGGAAAAGACAATATCGTCCAACCGCGCCCGCGCACCCGATTCCGTACGCACAGCCT
This sequence comes from uncultured Chloroflexia bacterium, assembly GCA_963807905.1. GTDB lineage: Bacteria > Chloroflexota > Anaerolineae > Caldilineales > Caldilineaceae > JAGRCP01. The sequence continues at coordinate 214,875 of CAWEEJ010000017.1, read as the reverse complement.
TGAAGAAGGTGAGCGGCTCAACGATACGCCAGCGCGTCACGTGGTCAACGACCAGGCGTTTCTTGTCCGCAGTGAGGTACTCCTGAGGTGGCGCATCGCTGGAGAGCGTGCGCTTTTCGAATCGGGTAACGACTTGGATGAAGGGTAGCTTGAAAGCCAGGCCGGATTCGGTAACCGTCTTGATCGGATCACCAAACTGAAGCACGATGGCTTGCTCTCGTTCACCCACGATAAAGAGAAACTGCCTGGCAACGATCGCAACGACCAGAACCAGTACAACGACGATAGACAACAATCGTGAGAACTTCATTAGTTACCCTCTTCCACTTGCTCTGCGGATTGCTCTGCGGATTGCTCTTGGGTCGGCGCGGCCTCAACACTGGAACTACGCAGAGATGGCGGCTGGGCTGGGCTGTTCTCTGCGGTGGAACCACCGGCGTTTAAGCTGTCTAGCGGCAGGAACGGCAGCACTTCACCGCCCACCGCATCAGAGTCAAGCAGGATCAGCCCCACATCGTCCAAAATCCCTTCAAGCGCTTCAATGTGCATGCGTTCCCGCGTGATGTCGGGGGCCGTTTGATAGGCCTTGAGCACGGCCAGAAAACGTTGGGCATCACCCTCAGCAAGCAGAATGCGTTGATCCGCAAATGCACTGGCCTCTTCGATCAGGCGCTGCTTGTCGCCGCGAGCGCGCGGCACAATATCATTCTGATAGGCTTGAGCCACGTTGATCAGGCGCTCCTTGTCGGCCAGCGCACGCACAACCTCCTGGAATGCATCACGCACCTCTTCCGGGGGATCAGCTACCTGCAACCGCACATCCGTAATCTGAATCCCAGTGCCGTAATCTTCCATCATCTGGGTCAAGAAGACGCGTGTGTTGTCCTGGACAAGGGCCCGCTGTTCAGTGATCACGTCGTCGATGGTCATCTGGCCGACGGTGCCGCGCAGCCCCACCTCGGCGCTTGTGCGCAATACGTCCACAGGGTCCTGGACGTTAAAGAGATAGCCGGCAGAATCGGCAATGCGGTACTGGACCAGCAGCTCAACCTGGACGATGTTTTCGTCCGCAGTCAACATCAAGGCCTCACTCAAGACATCTTCGCGGTCCCGTTGACCTTCACTCCGAAAGCCGATTTCGGCGCGGCGAATGCTCTCCACATTAACGATGGTAGCAGTTTGGAACGGCGCAGGCAGGTGATAGTTTAGCCCGGGCGTGGTGACGCCCGTAAAGGCGCCAAAGGTCTGAACAACGCCCTCCTCACCGGCCTGGACCACATAGATGCCTGAGGCAATCCATAGTGCGAAGACAACAATCAAGGCGCCGATAATGAGCCCGCGTCGTCGCTTGGATGCCCATCCTCCCATGCCACCTAGGTAGCGTTCGACCGATTCTACCTCACTGTTGCCGGGTCTGTCATTGCGATAAGAGATATGTCTTCTCCTCCGTCTCTGGTATGCGGCTGCCTCCCGGGAAATTCAGGATGAGGAGAGGCCGCAATGGCGGCTAAAGTCTATATGCCACACTACTGTAGCATCGATCAACCTGCCTGGATAGTAAGTACGGCACCAGAGTTAACCGGGCGCCACATCAAAACAATGAAGAGCCATAACAGGCACAGCTTGGCGAGGCTAGTCTCCAAGCTGTGCCTCAATTGTCTCGCGTTTCGGTGGTCAACTGCGATTGGTGTGTAGGATTTCCACCGCTATTCGACAGTTACATTTACACGGACGTCAGACATACGTTAAATAGGAGCCAACTGCTCCTCGGTTGGTTCTGCTCAGCAATACCATGGTTCACTCAAATAAGGAACCACTTTCTGACGTGCGCCCTGGATCTGCTTGATTCCCCAGGCTTTTTCCTCGACGAGATGCGCGTTTTCGCAGGCAACACGCCAAACTTGCTCAAAAATCTCCTGCCGACTGCCCCCCTGTTCCTGACCAGACTTGATGCACTCCATGACAGTTTCATACAAGCGATCAACCGCCGGATCTGGGTGGCGCCACGGATAACAAAGCCCACTTTCATCGAAGTCTTCGATCAGATCAACTACTTCGTCCAACTCCAGCAAACGGGATCCAGACGGGATCAACAACCGGATCGCGTACTGAATCGGCGCGATTTGCTCGATTAAGTCGAGTTCGATGATAAGACGCAACAGATCCACATACGCCTGGGGTGTTGTCCACGGCGTGAAGGTGACGAAGGTCGGGTTCAGAAGCAGATCGTGGCTGCGACAGAGCGACACGGCGCGCACGAAGTCGTTCCGTGTGTGTCCCTTGTCGAGCTTCTTCAGAATCAGATCGTCGTTCGACTCTACGGCACTGGTAATGAAAAGGCAACCTGTCTGCATCAACACAGGAAGATAGCGAGCATATTTCAGCAGATGTTCAACCTTGATCGTGACGTCATAGGTTACACCTGGAAACTCTTGGTGAAATTCCTGCAAAATCTTAACGGCGTGACCGGGACCATTGAAGAAGTCAGGATCACCAAAGGTCACATGTTCTGCGCCGGCTGCGACCTGCCGACGTATATCTTCCAATACGATCTCGCGCTGTACGACTCGAAACTGACCATTGTAGACAGGCACGATCGGACAATGGCGACATAGATGTTTGCAGCCGCGGGTTGCTTCGGTATAGCCGACAATTCGCCGCTTTCCGGCTCCCTCCTGAACAAAGGCATACTGATCCAGAGATGGCAACGTGCTTCTATCGGGAACAATAAATTCCTGCCGGGCAAGCGAAATGATCTGCTGGGGCTCGTTGTTCCGGGAGCTACGTTTTTCTCTGGAAAGACGTTCCGCAAGCTCAACCAGCCCACTCTCGAATTCGCCGCCAAGTACGGTCTGAATGCCCAACCGATTGAGGTAATCTTGATTGAGCGGCGCATAGAGTCCATAAAAGCAGAGATGGGCAGACGGATTGATTTCAACTACACGATCGAGGAGAGCTACGGCGATCCGTGTTGCCGTATGCATGGGGACATGAAAGGCAACAAGATCAGCGTCGGTCACCATTTCACGATCCAGTTGCTGAATCGCCAAATCGAGGCAAGTCACTTCATGCCCTAACTCGGCCAGCCAAGCAGCGGGTGAACTCAAACCAAAGGGCTGCCTGCCAAGATCATAGGTGGAGATGAGAACAATCCGTAGACGTCTTTGCGCCACGCCGTTTGCCCTGTCGTGATCCTGATTCTGGAAGTTTATCATTGCCAATGAGACTCATCCTCGCTCAGGGCAAGCGCTTCCTCGGCCGTGTGGGGATCGGAGGCCGCCACCGCGGCGATGGGATGGCCATGATAGAGCACCTGGTTGCGGTCCGGAATGTTGGCGCTGAGGTGGTTGAGCCGGACAGCGTCCTCGCCAATTTCCTGGATCTCGTCAGAGACTTCCGGCATATCGGCCGCAGTCACGACTGCGTGAACGCCGGGCATAGCCTCGGCGCGGCTAGTGTCAAGCCGGATGATGCGCGCATGGGCGTGGGGGCTGCGCAACATTTTGGCGTGGAGCACCTGCGGCAAGTGAACGTCCGCACCGTAGCGGGCGCGCCCGGTCACCTTGTCCACGCCGTCATGGCGTATGGGCCGGGCGCCGATGACCTTGTAATCGTCTGAATCTGCCATGGTTCCTCTCACCTTTCATTTTGTCACATGGGTCATTAAGTGAGCGTCCAGAAATAAGTTCGTAGTGACGGCTTCAGCCGTCCAGACCGCTAAAGCGGTTACTACGAACGAAAGCGGGAACTTGTTTTTGGACGAACACTAAGCGCGGAATGATACCTGTGCAGCCATCCATTGTCAACGATGCAAACTCTTCGGCCACAGCCCAGCTTTTGGGCGCGGCCTAAAGCGCTCAATATCGGGCATGCCAACAGGCAAATGCCGGATTCCGGTCACCCGGATGGCGTCGGTGATGGGTCAACCCCATTCCCGCACAACCAGCGGCAGCCACACCCGTTTGCTGAACTCCACGTTGGTGTCTGTTGACCGGTGTGGATGCAATCCATGGCATCGAAGAACTGAGTTGTTTATTGGAAGAGCCGGTGCAATCTACACGCCGATGCGGATGGCTAAGGGCGCGGGCATGAGTTGGGATACTCTGCAACGCACCCAGCAGGAAGCAGTCGCAGATCCCTGGGATGGCCGACTGGATCGGATGCGGGAATTTATCGCTCTGTTGCGCGACCGGATGCCCGGTGCGGAATTCTGCGACCTTGCGCCGGTGCTGGACGAACTGCGCTTGATAAAAAGCGAAACCGAGGCCCAATTGCTTCGGAAAGCGGGCAAGCTGACGGCAACCGGCGCTATCGAAGCGATGCATTCGACGCAAGTTGGCGTAATGGAGTATCAGCTCAATGCTGTGATACGCTATGTGTATCTGGTAAACGGAGCAAGAGATGCGGGATATCGAGCCATTATCGCAGGCAGGGCCAATGCATGGTATGGCCACTACAATGCCAAATGGAGATGACAAGGTAATCGGCATCGATGCGCCCGAGCGATATCCGACAGGGGATCGAATCGACCGCCCCTGGAATCGAGATGCTCCATCCCCAACACGGTTACGTACACGAACTGAACAAGAACGACCACACTTTGTCAATCTTTTGTCAACAAATTGTAACCAATGGGACTGATTGTGCGCCGATATCGAATTATCATGTTTCCTAAGAGTATCGATCAGGCTCTTTCGGATCTCAGGAGGATAGGCCATGTTGAAGTTTCTATCGATCATGATTGCGGGGCTGCTACTGATCGGATGTGCAGGTCAAGCGCCGCCTGCGTCCACACTCGTCGAAGCGGTACGAACGGTCAATGCCGCCGCAGTTGAGCAAGGCGCTTCCACAGCGCAAGCTCAACCGGCATCCACAGACCCCACTGCTGCAACGGTTGCAGCTTCTGAGACGGACGCACCACGTAGCCCGACCCTTCCCGGCATACCGTTATTCACATTCGCAGCCGGGGAACCGCGATGGTATACGGTCGATGACAATGTGATGGGCGGGATTTCTAACAGCATCGTCGGAATCGTGGAGCCAGACATATTGGGCTTTGCCGGCACGATGTCGCTCGAAAACAACGGCGGCTTCGCCTCGGCCCGTTCTGAGTGGCAGATGATGGATCTGACCGACAGTGATGGCATACTTCTGCGCGTACTTGGCGACGGCAACAACTATCGGCTTCGCATTCGTACCACGACGACCGAACGCAACATCTCCTACAACGCGCTCTTCGCCACCACACCCGGCCAATGGCAGACTGTCTATGTCCCCTATGCCCAGATGGTGCCGACTTATTTTGGCTACGTAATGGATGTCGGGCCGATTGATAAAGCCAATATCGGCTCTTTTGGCTTCATGCTCAGCGACGATCAACCCGGCGAATTCGAACTTTACGTTGATTGGGTCCGTGCTGTTTCCGAAGAGGAGTTGGAAGCGTTCAGCAGTTGAAGATCTGGAAGCGCCCATGGTCTGCGTTGAGATTCTAGTTTGAACTAAATCTGTCAAATTGTACATTGCCGGCCTTTTTATTCCGTCTGCTTGCCAACTTTAGAGGCCATCGTAGACGGGATTGGCATAGCCGGTTTCATTGAGTCCGCCGGCAATCCCGTCGCTAGTCATCAGGCTGAGCAAAAATTGGGGGGATCGGGGTCACGATCCCACCCCCATACGATGACATCGTAGTCAAAGGCGGGGCAGTAAACTGCCTCAAGTTGCCCCTCATCCAGCGCTTTCTGCTCAACGGCCACGCCAACCTCACGCCGCATCTCGGCCAGCAGCCCCGTCACTCGATCGACCTAGGTGGCCCGTTTCGGCCAATTCATGCGCAAGATCAGCGGCTTTCCGTCAGGCATCTCGCGCACGCCGTCGCCATCTCTATCCAAGTAGCTGGCATCGTCCAGCATCGCGCTTGCCAAGGCCGTATCGTGTACATAGTCTTGCAGGCTGTCGTTGAACCAGGCACCCGAGCTATGGGAGATGAGTTCAGAACGCAGGCGCTCCGTCCAGTCTAAAAAACACATACGAGCCGTTTCCCGAATCGATCCGAGTCGAGTTTTCCTAATCGAATATACCTGTTACCGCTAGCAAGGTGAACCGATGTCTCTGGTCTGACACCATGATGGTTATGCCATGATGGTTATGTCATGTTGGTGGTGTGCTATCCGGACGGTCAGCGCGTTGCCAGCGCGGTCAGCCCCGTCAACTTTCGGGCAAGGCAAAAAGCACTAACTGTGGCTTGACTCATGGGAGTCAGTACAGCCGGGGGAAAAAGAGGATCAACGCTCGATTTCGATACACAGATGGTAAGCATCACTTCAGCCGGATTGAACACCGGCGATACGAATTGCCGTGTCGGCCACGCGTCTAAGGATTGACCGTAGCTCATCAGGTTGTTTGACCTCGACCGGGAAGTCGAAGGAAAGTAGCATCATCGCCACCCACTCAAGATTGGTCGCTGCCCGTCGCATGATAATGCCCTCCGAACATGTCTCCAGAGTCCCGAGGTAGCCTGGGATGTGTGATTGAGCTATGTCCATAGTTGTCCTGAGCAAGACTTCGACCTGATAGGGGCCTGGTACGTTGGCGATAGCGCTCAGCACATAGCCTAGCAGATCGACCGAACCCGGGTCATCAAACGTTTCATCGTACTTAGAAATGGATTGGATTCGGTCTAGTCGAAATGTCCGTAAATCCTGTCTCAGGTGGCAGTATCCGGCTGTATACCAATAACCTTCATTGTAGACAACGCCATACGGATCGAAGCGACGCTCCGTCACTTCATCCCGCCACGAGCGATAAACAAACTCCACACTATGTCGCTCATGCGCCGCTGAACTGAGGACAATCAGCGTATTTTCGTCGCGCAATGGTGGAGGAGTGCCGCCGTAACTGCTCACGTTGAATGTGATGGAGGACTGTAATGCGCGTACCTGTTGCAGCAGTGGTTCCGGCAGAACCCGTTCGGTTTTGGCAACAGCACCTTGGATAGCCACTATATTCACCGGGAACTGAAATTCGCGGATGACGCGCAAGCCCAATACCAATGCTACAGCTTCCTCATTGGTGAACATCAGCGGGGGCATTTTGGACCCACGTCCCAGATAATAGGCCCCATGTGGTCCCCGCTCCCCTTCCACTGGTACTCCCATATCCTGTAGAGACGTGATATAGCGGCGTACTGTGCGAACATCCACTTCCAAACGTCGCGCGATCTCTGCCCCGGACATTTGCTGGTGAGTTTGCAGAAGTGCCAGAACAGCCAATAGGCGTGTAGTTGGTGAATACATCAACACTCTCTTTTGTTTAGGGCGAAACTTGTCCTAATTGTACCATATAATCAGACTATGAGGTAGCGATATGCCTCCTCACAATGACAAAACAAAGGAGAAATCAGATGACTGTTTTTCACAAGTCCACCCTTATTTCAGTCAACGGTGTGGAACTCGAAGTCTTTGAAGCAGGCCGACAAAATGCAGGAAAGCCTATTGTACTCTGTCACGGCTGGCCGGAGCATGCCTTTTCTTGGCGCTATCAGATGTCCGCCCTCGCCGCAGCGGGCTATCATGTCATCGTCCCAAACCAGCGGGGTTATGGCAACTCATCCCGTCCGACCGAAGTAACAGACTATGACATTGAACACTTGTCAGGTGATCTCGTCGCGCTTCTCGATCATTACGGATACGAAGATGCTACATTTGTCGGTCATGATTGGGGTGCAAATGTCGTGTGGGGACTGACCTTATTGCATCCAAACCGTGTAAATGGAGTGATAGCCCTAGCCTTGCCTTACCAAGCGCGCGGAGAAAGACCCTGGATCGAACTCATGGAAGAATTTTTTGGCGGCGACTACTATTTTGTCCACTTCAATCGACAGCCAGGCGTCGCAGACGCCGTATTGGAAGAAAATACATCCCAGTTCCTTCGTAATATGTTCCGCAAGAATGTGCCTCCCGCACCGCCTCAACCAGGTATGGCGATGATTAATCTTGCCAGAACAGAAACACCAGTCGGTGAGCCCATAATGAGCGACAGCGACCTGGCCGTTTTCATCTCCGCCTTCGAATCAACAGGGTTCACAGGCAGCATCAATTGGTACAGAAATCTTGATCGTAACTGGCGCTTATTGGCGGACGTGAATCCCATCATCCAACAGCCTGCACTCATGATCTATGGCGATCGGGATGTGATTCCCAAGTCTGCAAATTTGACAGAGTTCGTGCCCAATGTGGAAGTGGTCAATCTGGACTGCGGCCATTGGATCCAGCAAGAAAAGCCGGAAGAAACAAACCAAGCGATTCTAAAATGGCTGGAACAGCAGGGCGCCACCTAATCCCAAGAGCGTTTCAAGGCTAAGTAACTGTCCGCAAACAACTTAGCGGTTTGAACCTCCGGGAGGTGGTCAGAACCACTTCGTTCAGCCAAACTTTCGTGACCACCTCCCGGAGGTTATTTGCGGACACTCACTAAGCATGGATAAATACCCCGAAGTTAATGCCGATCGAAAGACGACAGATACGGGTCAGGATGACCTGAGATTTCGGCCATTGGCTGTTTACCCTTGACTTGGTCGAGGGTAAACAGCCCCACGATATGCTCCAATGATAATGAGAGTCTGTGTCGCCAGAGATGGGAGGAGTCGGGTGCCGGTATGGAGAGATTGTGCCTGACCGAAAACCCGTGTCAAACGCGTATGATGGGGGACAATTCGAACCTGTGCGTGCGAAGACAGCCAGCCTCAAAGAAGCCGTTGAGTATGGACTATGGGATCATCAATCCGACCTAATCTTTGATCTGAATGATCAACTGTAAAACGCAAAGAACCCTCGTTTCCGAGAGTTCCTTGATGCCCCAGAGGGAAATACTGAAGGCGGATACGACGGGAGTCGATCACTGTCTCGTACGATCTAGGTTGCTTACATTCCACCCAAGATCAAGGCATTTCCGCGAATTTTTGAATACATCGTTGACAGATGACGTAAGTAGCCAGCACAGGGATTCAAAATCCAGGAACGGCCTTATCCGACCCATACGAGGGATCGAGCTACCTACGGTGTGTTCGCATCCTCAGCCAACCCGTTGAGCGCATCTGCAATTGTGGTCAACAGATCGTTGCGATCTGTGATCCCGTGCCGTTGAGCCAGATATCGTGGGTTGTTGTACGTCATATGAACCTGGCCTTCAGCATCTTCCCAGACCAGGAACTTCTGGGGCAGATCGATGGCTACGGACTGGCGGCTCTGCATCAATTGCGTGCCGAGCTTGGGATTCCCAAAGATGATCAGTTGCGTAGGACGCAGTTCCATGCCCACGTTCGCGGCATTGGCAGCATGGTCAATCGTCGTCATCACGGTGAGACCCCGTTCCTCCATCGCTGCCTGCAACCGATTGACCGTCTCTTGCACATCGTGGGTGCCATCAACGCTGACCAAGCCATTGGACTCCTGAGCCGTGACAGCCGGCTGGGATAAGGCTGCCACCAAGAGGGGCGTCGCTATCAAGACAAGCAGCCTGGATCCACCACGCCTACGCAGCAGCCATGCTGCTCCCACGGCCAACACACCGCCTCCGACGAGCCGCCATGGCATGCCGTTCGTATTGGCACCCGTAACCGGGAGCATGGTCGGCGCACCCTCGCCCGCCATCTCGGGTTCTGTCGCAGGCACGCCAGCACTCGTCAAGCCGTCGAGGGCATTCGAAATGGTGGTCAAGACATCCTCAACACCCGCCAGATCATGTCGATTCTGCAAATATTGAGGATCGGTGTAACTGACGTGGGTCTGCCCGGCCTCATCTTCCCAGACCAGGATTTTCTGAGGGAGGTCGATTCCGACACTTTGCTGACTCTGCATCAGCTGCGTGCCGAGTTTTGGGTTGCCGAAGACGATCAGTTGTGTGGGACGCAGTTCTTGGCCTACCCGCTGCGCGTTGGCAGCGTGATCGACGGTCGATAGGATCGTCAGTCCTCTATCTTGAATGGTGCTCTGCAGTTGGCCAACGGTCTCGTCAACAGTACCAGCAGACTGTAGGGTCACCATCCCGTCGACGGCGGGACTTTGGGCCAGGGCCTCACCGTTGCCAATAAACAGTACCGCCCAAAACAGTGCCATTAGCAAGTAGCCGTATCTCATGGGACCCTCCTCGTCCAAGTTGCCTACGTTGTCGGAAAGTGATTCTCGAGTTTCGACGATCTCGGGGGTGGGTATCTCCTACGGAAACGCCGGATAATTCAATACAGAAAAACAGCTTGACAATATGGGCTGTCTGGGTAAACGATTGAGGTATCTGCACAGCACTCAATCGTTGAAGTCACCAACAGTGTACCCTCACAGCCCATGATCAACCAACTGCTCAAATTTCTACGGGTGTGTCCAGGATTCTTACGAGACTGCTACCAAGTCTTAGGCCTGGAGTTCCGCTCATTCCAACGGGACGTGGAGCCGCCAAGCACAAGAGTACTCGGAACTGTTTTGGACTGGCATCGTCAGCTGGTGAGACGCAAATGGACATACAATCCCACCGGCAATCTCCGATCATGAGATTGCCTGAAAAGCGTGAAGGCTCGGTTCAGAACCAGCCGGTTCTGGGCAGGATCATCAACGACTACTATGGGATGGCCACGTAGCTCACTAAGATATTTGCTTTGTTGCGTGCTTGAGCAGCGGAGTCTGCGTGGTCAGCTGCGTCTAGACGCTCTGCGGCTTTAGTGTAGCCATTGATGAGCGATTGGATGAGCTCTGGCTCTAGTTCGAGCACTACGATGGCGGGCAGAATAGCCACGTTGTCCTTAAGCATTGACTTGATGTCGTCGACTTTGCCGTCTTTCAAGAAGCAGATCAGATCATCGACAATATCATGCACATCGACTTCGATCTTGATGATCGTGTCATACTCGTGCACCTTGGCGACGGCTTCCAGCGCGCGTTCGTACTCACGAGCAAACCTGAATGTGCGGGCCAAGTCGAGCTGGGCCTGGCCCGCAATTCGATTGGCTTCGTCCTCTGGGTCAAGGTCCATCTCTGGGTCGAGGTCAAGATGTGGATTGGACTCCAGAGCTTCTTCAAAGTTTCGGATCGCAGTGTCAACATCCAGGTTGGCGGCAGCGGCTCTTCTTCGAGCCAGGTCAAGCGTATCCTCTGGACATGCTTTGGGATCTGTGCCCTTCAGATACTTCTTGAGTTCACTCGTGTCAATAATGGAATCGATGAAGGGGTAACACAGGCTCGTCGGATCCTCGAGTCCATAGCGCTGTACGTACTTGATCCAGGCTATATCGTAGAGCCGTACCCGACCATCAACGTGAACAACTGCAAACGTTTGGTCTTCCTGGCTGTAAACTACCGAGTCGAAGCCTGCACCAAGGTCCACAAGGAATTGAGTGGGCAATCCCTGCCACAGCTTGACATATCGATTGCCACTGCTGAGCGTCATGAAAAGACCAGGATACGCGTCCGAATCAAACCCGAAACCTTCAACATTTGTTATGCGATCTCCGGTCTTGATCTCCAGGAGTTCATCGGGATGGTGCCGGTAGTCAATAAAAACAAAAGGCGAATCTTCGTCAGGTCCTATCTCTGTAAATATAGTCTTGAAAGGTTTCGACCAATGTGCCGTCTTCTTTGTGGCGCAGTTCGTCTGGATGATCATGATATGCGGCGATGACAAATGGTGAACGGTCTCCTATAGACCACGGGCCGGCCAGGTCCCCGATTAAAGGATCAGCCAAGGTGATGGGTTCCAATGTTGAGGCGTCGCGCACTTCATTTGTTTCGTCTTTATATTTCACAACAAAGAAGTTCATGTGTGCGACGGTGAAGACGCTTTCAATTGCACCGCCTTGACCGGGCAACTTACCAAAGAACCCGTCAACTTTGCGGCGGAACTGGAAAGAGCCATTGTACAACTCGATGACGACATAGTCAGTACCGATCTCATCGATATCTGACCACATGACTCTTCAGCGGCTCATCTGGCGCTACGATGGCTCCTGTATCAACACTCCGCATCTCGTCGGACGCTCCGAATAGGATAGAACGAAAAACGACGAGCCATCAAGGGCAGGGATCCTGTCATTGACGCTTCCGACGATCTCGGTCGCAGGCTTAACAACGTCTCCATCAGACATGCTGCGCAATTCGACTGGACTGTCTTGGTAAAGGACCATGAATAGTTTGTCACTAACCTTGACAGCAAAAACCACATCGCTTGTCAACGGCAGTCCTGTCGTTGACGAGTCGTCCGTGAATCGACGAAGCTCGTCTGGCCCGGCTAGGTGTTCCAAGACAAACATGTCGTCGCCGATTTGGATGACCTGTGCCACCTCTCCAATCTGCTCGACTAGCCCCCCGTCATTTTTCCGGCGCAGTTCATCTGGCCCATTTCTATAATCTAATACGAACACCGGGGATTCGTCGCTGATCTCGTCGTACCCCGACACATCGCCGTACTGGTGGCGCATTTTCAGAGACTAGTTCTCCATTCTTGGTTTTGCGCAGCTCGTCTGTCTGATATAAGTAATCTACGACAAATAGTGTATCGTTGATGGGGAAGACGTCAATGATATCTGAACCCAGCGGGTTCAACTAAGTCAACTACCGTTAAGATATCCTTGTGCCGTAGTTCTGTAGCCCCCGGGCGGTCCAGGTACTCAACGACGAAGAACGGCGAATCCTCTGCAATGTGATGCATCTTGACATTTCCAGTGGCGGGCGCGCCTGGGAGGTCAACAACTGTGCCGTCAACAAGATCAATCAGCCTGTCGGTACGAATGATACTGGTTCCAGACATGATGCTGCTTGCAGTCAGTAGCGCTCTCGACGGTTTCCCAGGGAAGCGGGTAATTGCAATAATGTCCTGTCCTAGTGCGGCGATGCGGCCCTGGTTAACCATCGCCGCGATAGATTCTTCGATCTTACTGTTGATGTCCTCCGGTTGAGAGCTCTGATCATCTCCGCTAAAAATCGTGCGAAACCAGCTATCCGCCGAAAGCAATCGGGCATCAATCTTGGCCATAAAGCCTTCATCGCTACGCTCAACGAGCTCTGCCGCTTCCAGCGCGAGTCTTAGGCCAAGTAAAGGTTGGTCCTTCTCATAGACTAGGTTTGCGTTAGCGACAAGTCCGGCCACAAAATCATTATGAGCGGCCTCTTGACTCCTAATGAACTGACACGAAAATTAACGGCCGACGCACCAGAACCAACACTAGAATGCCTAACAGTACCAACGAATCCCATAAGCAATAGACGATTGCGCCTGGCGGCTTTTTCCCGTTGCCACGCGGCCACGCAGGCCCTGTAGTAATCTTGTTCGTATTGAGCCCAGCCCTTTGGCATTTCGGGGAACTCGTCCATCATGGTCTGCAGTTCTGTTCCTTGGAGCACCAGACTTTCCACCCGGCCATTCTGGTCCCATATCGACGCCCGGCGCTGCAGGGTACTCTGGTGGGCCAGGGACCAAGCTGCATTGCTCTCTTCAATTGGGCCGACAAGTCGGTCGTGAACCAGCTCAACCCACTGGCCGCCAGAGCGTAGTTCCACACGCACCAAGAAGTATCTGGCAAGCAAGTTCACCGCGGTGACGGGCAGACCTTCACTCTCTCCGCTTTGTACGTCCAGGTAGGAGATGCCACGCGTTCCCGCAGCGGTGATGAGGCGCGTGCCAAACCAATTACGGATCTGCTGCTCGCTCACATCTATCTCCGGATCGTCTACAACGCTCGCCACGGCGGTTTCGTAGAACTTCACCAGGGATGCAACGATGTCATCGGATTCCGACAGGTGCGCTGTCGTGATCGTCTCTGCATGGGTCCCGTGCAGCTTCTCCCAAAGCTGGTAACAGACTACCTGCAATTGCACTGGCTCTACGTATTGGCCGAGTACCATCCCTTCCTGACCCGGCACACGTGTCTGACGCAAATTGTTCGACCAGCATCTGCGCCGCAGTATCTTCAAAGGGTCGGCCGGCCTGCTTGGCGGGACTGCAGATCGCGTCCGTGCAGCCTGCGCGCTCAGGCGTTCCATGTAGAAGCGGGCACGCAGCCGATCAGTGGTCAGATGGGCATAAGAATCGAGCGCCGCCACGTAGTCCTCACGCAAGGTCAGGACAACCCAGAGCCAGGGATCGTCGCTCATGGCCTGATCGAGCTGCTTGAAAAAGGTAGCGCGCTGTTCCCAATGCTCAGGATACGCCGTGAAAATCTCCTCAAACTGGTCAATGATCAGAATTTTCCGTTGGGTGCGTAATCCTGCCGCTTTTTTCTCGATATCTATCCCAGGATCGAAGCGCCAATGCTGGCCGCCGTCCTCAGCATCCTCCGCTACCAGGTGTTTCAAAAATTCGCTTAAACAGAGATCGGCGAGTCGGGTAGGATCTCCACCATGCTGGTCGATGCTGGCCAAGAGGCTGAAGATATGGACATTCACGGCGGATCTCATCTGGGCAGGCAGATCGCCAGAGACGCGACCAACTGGCAGGACGACAAAATCTTCATCCTCCTGGAGTTGCGGAATCAGTCTCGTCTGCACCAATGAACTTTTCCCCGCGCCCGACTGAGCATAGAAGAGGACCAACCGCTCGGAGACAACGCAGCGCCAACAGCTCTCGGGCCTCGCGTTCACGACCGAAGAAACGATCCCGCTCAGCCAGGGTAAAGGTGCGAGGACCAATGTACGGATCGGGAAGAGAAAGTTCAGTCATCGTGGTCATATCCTTCAATGGCTTATTGGCATCCCGGTAGGTACTGTCAATGGCTAGAGATTACGCAGCATCTGAGCGTACGCGTGCAGATCTCCTTCGAAGACGTCAAATCGCGCCTCATGCTGCAAATAGTCGTTCAAGTAAGCCAGTTCCTCCTCGCTAGGCAGAACCTGTACGTTGCAGACGCCTCGACTCTCGTGATGGGTACCATCGGGTTTGATCAGACCCGCGTAAATGGCACGGAATGCCCAGCTATTCAGGCTGTATCCCAGCACAAGCAGATCTCTGTCGATGGCTGCCCGGACGACGCCAGGGATGCGGTCTTGTGAATTGTTACCACGTCCTTCGCTTACGTCCACCAGGAAATCTAGGTAGTCGTCCTCAGTGAGCACAAGCGATTTGGAGTATTCATCGATTCCGAAGAGGTGGTAGACCAAGGGCTCCCGCTCGATTGGGCGGATGGTCATCGATCTCTTCATTGATGATGTTGCGTAGGTCCTTACGCCAGCGACAGACTGCGGTCCTTGGTTCTTTTCCGGCGAACCTCAAGGCTGTTTCGATGAATCTGAACGGGCTGGTCGTGAGAATCCTTTCGAAGGGGAGGTTGGCTAGGACCAGCAGTGGATTCTGCTGACCGCCTTTGAGGACCGGGTAGCCCAATTGCTGGGCGAAGTCAGTGACGGACATCAAGGTGTCCGCGTCTACGGCATCGGCAAGCAAATCGTCGTCGACGCCTTCTGATTTTGCACGGCAATAGATCATACGCTTTACAAATTTGAGATAGTCGACGCGTAGGTCATTGTCAGTGAAGTTGCGTCCTTTTTTACGTTCCTCTGCCTGTTTCGCCAGTTTGCGATACTTGGCAATGCGAGGAAGATTGTGGCGATCTTCCATCGGGTAATCGACATGATTCGCATACTGATCGACGAAGTCTGCATGACCGCCTAGTACGAGGTCGAAGAGCACTTCGTCACTGATGATGGGCACAGCCCGCCCCTTCTTAATACTTTCAGCGAGTCCGGGGCGTATGGTGTGAATTGGACCGCTTACAGGCATGTGTATGTCCTCGTTCGGTGGTTCTGGCGAACTGCCAGGAGTTGGGAACTGTGAGTTAACGTCAATGACCTTCGCCTCCAGCAGGGCGAGATGCGACTCTGTCGTTCAATTGCAGATCTATATTGGAGTTTCAGGCAGGTGGTTAATTGGGATACATGCGAATCCTCCAGACTCAGTAATCGACCTCCCGCAGAGCGGGAGACATTAGGAAGCCCCCCATAAGGGGGCATCCTTTGCGCTTACCATATTACAAGTCTGACTATCGTAGAGTGACATTTCGTGTCTACCAGGCAGAATGTCTTTGGTCAGCGCCACTATACACAGCTAAGCGTTTCAAAAGCGTTTCCGCAGGAAGAATCTCATGTTGACTTGTGGTCAGCGGACTTCATCTGTGATACGTTGCAGTCTAGTGAAACCCTCAGTCACAGGTAGCTAAGCAACCCCTAGAGCCGGTCGTATGATAATCGGAACCTCCGCCCCAGAGCAAGCAGTACAAATTCGCCTCAGGCTAGAGAAGCGGGTGTTTGATCGGTGACTCTATGCCATTCATGTTCATAGGGCGCACAAGTCGGAGGTGCAGTACACGCTCACGCGAGAACTGCCGTTGGATGCCGCAACTGACGATGATAAACGCGTCGAGCCTGAGATCGGGCTGGAGATCGCAACTCAATTCGAATCGGCGGTGCTAGCAGGCTGTCGGAGAGAAAGCGGATAGAACGCTGATTATGCGGATCGGGCTGATTTCCGCGGATTAAAGCAGAAGAAATCCGTGTTTTTCCGCCTTTTCAGCGTCATCCGCGTTCTATTTCATCTCACTCCGACAAGCTGCTAGCGAGTGAATCTGCACAGAATCTAATCTTGCACATAGAATGCGGATCAGCCAGGAGATTCGCTTGCAGACCTGTCCACCCTGAGGCCACTGCCCGATATAGCCGTCGAACTACAGGAGCGACGAATCGACCTGAGGGTTGATCCGATATCAAGCCGAAAACGCAAAGAACTCTCGGAAACGAGAGTTCCTTGGTACCCCATAGGAAATTACTATAGGCGGAGACGACGGGAGTCGCGCCCCTCACGTGTACAAGATCTGGTAAGATTCCTTCGCCGGCGTGTTTCAGCGACGTCAACTCTCCGCAATACGAAATCTGTCATTTGAAGCACCTCACGCCACCCTTTCTAAAACACAAACCTCCGGCAAACCAGCCACCCCCATCTGCTTGATCGCCATCTGTAGACTCACAGAGTCTGCAAACGCTCTGACACTCGCCAAATCGTGCCAACCCAATAGGACGATGATCTCCTGCGGATGTTCTACGTTACGCAGTACATATGCCTCATGGGTCGCGCCCCCTGCTTGGCGGGCGGCAAGGTGCAGATCAAAGCCTTCTTTCCATCGTCTGTAATCTTCAACTGAGTGCCGCAAGAGTATGTAGATCATCGTTATGCACCGTAATTGACTTGGAAAAATCGAATCGGCAAGACCAAACCCCCTCAGAAAGATATATCATCCTTGCTGAGGGGGCTTCACCTGCGTTGGGGCGTTAGTCCAGTTCGGTTAGCCGATAGAAGTCACCGGTCGCTTCCAGCAGTACGCCGGCCGTTCCGTCAGGGTAGACGAAGAAGCGGGCATCGACCCGGTTGCCGCCGTTGAGGGCGTTCAGATCACTCAGCGGGTTCCCATTGCCGTCCACCAGCAGAGGGTTGTAGATCGGCACGTTGGTCAGCGCCAGATCATCCGTGCTGGCATAGATGGTGCCGGCGTTCAGGTCTGCCCAGACAGCCTGCAGGGTATTGAAGCTGACCGGTGACACGACGGGGCCGGTAATGGCAACGAACTCCGTGGGGTCATTTCGGCCATACTGGGCATGGGGCTGGATGAAGCCAGGCTCAGGCTGAGGCGCGCTGCCCAGGGCCGGCGGCTCGGTGCCAAAGATCATGGGTCTGCCTGGCCCGACGTAGAAGGTGCCCTCCCGTGCGAAGCCGTCTGCGTTGCGCCCCCAACCGAAGTTCTCCATCCACGTTGTGTCCAGGAGGTCAGAGGTGCTGACGATGTTGATCTCTTCGGCCGTTACGCCGCCGATATCGGCAAAGGCGATGCCGGCGCCGTCCCAGATGTACTGCAGATGCTGGACATTGCGCACGCCCTTGGCTGCGATTTCGATCGAGCCATCGTCAGGATTCACGATGATCAGCTTGGAGACGTGAGAGTTATTGTCTTGGGCCGCATCACGACCGTCTGCGCCAAACGGCAGTTGATCCCCGGTCGCCAAAAGCACTCTGCCGTCGGGCAGGGTCAACATGCCACCGCCGTTGTGGGTGGGTCCTGCCTGGGCCTCAAAGGCGACGATGGGTCGGGGATTCGCCAGCTTGTTGCCCTGAACCTTGTATTCGTATAGAGTCTGATACTCTGTGCGCCCCGGAAAGGAGATGGCCTGGAGGAACTCCGTCGGCAATGGGTCAAGTCGATAGAGATCGTCGGCCAAAATCTCGGACCCTAAATCGCAGCAGAGCTCCGGCAGAGGGGCAGGCAGACGATAGATGGGAATACCGGTTGTGGGTTCACTACCGGCCTGGAACCAGACAAAGAGCGTGTCGTTCCTACGTCCCGGCGAGATGTTGAGAACGCTCTGCCGATTGTCCAGCGCCAGCCCGTCAGGCGCGTCCGTGGCGGCGTCGAATATCTGCTTGATATTGTTGCCGTTCCGGTTGCTGCGCAAAATCGCGCCATGCTGGTCGACAAAGTAGATCTGCTGCTGGACGGCGACGGGACTGCCGATATTGGGGCCGTCCTGTTGCGGCGACATTGGCGCACTGATGGACGGCATGGTGCCTACATACTCGACCTGGATCGTGGTGGATAATGGGCCCGGTGAATCGGGTGTCAAGGGTTGGGCTTGGGCTGTGCTCGTGCTGAATAGAAGCAGAACAAAGGCCAGTCCCACGATTTGTCGAAAGGACGCTTTTGAAAGTAGGGATTGAGCAACGTTCACTGATTGTCTCCTGATCTATTGATTGGATGAATGGTTGACCGCACCAAGATACGCAATCGGCCGTCCCCAAAGCGTCAGCAGTGGGTCGCCAATCGTCACCAGATCGTCAATGCTCAGGCATCGTCCCAGGGAATTCTTCACTTCATATTCCAGGCGATATAATCAGAGCATCACTCCATCCGGTCGTTTATTCTCTGTACTTAGGGCTCAGCTTAATGGCTTATCTCCACTTATCATTTTTTGGCGCCTTTCAAGCAACGCACGATGGGGAACCCATCACCAATTTCCGTTCGGCTAGAATCAAGGGGCTCTTGATTTTCCTGGCCCTGACTGCGGGGCAAGCACACGCCCGTGAGGAGTTGGCAGCCCTCCTTTGGCCGGACGAGCCGGATAGTGTGGCCAAGAAAAACTTACGTCAATCGCTCTATCGGTTGCGGCAATTGTTGGGGGAAACGGGGGAGGAAAACGCAACCGTTTCTGATGATCAACCGATCCACGGTGCAGTTCAATGGGTCGAGCGACTATCAGTTGGATGTGGCCAATTTCCTGTCTGCCTGGGAGCGGAAGGAGTTGGAGAAAGCCATTGACTGCTATCAGGATGATCTCCTCCCCAGCTTTGGCTGTGACAGCGATGTCTTTGACGATTGGTTACGGCAGGAGAGAGACCGACTCCAACGGCTGGCCCTAGATGCCCTGTTCAAGTTAACTGATCAACGCCTGGCGCAAGCAGCCTATGGAGAGGCCCAGTCCCTAGCACAGCAACAATTGGCGCTGGTACCCTGGCGAGAAGAAGCACACCGACAGTTGATGCAGGCATTGACCTTACAGGGTCGCCGCAGCGCAGCCCTCTCTCAATATGACCGTTGTCGGACAATTCTACGGGATGAGTTGGGCGTTGAACCGTCTGCGCAGACCAAAACGCTGGCGGAGACGATTGTGCGCCACGAGCCAACCGCCACGATGCCAAACCCGCCGGCTGTCGGCGCAGAAGAGCCGCTTCTGACCATTCCCTTTGTCGGCCGCCGGACAGAATTTGCCCAACTGGTCAACACCTATCAGCGCAGCGCCGACCGCGGGCTACAGATGATCACGCTGGTGGGCAACGCCGGCATCGGCAAGACCCGGTTGGCCCAGGAGTTTCTGTTGTGGGTGGCGGCCCAAGGCGGCGATATCCTGCAAGGTCGCGCCTATGAAACCAGCACCGATCTCTCCTACCAGCCGATCATTCAACTCTTTCGACGGCGCCTTGAGCGTGAAAATGCGCCAGACGATCTGCTTTCCGACTTGTGGCTCGCGCAGCTTACGCGTCTCTGGCCTGAACTGCGCGAGCGCTATCCTGATCTCCCCGAGCCGATTCAAGAGAGCAGCGTTGCGCGCCAACATCTCTATGAAGCCATTGCCCGACTGGGTCAGGCATTGGCCGCCCGCGTGCCGCTGGTTCTCTTCATCGATGATGGACAGTGGGTCGATACGGCCTCGCTCGACGTGCTGCGGCATGCCGTTGTGCGCTGGACCGAAGAACAGACGCCAATTCTGCTGTTGCTAACGCTGCGGCAGGAAGCGTTGACGGAATCGACCGAAACACAACGATGGTTGACCCAGCTCAGAGACCACCCTGTTTCCCAGCAGTTCGTCCTAGGCCGGCTATCTGATCGAGAGACCGGGCAACTGGTTGACCGCGTGCTGGCCCAGGAGAGCCATCACGATGAGACGTTGCCTGCGGACCACGATCAACACTCGCTGGACCGATTGCGGGATTGGCTTTTCACTGAAACCGATGGTCAGCCCCTCTTTCTAACGGAGATGCTGAAGGCGCTGGTTGACGAAGGGACAGTGGCTCGCACCGGTTCGGACGCAGCCGAATGGAGGGTGGATCGGCACAGGCTACAGGAACATACAACCGCGCCAAACGTGTGGCCTGGGATACGGGAGATCGTACGCGGTTGGTTGGCGCGCCTCAGCGGGCCAGCCGGGAAGCTTGTAGAAGCGGCGGCCGTCCTGGTTGAAGAAGCCACCTTTGATCACCTGTATCGCGTGGCGGGTCTCGACGAACTTGAAGCGGTCACCGCGTTGGATGAATTGCGGTCTCGGCAAATCTTGCTGGAAACAGACGATAAACTCTTGTCACTCCATCATGACCCGGTCTATCAATTCTCACATCAGAAGATCAGCGACGTGGTCTATGAGGAAGCGAGCGCGGCCAGGCGGCGTATTCTGCATCGGACCGCATTCGAGACGCTGCAAGCATCCACTGCCGCGGCTGCCGCGCTGGCCTATCACGCGCTCCATGGCGGACTGGTCGCCGAGACGATTCGTTACAGCCTGATTGCCGGCAACGAGGCCCTGGCCCTTTTTGCCAGCCAGGTAGCGGCCCACCACTACGAAACCGCCTTTCGAGTCGGGGATGAAAAAGGGTGGCCGGAGGCGATTTCCGGCGCCGATCGACAGGCACTCTATGTAGGTTTGGGTCGCGCCTACGAACAGAGTGAACGAATCGAATCAGCGCGGACCCTCTATGAGTCGATGATTGCCTATGCGCAACAGGTTGGGGCTCCGGCCATGGAGTGTCAGGGGTACAATCATCTTTCCGAGCTGTACAATATGGCATTGTTCAATCCCAGCAAAGCGCTTAAGCTACTCGATCGTGCCAGAGAGGTAGCCGAACAGGCAGGCGACCGCCGGGGCATGGCGGAAACTGCGCAAAACCTGTCAATGACTGTGGGGCACTTGTCAGACGTAGACAATGAAATCCAGTATGCCCATCAAGCAATCACAATCGCGCGTGAACTGGGACACCCCTCTCTACTGGCTCGCTGCCTATACCGTCTGTCCATGGCATACGTCGGCCAGCGGGCGTGGCAGATGTGTGAAAAGTATGCCGCTGAGGCAGCAGAACGTTTCAAAGAGGTGGGCAACTTGTGGCTTGCAAATGATGCACGGCGGCTTTTTGGTGCAAGTCAGATGCAAAGCGGTCGCCTCCTGGAGAGCTTGGAGACAGAGAAAGCGGCCTATGCCTTCTTCCAAAGATCTGAGAACGGTTGGGAACAGGCACATACAGCCAGCTTCTTGGCAATGGTCCAGATAGAATTGGGCAATTACCAACAGGGGATTCGACTCGCAACAGAAGCTGTCGAACTGGCGCGCGCTGCGGAACACCCCCATCTCACCATGCATTACTCCACGCTTGGCCTCGCGTATCGGACGATCCTATCTTTGGATGTGGCGCAAGAGGCGTACATGCACGTCTACGATGCGGTTGCCGGTGGCGAAGGATTCTATCCGTTTCCAGACGAGATAGCGGCAGAGCTATGCGCCATCCATGCTTTGCGGGGCGAGTGGGATGAGGCATACCCCTATGCCAAAGAAGTGCTGGCGTTTCATGCAGACGGATCATTGCCGCCCATGGGCAAGACAGGCTGGTTTGAAACAGAGGCGCTCTTGCGGGGCGGCGATGGCGATTTGGCACGCGCTGAGATTGCACGGTTGGACAGGGCTGTGGGAGACAATCGCCGCTATCGTTTGCCTCTGCTGCGTTCACGTGCGGTGCTGGCGCAATGGGATGGCGCCCCTGACCAAGCGATTGCCCATCTGGACGCTGCACTCGCTTTGGCGCGGGCAATTGGCCTCCCAGGCGAGGAATGGCCAATTTTGGCAGCGTTGGGGGCGCTCTATATGGAGCAGGGAGAGCAAGATCAGGCGCAGCAGGCCTACGAAACCGCAACCGCGATTATTGGGCGCTTGGCTGGAACGATTGATGAATCAGATTCATGCGCGAGGTTTTTGGCTGCTGACCCTGTACGGTCCGTTCTGGAGGCTCGTGAGGCGATGCAGAAGTGAGGCGATGCAGAAATGACGCACATAGCTATCCTCTATTTGGGTGACAGTCGCGCATCATCAACAATTTGGTTCTTGACCGTGATTGACCTATAGGTGACTCAGCCAGGTCGTGGAAAACGACATGCATCACAGCCTTGCTGTGCCAACCCTTGGCAATGTCAGGAGGAAATGGAATGTGGACAGGCAACAACAAAAGAGTCCCCAGCGAATTGCCGAGAACTCTTTCCAATCCCATAGTTTTAAACTATAGGCTAGCGGAGACGACGGGAGTTGGCCGCTCACGTGTACAAGGCCGGTTGAATTCCTCCCCAGGCAAATGATTCCACACCTTGGTCAGATTTCCGCATTTCCTTGCGCCATCTAGCCGAGATAGGGTATCCTGTCCTGGAAAACAGTGGCAAACCCGTCGAGTGACAACCATCACGCGAACAAGCGTGCCAACTTCCTTGCATATAATAGCAGAAGAGACCCTGTTTGGGGTTTTCGGAGGCAATAATGGCGTCAATGATTCTGCCCGCGCATAGTCAAACGGGGAATGGGGCCGAGGCTAAATTACAGGTAAACGTACACGTCCAGGCCACGGTCACGGCGCCTGAAGTTGCAACGCACAAGGCAAACGTATGGTTATCCATAAACCCATTTTTGCAGCCCTAACCCAACAAGAAATCGCTGAGCTACTGGACATTTACTACCTGGATCGCTACGCGCAGGAACGCTTCTTGGATAACCTACGTGCCGACATCCCGCAAAAGCAGCCACCCCACTTGCCTGGAGATACAGATGACTGAATTGATTTCTCTACTGGAAAAGGTCAAAAGCTCAGGAACATTCTCCGTCGGTGGAATGCTGCCGCCTATCGCTCCGGGTCTCAAAGTCAAGGGAGTCGGGAATATTGCTCTGCCCCTGCTTGAGCATCAAGCCAGAGCACTGATTGAGCTAAGCCAACAAGCGCCCTTCGGCCGCGGGGAAGAGACAATCGTTGATACAGACATTCGAAACGCTTGGCAGATCCCTGCTGAGGATTTTGAGTTGACCAATCCTCAATGGGAAGAGGCTCTCCAAGAGTCAATCAACCAGATCGGCAAGCAGTTGGGTTTGTACGGATGCAAAATTGAGTTTGAGCCGTACAAATTGCTGATCTATGAACAAGGATCATTTTTCGCCGCACATCGCGATACGGAAAAGATGCCCAATATGTTCGCCACGTTGGTCATTGGCTTACCTTCCGAACACGAAGGGGGCGAGTTGATCGTCAGCCACGGCGGGCAAAGTCAAAGCTACTCATTTGCGGATAGCGATGCCTTCCAACCTAGTTTTGTGGCCTTCTACGCTGATTGTTATCACGAAGTCAAGCCGATTTCGTCCGGCTATCGAATCTGTTTGATATACAATCTCGCCATTGCCAATCGAAAGCGACAGCCTCTCTTGTCTCAACAGACCAGGGTTATCGAGGATATTGGCAGCGCCATACAAGAATGGTCCCAGAAGAACAGTGATGATCCAACCCTGACCTACCTACTTGAGCACAGCTATTCAGAGCAGAATCTCAGCCTCTCGAATCTCAAGCAAGGAGATTTTGCCAAGGCATCGGTTCTGCTAAACGCCGCGGAAGCGAACGATTGTCGAGCATATTTATGTTTGGTCACCTATTATCGAACAAGCTATGGCGAGGCCGCCTACTACGGTTGACATGCTTACCACGACGATTTGGACGAGGACGATTTTGAGGAGTATGACGTAGATGAAGAAGAAGTGTACGCCCACTCATTTACGACCTCTGAGGGAGACAAAGTAAACATAGAGAAACTAACGCTGGACGAAGATGCCCTACTCGCAAATACCCCGCTGCGTGAGGGTCCCGGGCGCGGTTTCTACATCTCGGAAGCAACCGGCAATGAGGGCGCCACCAAGGACCTCTGGTACCATCGAGGCGCTGTGATTCTCTGGCCGAACGCGCGCGAGTTCGAGTTGGTTGCGAGAATGGATATTGACTATGGACTCGATTTTCTGAAGAGATCTCTCCAGGAGAAGAATGGTGCAGACGGTGAACAGCGTCAGGCGATAATTCAGTTGGCCGACCATATTCTCGCCAATCTGCCTTCCTACAGGAACAAAGAAATCTCCGCGCAGCTACTACAAATTGGGGACGTTGCGTTGCTCAAGAAGTATCTGCACAAACAGATGGCACAGCACAACCTACTCTGGGATCGACAATCAAGTTCTCACGCAGATGATAGGGCGCATTGGTTGGCAGAACTTTGAGGAAGTCGCGATCCCCTATTTGGCCCCACGACGAGGAGCACTTCCATGGTTGAACGCCCTAGCGAGGCTTGAAGAGCCGCTCTCCGGTGAAGGTCGATCGGTCATGACGAAATGGGTGGATGATCTATGGCAACCCTCACTGACGCATGATGTCACAAAAGATGGCATAGCCAGTCTGATACAGCTTGTCTCATTGCTTGGGATTCAGGCATTGCCCGATAAGATCATTGCGTTTTTGGCGAGGCAGACGCAAGAGACGTTTCTCACGTCCGCGTATGGTCCGGCTGTCGTAAGCTGCCTCAACGAACTTGAAGGGCGTGATTATGACCGGACTTGCACGCAGAAATTCGTCGAAGATGTGTACATACGGATTCAAACCGAGTTCCCAAGTCGGCCAACCGCGCCGAAGGACTGGTCACGTGAGGGACAATTGGCGTGTGATTGTGAGTTCTGTACTGAGGTGAACCGATTCTTACCTGATCCTGAGAGAAGTGAAATCGTCTTTGACAAGACGCTCAAAAGGAACCTGCTCCATATTGAATCCGAGATTCAGAAGAGCCGGGCTGATCTCGATATTGAGATTCGTTCGAACGCCGCCGAAGTTTCAAGGAACTTGCCGGAAGAATCAAAATCGATACGACAAACAGCGCCAATTGTTCGACAATGCCCAAGAGATCGTGAAAGAACTGCCGGTTGGGAATGGATCGAGTTGAATTGAGTTGTTGATCACAATCCGGTCAGCAGCAGCGATGTAGCCGTCATCACCCTCCCGGAGGATCTCGGGGAGAGCAACTCGTTTTGAGCAGACCCAAATTCGCATCATGGCCTGAACGGATCGTCAGCCCGGGCCTTCGGCAGTAATTTGTGAGCATGCTCCAGAAACACCTTCAATAGCGAGACCGTTGCTTCGATATCGTCTTCGTGGCATAGTTGTACGGTTGAGTGCATGTAGCGAACGGGCGCACCGACAGTCGTGCTGAGAGCGCCTTCTTTCGTGCGCTGAATGGCCGATGCATCGGTTCCGCCTCCGATGTTTCGCTGGTAGGCAATACCGTGCTGTTCGCACAGATCGAAGAGGAATTTGATCAGTTGACGATCGCCAATCGTCAAATTGTCGATGAGATAGATTCCAGTACCTTCCCCCATCGCGCAGATGTAATCGTGCTTTGGAATGTGCGCGCCCCATGTAACGCTGCCATCGAGCGCGAGGCCGACATCGGGTTCAATGGCATAGGCGGCCATCGGCATGCCGCGCACGCCCATTTCTTCCTGCACGGAACTGACCGCATAGACGTCAACCGCCGTGGGTCCCAGGTTCTCCATTGCGTCGAGCAGGCAGTACGTGCCGATACGGTCATCGAAGTTCCTGCCCACGTAGACCTTTTCATTTCCTGAATCACATCTTGAATGTCGTCTTCATAGCCAGGGATACCGGGCGTATGGCACACGCGTTCCAGCAGTTCTCGATTCATGATTTCTCCTGATGCTGTGCTGCAAAACGGACTTGCTCCAGCCACGTCCTCTGTTACTATATGGATGGGATCTACCTAACCACGGATGGCGCAGAAACACAAACGAAATCTCTCCGCAACATGCAAGGAGTACGACCATGTTCAATACGGCCTTTCCGCCTGATGAGTTCGTGGCGCGTCGCAAGCGAGTATTGGAAGCTATCGGCGATCAGGCAGTGGCACTTGTCCAGGGCGGCCCCAAAGAGACGGCCCACGATCGGTTTCGGCAGACAAATGATTGCTACTATCTCTGCGGTGTGGAAGTACCCCATGCCTATTTGCTGATCGACGGTCGCGCCGGTGCATCCTATCTATTTCTTCCGCATCAGACACCCGAGAGACGAACGCACGAAGGCGAGATACTCTCTCCAGAAAATGCCGAGATCGCGTGCGAGTTGACCGGCTTTGATGCGATCTACGGCATCGAGGAACTGGGTCGATTTTTGGAACGGGCCGTGACGATCTACACGCCGATGCGCATGGCCGAAGGCGCCGGCATGAGTTGGGACACACTGCAACGTGCCCAGCAGGAAGCCGTGGCAGATCCCTGGGATGGCCGCCCGGATCGGACGCGGGCACTGATCGCACTGTTGCGCGAGCGGATACCTGGGGCAGAGATCCGGGATATTGGGCCAGTCTTGGATGAAATGCGCTTGATCAAGAGCGCGGCCGAGATCGACCTGCTTCGCAAAGCAGGTCAGTTGACCGCAACGGGGATCGTCGAAGCGATGCGTTCGACACGGGTCGGCGTGATGGAGTACCAGCTCGATGCCGTGATGCGCTACGTCTATCTGGTGAACGGAGCCAGGGATGCGGGATATCGAGCCATTGTCGCAGGCGGGGCCAATGCATGGTATGGTCACTACAATGCCAATGATCAACCACTCGGCGACGGCGATCTGGTGCTCGTGGATTGCGCGCCGGACTACCAATACTACACAAGTGACATCGGTCGCATGTGGCCGGTCAACGGTCGCTACTCTGCACTACAGCGAGAACTGTACGGCTTTATCGTGACATACCACATGACCTTTCTGGATCTGATTCGCCCGGGTGTGACACCCGAACAGATTCTGGAAGATGCAGCAGCGCGGATGGAGGACGTAATTGAGAAGACGAAATTCTCCAAGCCGATTTACGAACAAGCGGCCAGAAAAGCGCTGGCATTTAAGGGCCATCTTTCGCATCCCGTGGGCATGTCGGTTCACGATGTAGGCAACTACAGAGGGAAACCGTTGCAACCCGGTCTCGTGTTGACGCTTGATCCGATGATGTGGGTGCCGGAAGAAAAGCGCTATATTCGGGTGGAAGACACGCTGCTCATCACCGAAGGCGGCTTTGAGAACTTCACCCGGGATGCGCCGTTGGCGTTGGACGATGTGGAGAAAACGATGAAAGAGGAGGGCATCTTGCAGCGGTACCCTTCGCTCTGGTAACGATGGAGGCCCTATGAAAATCACAGCCGTAGAGACGATTCCGGTGAGTTTGCCGGTTGGCAAGTTTCAGGATGGAGACGATAAGGTCATCGGCGTGAATGCGCCCCAGCGTTATCAATCAGGTGACTTCATCGACCGTCCTTGGGATCGAATTGACGACGGCACCCTGATGTTGTCGAATGTGATCGTCAAGATTCACACCGATGAAGGCCTGACCGGTATCGGAGAGGCTGCCTGCGATGCCGTGGAACCGGTGGAAGTCGTTGTGGCTATGATCGACCACTACATGACGCCGCTCCTCCTGGGGCAAGATCCCATGAACTTGGGACACCTGATCGATCTCGTGAGTTGGGATATGGATCGGGGCGCCGTGCGTTATTCGACATCGGGCATCGATCTGGCGCTTCACGATCTGGTGGCAAAGGCACTGGGCGTTCCGGTTTTCACGCTGCTGGGCGGTCGCCGCAGGTCAAAGGTACTGGTATCAATCGAGGTGCCCCGCAACACACCCGAGAAGATGGCGGCGCATAGCTACGAGTACTATCAGCAAGGTATCCGTGGAATCAAGGCGAAGATCGGTTCCGACCCTGTGCGAGACGCTGAATGCATTAAGGCGATTCGAGAGAAACTGGATCCCGACGTCAGCCTTCGCGCAGACGCCAACTGCGGGTATTCGGTGAAAGAAGCGATTCTCTTCTGTCAACTGGTTGAGCGGTACGATGTGGGTCTGGAGATCCTGGAGCAGCCCGTCAAGACGCTCGATCTGGATGGAACGAAGCAGGTGAAGGAAGCCACTTCGATTCCTGTCGAGGTGGACGAAAGCGCGTTCAGCCTGGAACAGGTGCATCAGATCGTGAAACGCGATGTGGCAGATGTGATCAATACGAAATGTGCCAAGGCAGGTGGGATTCGCGGCGTTGAGAAATGGGCCGTGGTAGCGGATAGCGCGGATTTGCCGATTGTGATTGGGACCGAATGGGGCACGGGGTTGAAGGTGGCCGCAAAACTCCACCTGGGCGCGGCCATCAAGAATGCCGATCCGGTCGTCGAGTTTACCGAAATCATGATCCACGAACTGCTGCTGAAGGAGCCGCTCGAACTACGCGATGGGTTTCTCACCGTGCCGACAGGGCCCGGTCTGGGAATGGAACTCGATGAGGAGAAGATAGAGGCATTTAGAACTGATTGACGAATCGCGAGCACAGATCTCGGGAAAATGAGTTTATCAGCGCTCGGTGCGCTTTCATGCTACGCTCAGTCCCCAACTTCGGGCACTTCGATTCATTGCCAAGCTGAATGGGAGTATCAATGTGAGAACGGAACGACTCGACCTAAGGCGACTTGATCTGAATGACGCACCCGCGCTGTTCGCGATCTACAGCCACAACGAGGCAATGCGCTTCATGCCGACTCCGCCTCATGCTTCGGTTGACGAAACGCATGCACTGTTGTCCCAGGAGCTGAGCACGCCGGGCGGGATCTACTGGGCGATCTGCTTGCAGGGTGAGGACGAACCGATTGGTGTCGTCAACTTCCTGGGTGGAACGCGTTTGCCGGGCATGGGCTATATCCTGCACCCGGATTACTGGGGACACGGCTACATCGTCGAAGCCTGCCAACCTGTGCTCGACTACGGCTTTGGACAAATTGGCTATGATCGCGTCGAACTCTGGATCAACGAGAACAATGGGGCGTCAATCCGTGTGGCGCAGAAACTGGGCTTCAAGCCCAAGGGGCGGCTGGCGCAGAAATACGCGGATGAGACCAATCACCATCACATGCTGGTCTATGGTCTACTCGCTGAAGAGCGGGGCAAGTCAGTGTCAGCCGGGGAGCGCTCGACCACGTTTCTCGGCATCGAGCCGGTCCTGCCTGCGCATGACGTGGCTGCGACTGCACAGTATTACCGGGACAAGCTCGGATTCAACATCGACTACGTCTTCGGTGAACCGGCCGATCACGCCGCAGTCTCGCGTGGTGCGTGGAGCGGCAACATCGTGACCATCCAGTTGACGCGCGTACCCGAAGACGTTGCGATGACGTCGTCGGGCTACCTCTACATCCTGGTCGATTCGAGCCTGGATCGACTCTATGACGCCTATCGATCCAGGGATGTCACCATCCTATCCGAGCCGGATGACAAGCCCTGGGGAATGCGCGAATTCGGTGTCAGCGATTGCAATGGACACCGCCTCATCTTCGGCGCCCAACGCTAGTGCAGCCGTCGGTCTGATGGTTGGCATGAATCGAAGCGCTGCACACTGGCAACGGTCGCACATATGGTTCGCTATTCTGATGTGGCAAATGTCAGTTGTGTTTTATCAGACTTGCCGATTCTTCCGGCTTCCTGGACAGTCAATACGTGAACGTTTCGTGCCCGCAAGCCTGCGGTGAAAGGGCCGATGTCTCTCTGGGAATCAATTTCTGTACCATACGGACAGTCCGGCGTTCTGCACGACGTTCATGAAAGGGCCACGATCACGAAACAGATCGTCAACACCAGCGATACTGGCGTCATGACAAGCCGTTCAGACGGGCTTTTCGATATCAAATTCATCACCGTATTCAGCGCAAAATAGGCGGCAAAGACCCACACGGCAATCCCCAGCACGCGCGATTCCGCCCCCGGTAGCACAAGCCCAGCACCGGCAAGCACCGACCAGGCAGCAAGGGCCAAGATCGGGATAGCGACCAGACTGGCCCAGCGCAGGTTGGTTGGCAAGACGCCCTCATATTGGCCACCCCAGGCGTAGGCGCCCAGCGGCAGTCCGGCAGCCAGAAGCAATTGAAAAATGATCAATGTCGCCAGCAGCACGCTGGCAATAACGGCGGCGATTTCTGCGGTGTTCATTGTAGCTCCTGAGTCAGATATCTTCGAAGAATTGGCAGATGAGCATGGGTACTTCCCGGATTCGCACGGAGTCAAAATGAGATCTCGACAAGCGTTCCCGCGATTTCTCTTTGCGGTTCGCTCATAGCAGGATAAGCAGAATCATCAACCCAGCCGACACCAGAATGGCGATGGCCGTCCGGAAGGCGTTCCAGCGATTCCAGCGCGGCTCGAAATCAGAACGGGCGATGCGATGCGCCGTTGCGTCCAGGAGATCGACATTCAGCGCCTGGAGTCGATTGTTCAGTGGTATGTTCACAACGATTGTGATCATTTGGACGCCGACTATGTAGGCGGTCGCCGCCAAGAGCAGAAGCAATCTCGCCGAGCCATCCAGTTGCCCAAGACCGAGCAGCGTCGCGGCGATAACCGCGATCGCTGAACCGACCCATACCAAAATGAAGAGCGGCTGGTTGTCCTGGATGATTCCGTCCATGGCCTGAAAGGCCCGGATGAACTCTCGATCGGTCAGGCGCTTGATGCCCGGCATGACCACGATGGCGAAGACAAACAGCAAGCCTGCCACCAGCGATGAGAGAAAGGTTGCGACAACCAGCGTAACTAGAAAGAGCGAGTCAGTAAACATAATAATGCCTCCTTTGTAGGCAGATCGATTTAGTTCGTTGAATCGACCGGTCTGAAAGCACGCAGCTTCCAGACCGGTTCAGCGTGGAATCTCTTTGATACTGTCTACGCAGCTGCCCAAACGCCGCTGGCTGCTGCGGTGCGGGCATACTCGCCAAAGTCTCGTGGCGGTCGGCCCAAGGCGCGTTGGACGCCATCCCCTAGGCGGGCGTTGCGTCCGTCAAGGACAACGCCGAAGAGATAGCGCAGCAGGTCGACCACCTCACCCGGCAGCCCCTGCTGTGTAGCGGCAGTTGCGTATTCCTCAATGGAGATGGGAACATAGCGAATCTCACGTCCGGTTGCCCGAGCGATCTCCTCGGCCACGTCGGAGAAGGTCAACAGCCGCGGACCGGTCAGTTCATAGAGTTGACCGACATGTCCATCTTCGGTGAGAGCGGCAACCGCGACGTCGGCCAGGTCATCGAGGTCGACGAACGGCTCAGGCGTGTTCCCGGCGGGCAGCGCGATGACGCCTTGCTGCACAGGCTCCAGCATGAAGCCTTCGCTGAAGTTCTGCGCAAACCATGTGGCGCGCAGGATGGTCAGATCTGCTCCGGACGCACGCACGGCTGCTTCGGCTTCCTCAGCCTCAGGCTCGCCGCGGCCGGACAACAAGACCAGCCGACGGACGCCACTGGCCACGGCCACGTTGGCGAATGAGCTGACCGCTTCCACCCCGCCGGGGGCGGCAACATCCGGATAGTAAGAGATGTAGACTGCACCGACGCCGTCCAGCGCCGGCATCCATGTGGCCGGATTGCCCCAGTCGAACGGTGGTTGCCCGGAGCGGGAGCCGATTCGGACAGGTAAGCCGCGGGCTGTCAACCGTTCTGCGACCCGACGTCCGGTCTTACCGGTGCCGCCGAGGATCAAGATTGGCTTCTGTTGTATTGCATGCACACCCATGTGATTTCTCCTTTGTTGTTGTTCTGCACGTCATCCGTAACTACAGGGATCAGTTTACGGATTTGAGGGCCGCCTGTCGGCATACAAAGGTTCTATTCAAGGGTGTATTTCCGGGGCATTGGGTTCTATACACGGCAGATCGATGTCGATAGAAGCTAAAGAAGTTCTAGCTTACGGGCGCGGCTGACAGCCTGAGAACGACTCGTCACACCCAGTTTGCCGAAGATGTTGTTGACATGTTTCTTCACGGTGCTGACGGCAATCACCAGCTCGTCGGCAACAGCCTGATTGGCTGTAGCCGGCATCCAACAATTGAAGCACCTCGAGTTCGCGTTTGCTGAGCGGTTCGACAAGCAATTGATTGGCGTCGGGCGCAGCAAAATCACCCTCCTCTGCTACGGAGATCGCAGCCAGCAACTGGGTGACGTAGGTTGGATCGGCGCCTTGGGTCAGGCATTCAGCCAGGAGCGTGTGCATGGGGCGACCTTCATCGGCAAAGACACGTACATAGCCTTGCGGTTGAGCCATGGTCAAGGCGCGCATGAGCGCCCGACTTGCGGCGTGGATGTCATCTTGTGCATGATACGCCAGCGCATGAAGTACCAGGAGTTCAATGACGCTGCCGTCTCTGCCGCCTGCCTCCGCTTCTTGTAGGAGACGCGCCAGCAGATCAATGGCCTCACGAATGGCTTGTTCTGCCCGACCGCTCCCATATTCGGCGATGCGGACCCGTGCCAACGTGATCTGCTCAGACTCTGTCCGATAGCTGCAATCGTCGTCAGCCGATAGGCGGCGTTCTCGCACCCATGCCAGCGCTTGAGCCAATCTTCCCTGCCGAAGCCAGACCCGTGTCCTCAATGCCGACAGTGGATGCAGATCGGAGCGCCCAGCTTGGTCGGCCACCTGTTCCGCCTGGTTCAACAGATCGAGAGCGGCCTCAAACTCTCCCTGGGCAGCCTCGATGCGAGCTTTCAGCGTGTAGAGGCGAGCCTCTGCAGCTGGCGACCAGGCGTGTCCAGCCAAGTCCTCTGCCTGCTGGAGATGTTCTTCGGTGCGTGCCTGATCGCCTTGTTCAAAATGCAGTTCGCCTAGCCCCACATGCAGGCTCGCCTCGTCATGTCGTGCATGCGTTCCCTGCGCTTCAACAAATTGTAATGACCGTTCATAGGTACGAACCGCATCACGCAGACGGCCTTGTGTCACCAGAATGTCGGCCAACGCCACGGTGCCGATGAGCTGAAAATGGATGTGGCCGGCCTTATGCAGACTGGCTACACTGCTGGCGAAGTATTGATAGGCTGTATTCAGATCGCCGCCGGTCTGGTATGCCAAACCCAAAAACATGGCGGCGATGCCGCGCCAGTAGTACTCATCCGGGGATAGCAAATCGAGCGCTTGTCGGGCATATTTTGCGGTAGCGTCCTCATCGCCGTTGGCATGGGACAAGTACGCGCGGCCCATGGCGATTGTCGAGGGGAGAGACTGAAATTCCTCTTCGTTCACGACAACCATCTCAGTCTCAGATGTAGCCGCTCCCGCAGGTGCGTCTAGCCACCTTTCGGCATCGCTCAGGCGTTCGCCAACTCCGTGTAACTCTCCGCAGTCCAGTAGCGTCCAGGCATATCCAACACAAAGAACAGGCCGCATCCGCACGATCTCCTCAGGCAGCCCCCTCACCCAATCGAGCCAAGTAGCCGGCTGGAAGCCGTTGAAGATTGCCGGCCAGGTCAGTTCAATGAGACATGCCGCACGCTCAGGATCTTGCGCGGCAAACGCGTGGTGGATTGCGCTCGCCTGCAGACGATTCTGCTCGTACCATGCACTGGCGCGTCGGTGGAGAACAGGAACCTGATCCGAATGATCCTCCCGCAAATGAAGCTGCAAGACCTCAGAAAAGAGATGATGATACCGATACCAACGGCGTTCATCGTCTAGCGGCACGACGAACAGGTTGCCGCGCTCCAACGACTCCAGCATCATCTGTCCATCTTGACGACTGCACACGGCATCGCACAGGGGACCACTTAGCTGCTCCAGGATCGAAGTCTGCAACAGGAATTGGCGAACACTCTCTGTTTGGTGCTTCAACACTTCCTCGATGAGATAGTCCAGCACAAAGCGATGGCTGCCTGTGAAGGCCTGGACAAAGCCGGCAATGTCCGTGCGTCCTTGCATGGAGAGAGCCGCCAACTGCAGCCCGGCAATCCACCCTTCAGTGCGCTGTTCCAAGGCTGCGATCTGGGTTTCGGTCAGCTTCAATCCCATCGATTGTTTCAGGAAGTCGGCGGCTTCAGTAGGGGTGAAGCGTAGATCGTCAGAGCGCACTTCGGTCAATTGGCTGCGGGCGCGGTAACGCGCCAAAGGCAGTGGTGGATCCTCGCGCGTGACGAGCGTCACGTGCATCTGTGGCGGCAGGTGTTCGAGTAGAAACGCAACGCAATCGTCGATCGGTTTGGCATCGACAAGGTGAAAGTCATCCAGCACCAAGACGATCGTGCCCGCAACGGTTGCAAGTTGGTTGATCAGACCCGTGAGCATTGCCTCCAAGGGCGGCGACTGGGGAGCCTGCAGCCGTTCCATTACATTGCTCCCCAAGTCAGGCTCAATGGTCTGTAGCGCCGCCACCACGTAGGTTAGGAAACGAGTCGGATCACTGTCCTGTGCATCCAACGAGACCCACGCTACTTGGGTCTGATGTTCTTGAGATGTAGCTCCAGAGTGCAACTCGGAAACCCAACCGCCGAGAAGCGTTGTCTTGCCGAATCCGGCAGGTGCAGAGATGAGCGTTAGCTTGCGATACAACCCCTCGCTCAGTTGTTTGTGCAAACGCGCCCGCAAAATCTGATCGGGTCGCGGCAAAGGCATGTACACGTACTGGCTACTTAACTCATCCACCGCCAAAGTCACCTGACAAATGGATTGCAGACAAGCCAAAATGCGGCTACCCTTCCACTCTGAACTCATCGCCAGTCAGAGAGGTCATCACATGTTGGCTTTCCCGTTTTCAGTCTTGCATCTGGTCGCTGTTGCCGCGATCAAATGGATCAAGCAGCTAACCAGGCCGACGACAGGTTTTGTCGAAACTGATCTCGTCCTTGATGTCACTCGGTCGAAACGTGAACTGATTGCCGAAAACGCCCTACTCCGTCAGCAGTTGATTATTCTCAGACGCAGGCAGAAACGTCCGCCGTTATCGAACTGGGATAGGTTGAAGCTGCTGTTCTGGGCCAGACTGACGCCGAGTTGGAAATAGGTACTGCATATCGTTCAACCCGAAACACTCCTGCGTTGGCATCGAGATCTGTTCCGATTGGCCTGGCGCTGGAAATCCAGAGCCACGACCCGAAAGCCACGCGTATCACAGCAAGTCATCGCCCTGATCAACCGGATGGCATCCGAGAATCTGACCTGGGGCGCAGAGCGGATTCGGGGCGAACTGCTCAAACTCGGCATCAACCTCAGCAAGCGCACAATCCAGAAGTACCTGGCCAAAACGCGGATTCCCTCTCCTTCTGGCCAGACCTGGTCTATCTTCCTGAAGAACCATGCGCCAAACATCTGGGCGTGCGATTTCGTCCAGGTCTACGACATCTTCTTTCGCTGCCTCTTCGTGTTCGTTGTCATCGAGCATTCATCTCGCCGCATCATTCACGACTACTATCGCAAAGCAGCTTAGCCCGGCTCCTCGAGTAGACGAGGTTATTAGACCCCGCGCCGTGCTTGGCATCTTTGCTGAAGAGGATCAGCAGATTTTTCCTGAAGATGTCCTGGAATTTGAGGCTGCCCTCAACAGCCTGAATGTACAGAATGAGATTACGATCTATCCGGGTGTAGGGCACGGTTTTCTGGATGAAGAGAATTACAATCAGCCTGGCGCGGCTGGCGACGCATGGCAGCAAACATTGGCCTTTTTGGAGGCGAAACTGAAGTATGTCGATTGATGAATCAAGGATCGGCGCAGAAAATCCCCATTCCTCCGGCTGATCCGACGACTTCCGGCAAGGTCGTCGCTCTTCCGGATACTTGGCGGCCTCCACCATGATTATCGCCGTGCTGCCTGACTGCAATGCCGGCGGATGAGCTAAGTAGCCAGCACGGGTTGACAGAGAAACGTAGAGCGGATATCCCTACCCGCCAGAGCCAGGCAGGTAGGGAAACCTGCCCTACCCCCTGAGATCCCAAAGAATCAAATTTTTAGACCAGACGCGACATATTACTCACTTGCCGGCGCATCAGCCCCTGCCCCATCGCCTTCACCTTCCCCCGCTTGCGCAGCGCTCTCTGGTGTTTCAGAGACTGTTTCCGCTGACGCCGCGGTTGGCTCACTCTCGTCTAGGTTGACCGGCGCCTCACTATCGATTAGATAGCGAAAATAGGCTGCGTCGCTAGGGATGACCAAGCGATCACCCGCTTTGAGAATTTCTTCGTAGGATTCCAGCCGGCGCATAAATGAGAAAAACTCCGCATCCTGAGAGAGTGCGTCGGCAGAGATGAGGATAGCCTCTGCCTCGCCTTCGCCACGGATGATCTCGGCTTCTCGATACCCTTCAGCCAGAATCACAGTTCTGTTTCTGTCGGCCTGGGCGCGAATGATATTGGCCTGCTCTTCGCCTTCCGCCCGGAAGAGCGAAGATTCCCGCTCGCGCTCGGCCCGCATTCGGTTAAAGACGCTCTGCTCCACCTCTTCGGGCAGATCCGCACGCTTGGTGCGCACGTCGACGATGTCAATGCCAAACTCCGACGCCTTTTCGCGTGCGGAAACAGCCACGCGGTTCATGATGTTTTCCCGCTCATCCGAGATCACGTCGACGAATTCTACCGTTGCCAGTTCGCGCCGCAGTTCGGAAAAGACGATATCGTCCAACCGCGCCCGGCGCCCGATTCCGTACGCACGGCCTTGAAGAATGTGAGCGGCTCAACGATACGCCAGCGCGTCACGTGGTCAACGACCAGGCGTTTCTTGTCCGCGGTGAGGTATTCCTGAGGTGGCGCATCGCTGGAGAGAGTGCGCTTTTCAAAGCGGGTAACGACTTGGATGATGGGTAGCTTGAAGGCCAGGCCGGATTCGGTAACCGTCTTGATCGGATCACCAAACTGAAGCACGATGGCTTGCTCTCGTTCACCCACGATAAAGAGAAACTGGCTGGCAACGATCGCAACTACCAGAACCAATGCAACGACAATGGACAACAATCGTGAAAACTTCATTAGTTACCCTCTTCCACTTGCTCTGCGGGTTGTTCTTCGGGCGGCGCTGCCTCTACACTGGGACTACGTAGAGATGGCTGCTGGGCTGGTGCTGTTCTCTCGTGGTGGAGCCGGCGCCATTTAGGCTGTCCAGCGGCAGGAACGGCAGCACTTCACCGCCGACCGCATCAGCGTCAAGCAGGATCAGCCCCACATCGTCCAAAATCCCTTCAAGCGCTTCGATGTGCATGCGTTCGCGCGTGATGTCGGGTGCCGTTTGATAGGCCTTGAGCACAGCCAGAAAACGTTGGGCATCACCTTCGGCAAGCAGAATGCGCTGATCCGCAAACGCACTGGCCTCTTCGATCAGGCGCTGCTTGTCGCCGCGAGCGTGCGGCACAATATCGTTCTGATAGGCTTCGGCCACGTTGATCAGGCGCTCCTTGTCGGCCAGCGCACGCACAACTTCCTGGAATGCATCCCGCACCTCTTCCGGGGGATCGGCTACCTGCAACCGCACATCCGTAATCTGAATTCCAGTATCGTAATCTTCCATCATCTGGGTTAAGAAGACGCGGGTATTGTCCTGGACGAGGGCCCGCTGTTCAGTGATCACGTCGTCGATGGTCATCTGGCCGACGGTGCCGCGCAGCCCCACCTCGGCGCTTGTGCGTAGAACGTCCACAGGGTCCTGGACGTTAAAGAGGTAGCCGGCAGAATCAGCAACGCGGTACTGGACCAGCAGCTCAACCTGGACGATGTTTTCGTCCGCAGTCAGCATCAAGGCCTCGCTCAAGACATCTTCACGGTCCCGTTGACCTTCACTCCGAAAGCCGATTTCGGCGCGGCGAATGCTCTCTACATTGACGATGGTAGCGCTTTGGAACGGTGCGGGCAGGTGATAGTTAAGCCCGGGCGTGGTTACGCCCGTAAAGGCGCCAAAGGTCTGGACAACGCCCTCCTCACCGGCCTGGACCACATAGATGCCTGAGGCAATCCATAGTGCGAAGACAACAACCAAGGCGCCGATAATGAGCCCGCGTCGTCGCTTGGATGCCCATCCGCCCATGCCACCTAGATAGCGTTCGACCGATTCTACCTCACTGTTGCCGGGTCTGTCATTGTGATATGAGATATGTCTTGTTCTCCGTCTCTAATCGAGTTGAGCGTGAATACTTCGGCAGTGCTCAGCACAAGTACCACGACAGAAATCCAGCCGTTCTACCTCTAGTAGAAACTGTATATGGATTTCTGCCGGGATTACCTGGTATGCGGCTTCCTCCCTGTAAGTCTGGGATGCGGAGAGGCCGCAGCTGCGGCAAATGTCTACATGCTACCCTACTGTAGCATCGATTAGCCCGCCTGGATAGTAATTACAGCACCAGAATTCGCCGGTCATTGGTAAAAAACCGCATATCCAATTTATCCTAGCCGAGCCCAGTCGTCTTATGTCGAGTACGGTCGACATGAGACGACGGAACAGGTACTCCCTACGGGAACACCGGATAATTCAGTACGGATGAAGCACTTGACTATAAAGGCTTACGGGTGAACGATTGGGGCATCTGCACCCGTCTGGTCAAAAAACTTCGTGAACGACCCATTTCAATCGAGCGTAGTCGCCCATATGGTATGGGACAACGGTTGCGGAGACACGTGGTCGCCAACTACCGTGTAGAACGCGCCAGAATGCGATCTGAGCCCTGATTGCCCATTCGATGATGAAGAACGAGTCGATTTAGAAAATGGGTCGCAAATCGCATTTCACGTCGATATCCCAAGGCTAGAAATTACCTCAATCGCTCCCACGACATCTTTCAATCAGATGCTATCGCCGTCTACTGATAGAATAATCGTCTTTCGAACACTGAAAGGCGATGGACATGATCTGGTTTGTTGTGATGCACCTGTTCTCCACTCTGCTTGACTTGATCAGGATTGGACGACTCAGCGAAGACGACAAGGATCTCGAAATCTTGTTGCTGCGTCAACAACTCGGGATCGCAGAACGCAAGCTGCACAAGCCGGTTCGCGCATCTCGTGTCGAGCGACTGACACTTGCCGTGGTCACGACCAAACTGAGATCATCCAGCATCCGCACGGTGGAGCAGCTTCGTCAGATCATCCGCATTTTCCAGCCAGAGACTGTCCTTGGTTGGCATCGGCAGTTGGTGAAACGCAAATGGACCTACAATCCCAGCTGGACGCAACGGTAGACCAAGGATCGATCAGGAGCTTGAACGTCTGGTTGTTCGATTTGCTCAAGAGAATCCTGACTGGGGCTATGACCGAATTGAAGGTGAACTCGCCAAACTGGGCTATACGATCAGTGACGAGACAATCGCCAACATCCTGAGACGTCACAACATCCCGCCGGCGCCAGACCGTGGAAGATCGCCAAGTTGGCGTCACCTGATGACTCACTACAAAGACCAGATCCTGGCCTGTGACTTCTTCACCGTCGAAACGCTCTTCTTGAAAACGGTCTACGTTCTGTTCTTCATTGAACTCGGCAGCCAGACGAGTCCATTTCGCCGGTTGTACGACGAATCTGGAGGAAGCTTGGGTTACCCAGCAGGCGCGACAGATGACATGGAATCTCGATGACACGAACAACGTTCCACTTTCTGATCCATGATCGTGACAACAAGTTCACCGAAGCATTCGATACCGTTCTTTCGCTCCGAAGGCATGAAAATAATCCTCACTCCGGCACAGGCGCCAAATGCGAATTCACACGCGGAAAGGTATGGATTCGATCGGTCCGCTCCGAGTGTCTCGACAAGATCATCATCGTCAATCCAAGCACATCTGCGCTCAGTGCTGACCAAATACGTAACGTTCTACAATACGCGTCGACCGCATCAAGGAATTGGTCAGCAATCTCCGATCATTCAGATTGCCTGAAAAACGCGAAGGTCTGGTGCAGAAACGGCCAGTTCTTGGCGGAATCATCA
This sequence comes from uncultured Chloroflexia bacterium, assembly GCA_963807905.1. Lineage (GTDB taxonomy): Bacteria > Chloroflexota > Anaerolineae > Caldilineales > Caldilineaceae > JAGRCP01. The sequence continues at coordinate 174,519 of CAWEEJ010000017.1, read as the reverse complement.
ACGACTACTATCGCATGGCCGCGTAGCTCTTTCTCTCGAGTTGCGAGGTTTTTTGACCAAACGCTGCGCGACCCATTGTCTGGAACGAGCCGCGGCAGGCGACGACGCAAGAAGGTACCGGAACAACAGTTGGCTGACATTTCTTACTGGGCCATCAGTCCACCGACAAGATCGCGCAAATACACAAGCACAATCCTCAAAATACCGATCGGCCTGTAGTTCAACCGATGTCGTCTCCAGAATAGCTCCTTCTTGTCACAGACTGTCGAGACACTGAAAGCATAGATTTCCCCTTGGAGCACCTGGAGAGCAGCGGGATCCGCTTCATCCCCATGGTCAATGGCGTCCAGTCGCGCCTTGATCTCACGCGCCTGTTTGATACGACGAGCTACTTCCTCTCCTCTGGCTCTGCCGATGCGGCCATATTTCAGCTTCAGACGATTCAAGGCTTCAGCCGCGTCGTACGTGGCCGAAACCAGTTCCGCTCGACTCATCCATACCGTCTCATAGTTCAGTATTTGTTGCCAGGAAGGTTGGACAAGTAGTTGACGATGCTCTTCTAGGGTTCGAGCGAATAGACGGTAGCCGAAGCGCTCCGGCTCCTCAAAGCCACGACTACCGGGGTCTATGAACGGACCCATTGGCGATATGAAGCAGGACAATCGTGTGTCAGACGCTTCCATGAGGTGTTCGCAGTAGTGGATCGTCTCCTCTACTGATCTTTGTGTCTGTTGAGGCAGGCCAATCATGAAAAAGACATCGATCCGATGACAGCCCAACGCTTGTGCTGCTTGAATCACTGCTTCCATCTCAGCGTTTCCAAAACTGGTCGTCTCATCCTGGACGCGACGGATAACTTCATCATGACTCTCAGGAGAAAGCTCCAGGCTCCAGTTCGCCACCGACTCGTCGATTATCCCCAAGAAGTCCAACGGCGGCATCTTGAACAACTCGAAGACAATTTCGTTCTTGATGTTGGCCTCCCGGAGAAGCGCCAACGTCTGATACGCGTATTCATCGCCCGCCTGACGCAAATCCCCAACCAGAAAAATCGGGCCTTTCGAGAAGCGGCTGATGTCGGTTATGTTCTTGACAAGATTTTGCGGGCTGCGAAAAAGCGGTTGTTCGCGTTTGCTCAGTAGGCTGCAGGCTTGGCTGGAACTGCCACAGGTCACGCACTCGTGGGCACAACCTTTGACAGTAAAGACCGCCGTGATGGGATTCTGCCACCAGCCGCTAAAGGGCAAAACACTTTGTAAATCCCGATGGCGCAACACCATTTTCACCAGGCGCTCCGGCACCAGGTCCACATAATCGAGAGTATTGGGAATGAAGGTGAACGGATTGACATACACTTCACCGTTGGCTTTCCAGGTCAGGTTAGGCACCTGCTCCGGCGACTGTTCCGAAGCAAGACACAGTAGCAACTCGTACAGCGGCGGCTCCACAGAGCTTCCCCGCAGGACGTAATCCACCGCAGGATATTGGATGAGTTCCTCATGAAAATAGGTGGCGGAAAGGCCGCCGAAAATCACCGGCACCGTGGGGTGGATCTGTTTGACTAGTTTTGCCACCTCGATGGATCCATGGGCATGGGGCAGCCAATGGAGGTCGATGCCAATTGCCTTAGGATTGAGCCTGGTGAGGAAGGCAGGAACATCAAATCGGCGATCATTGATCATCCTCAGGGCCAGATTGACGATACGCACTTTCAGGCCTCGTTCCTCAAGGTAGCTTGTCATAGTGAGAAAGCCGAGGGGATACATCTCGAATACCGGTGAGGAAGGGATCAGATCACTGATGGGTCCATACATGATGGCCCGTTCACGAAAATCGTAGACACTAGGTGGATGTAGCAAGAGAAGATCGACCTGAGGCATATTGACTCCCGACTAGATGCCATGGTTTCACTATTGTAACAAATTCAGTCGGTTGTTTTGGCATGTGGATATCCGTTGGAATCCTCTATCTACGAATCGGTCACAGTCATCCCGCCTCTATCTTTCCGGAGAAGTGTAAGTGCTATAATTGGCACAGCGATTTACTCTTTCCTGCAACGGGCCACCAAACATCATCGGTGATACCTGCCGCAGACTGGAACCAACCCGGAAACCTGTCGATCCAACACAGAAAGGCAGCAGCCAAAATGAAATACGACCTTCGTGAATCCGAGGCCGGCATCGATATTGACGTCTTTGACGTCGGCGACAAGCAACAGGAATTGCTTGCGGCATTTCAAGCCTGCCAATCAGGTCAATGCTCGTGTCCAACAGATGAATACGAGAAGCTTGACGCGTTGGCCATCACTGAGGATGGTGAAAACATTCGTCTTCACCTGTCCGCAAAACCTGGCATGCACATTGAATCTGCTGAAATCGATCGCTGTTTGTCGTACACCGTTCAACAAGTGGAAAGCCCCCCAGACGAATCGCACAGGACAACAGATTGACGATCGGCGAAACCAGCCTTCTACAGGGCGGCCAACTACAAGCTACCGTTAGCCCGTTCTCGCCATCAGGAAATGGGTGTCGGTCTCGCGTATGGTCAAAAAACTACATCGACAGACCTTTTTAGTCGAGTGCAATTGCCAGTATCTGATAGAATAGCCGCCTTTCGATCAACGAAAGGCGAGTTCACATGGCGTGGCATATTGTGATGCATCTATTCTCTGCATTGGTAGACTGGCTCCGGATCGGTCGGCTCAACGACCACAAAAAGGATCTCGAGATCTTGATATTGCGCCAACAACTTGGCATCGCAGAACGCACGCTACATAAACTGGTTCGGGTGTCTCGCGTGGAACGACTCACGCTTGCCGTGTTGACAATGAAGCTGAAATCGTCGGCCAACTGCACCGTTGAGCAGCTTCGCCAAAGCATCCGAATCTTTCAGCCGAAGACAGTTTTGGACTGGCATCGTCAGCTGGTGAAACACAAATGGACGTACAATCCTGCCGACCGTGGTGGTCGACCCCGGATTGACCGAGAGCTCGAAAGTCTCGTGGTTCGAATGGCACAAGAGAATGACGATTTTCTGATTCGTGATCGTGACAAGAAGTTCACCGAAGCATTCGACACGATCTTTCGATCCGAAGGCATGATAATAATTCGCACTCCGGTAAAGGCACCAAATGCGAATTCACACGCGGAAAGGTATGTTCGATCTGTACGATCCGAGTGTCTTGACAAGCTCATCATCGTCAACCAGGCACATCTGCACTCAGTGTTGACCGAATGCGTAACGTTGTACAATACTCGTCGACCGCATCAAGGAATCGGTCAGCAATCCCCGATCATCAGATTGCCGGAAAAGCGTGAAGGCTCGATACAGAAACGGCCGGTTGTGGGTGGGATCATCAACGACTACTATCGCATAGCGCTTTAGGTCATTCTCCCGAGTCCGCGGGGTTTTTTGACCATACGGGCATTTTGGAGATCAGCGTCGCGGTGTCAAGACTCATTATCGGTTGATCCGCGGCGAGGTGTTAGCATAGGTTGAGATGGCGGTGTAGGGTATGTCAAGATGTTGATGGCCAAGCATCTTGTGGCTATGATCAGTTTCAGCATAGCCATTGTCTCCCCGCTTGATTGGTCTTGAGACAGAACGATATCGTGCCTCTTGTTTTTCTACGTCCATTCAGCGCGACCTTGCGCTGTAAGACTAAGACCGCTCCAGGGAAACAAACGTCCCCGGCATAAACCAGGACTGGTTCATTAACTCAGTGGCGCTGGTCCATGCCGGGGATGCGTGGGATGTCTATCTTTCTGCAATAGCCTAGATCCAATAACCCGGTATACCGTAGTGCCGCCAAAGATCCCTTTCATAGCTGCGATCTAGAGCGGCTTTTGGGTTGTACTCGGGACTATCCTCGACGCGCTGGCGGTCGACCCCTACGTGGACTTTGCGTTCACGCCAACTGATGCGGTCGATCCAGTCGGGTGAGATCAGAACCTCACGGCCCGGCAACCAGTTGCGGGTGTCAACCAGCATATAACGGACGATCCAGTCACTGGTATCCACAAGGATATCCTCGACATGGCCCACTTCATCGTCGGTGGCCTGGATGTGGTAGCCGATCACTTCGTTGATACTGCGCAGGTTCGGATCCACGTCGTCCTCGGTCGATTCCTGCGACGCTTCGGCAACCGCAGCGCCTGCATCCCGTTTGTCTTGAATCGGCGCCAACACACCGGATGCGCCAATACCGCCCGGATAGCCCGGGTGTAGTCCCCAATAGGGCGTCCAGCGATAGTATTGATGCAGCACGCTCTCATATTGGCGAGAGATGGGCTTCTCCAGATCCACGGGTGGGCTTGACTTGACCTGTTCCTGGGTGATGTTGACATGCAGGAGTTCTGTCCGCCCCTCCACCGATCCCAGTACCTCAGGCGAGAGCAAGACACGACGGCCAAAGAGCCAAGGACCCGTATCGACGACGATATAGCGAACGGCCCAATTGCTGTCGTCGAAGAAGAGATCGTGCACGTGACCGATCTCGCCATCGGTTGCTTGGATTGAAAAGTCGGTTAGGTCGCTTGCTTTGCGGTACATTGTCTCTCCTTTTTTTACTCGGCTTCATTGCCTGTTGTCGCCTTTTCCGGATCATCCCGTAATATTAGGCAACGTGTGGCTCGTTTTCACTGCTGAACCGTGTTCGGGCGCTTTCAACGGCATCCGTAAGCGCTGTCATGGCCAGCTCGACTCCGGCGCGCAGGTCTTGCCAGGCTGCGTCACTTGCATTCTGCAGGTCACCGACCTTGCGTTGCGCCTCGTCACGTTGTGACTTGAGTTCCGTCAAGCGGGAGCGGTATTCATCCTGCATCTGGTCCGTAGATTCGTCCAATCTCGCGGTGAGATCCGCAATTTGGGCGTCGAGCGCTTTCATACGCGCCTTCACTTGCGTTTCATAGGTCTCTCTCAGTTCCATGATTTGTTCCCTTTCTCTACCTTGTGCTAGTTTTTCTATTACGGTAAGCCCGTGCGTTAAGGATGTTTGGGCCTTATTTGCTCCCGATACATCGCTACGCAAACCCGCGGTGGAAAACCGACCATCCTTTTGTTCACGTTCTCCACCGCGGGGCTGCTGTCGAGATTGGCTTACGGATACGATCATAGACGCAGAGACCAACGAGGACAATAGGTCAGTGCATAGAAGACAGGTACAAACCCTATGAGATCCCGAAGAACCCTCCAGTTCAGGCGCTACCAATTTGCTATTGGATCACTGGCTGGGAAGGTCTCCTTTAGGGCTTCATCTAGCGCGCCCCAATCGCCAATGTATCCGATCAAGTTCTCTGGAATAATCGAGTCACCTTTGGCGATGAGATCGCGGGCGGTATCTACCTGATCCCATACATTCCAGAGCAGCACGCCACGAACCTGGTCATCCTTCAAATAGTAGACCACACCCTTCTGATACTTGTCTTGCCAGTCTTCAACGGTGGTCAAGGACGAGTCCAACTTGCCGACCGCCTCATAGCCCAGATCAAATAGGTCGGAATAGAACATTGGCGAGTGTTCGTAGGGCTGTGCGTCACCCGCCATATTGCGGCCGGCAACAGCGCCCATGGTTAAGGCATTGTCTTCATGTTCTACACGGCGACGCTCGCGCAAGATCGGATCGAAAAAATTGACGATATCGCCCGCTGCATAGATGTGTGGGTCGCTTGTCTGCAAATGACGATCGACCAACACGCCATCCATGACATCCATTCCTGCATCTTCGGCCAATTGCGTGTTGACCTCGATGCCGATGCCGGCAACCATTGCATCGACGTTCAGGTCCTGCCCACTCTGCATTTGAAGGCGGAAGTTGCCCACGTGACCTTCCATCGCCACGAGTTCTTCATTGGCCAGGACACGTATGCCCTTGTCCTCGTAATAGTGATTCAAGAATGTGGCAAGGTCTTCGGGAAAAATATTGGCGCAGAGCCCGGGGTCGGGGAAAACCATCGTGACTTCACATTGCTGCATCTTGAGTGCAGCCGCGATCTCCGAGCCAATGAACCCACCGCCGATGACGGCAAAGCGACTATATGTTTCGGTCAGATTTCGCAGTCGGCGATAGTCATTCAATGTTCGACAGTAATGAATCTGGTTATCGTCATCCAAGGGCAAGCGTTTGGGCTTGCCGCCGGTTGCCAGCAGCAATTTGTCGTACCCGTAGACAGTATCACCGTCGTCGTACACCTGGCGCTGATCGGGCAGCAGCTGGACAACCTTACGCCCCAAGACCAGATCGGTGTCTGCCGGCTCTTCTCGAATGATCTCTTGTTCTTTGGTTTTTCCTTGCCACAGACCTTTTGTGAGGGGCGGTCGCTCATAAGGCAGAGAGGACTCCTGGCTGATCACACCAATGCTGCCGTGGGCGTCGACCGCTCGGATGCTCGTTTCGGCAGCGCTCGCAGCCATGCCGCCGCCAACGATCAGATATGTATACTCGTTCATGGGTTCCCCCTTGTTCGATTCCAGCAAGTGCCTGATAGATAGTAGCGTGCAATCGGCCCAATAATCTCCAAACATGAAAAACTTTTCGGATCAAATCGTACACAGATTTCAGGCTGGTGGCTATGGGTGGGGACATACCGAGCAGGTATACCATGAGATACAATGATCGTTCGGCATGGGCCTATCCAGGCTCAACGAAGCGGTCAGCAATAGAAAGCATGCACACTGGCAATCGCCGCGTTTGTTTTGCTAGACGCAAATATGTCTCGCGCCTATACATCTTCACATGGCGCTCACGACACCGATCCCGTATGCTCGTGACAGATCGATCACTCAATTTTCCCCAGCCCACCGCTGGGAGGCGTTACTAGAACCTAATATGAGGCAATTTATGTTGAGATTTCTGATTTGGAGGGAGGGAAAAGTGCTGTGACAAATAAAACCAATCGAGGTCGCATTCATAATCGGAACAGCGTGATTCAGTCAGATGAAGAGATCCGGATCGTGCTGATCGGCCAATCAACCGCGTATGTTCCGGCAGATGCTGCGACGTGCTTTGGATCGAGATCCGAAGATCCAGATGACGCTCGAAACCGATGATCCGATGCAGATCACCAATATCCTGAACAGAGTACGCGCGGGACTGGTTGATTGTGTCGCTCTCTGATGATTCTACACTACCGGCGGTGGCCGAAGACGTTGCCAAGAACCATCCGGCCGTATCAATACTGGGGATTTCATCAGATGGCGATCATGTGGAGATAGAGACGAGAAATGCACCGGGTGAAGATCGCCGTCAACGATACGCGCTGGATAACATCTCATTGTCAAAATTATTGCTTGTGCTGAACGAAGTCAAGGGTGCGGAGGGTGTCGTGTAGTAGTGTACCCGTGGCTATCGGGCTTCGTTCGACTCCTCTAACACTGCGTCATCTACTTGCGCCCCGTCTACTTGCGCCTCGTCGATCAGCGACAGGTAGAGTGCAGCATCCTTTCGACTGTTGACATTCAGTTTGTCCAGAATGCTGTGGACATGATTTTTCACAGTCCCCACCTCAATGGTCAATTCATCGGCAATCTGCTGATTCGTCTTACCGTCGGCAATGAGGTCGAGGATCTCCTGCTCCCGTGGCGTCAACTCTTCATAATCAGTCGGATCGAGTCCGACCTGCGCCAGTTTTTCGGTCAATTCCGCAATGCGTGCAATTAAATGAGCGGCTACCTCAGGGGTTACCAGCGCCTTGTCGTTGTAGGCTGCCCGAAGATCGGCCAACAGCGCCTGGGGCGGATCTTCGCTCAGCACGTAGCCAAATGCGCCGGCGTTGATGTAAGCCATGATGATGGCTTCTTTGTCGGGCACACCCATTACGAGCAGTTTGACATCCAACTCAGCTTCGCGCACTGAATTGACAATGTTCAGTGCACCGTTGTCGGGAAGCGTCGTGCTCACGAGTGCAATATGGACCTCATGCTGCTGTAGCGCGTCCCACGCTTCATCTTCCGTGGTGGTCATGGCCACTACTCGGATGTCCGATTCGCCTTCCAGCGCGGAGCCGATAACTTCGCAAACCAACCGGATCCTGTCGACCAACAATAAGTTTATCACTGAATCCAATCTTTCATATCGCCGGATCATCAAGTAGCTAAATCTCAAACGGCAGTATAGCACGAAAGAAATCGAGTAGACAATCTAAAAACGATCATCAGCAGCGAATATCTGGTGAAGTACCTGATTCAGTTTATATCGTTTTTTATGCCCCTGGACCATACAAATATATATCGTTCCCGTAGTGGTTTTGAGAGATACTGTAATGTAATACTGAATGTAGATTTCCGAGTTTGTGGTTGAACTCAGAATAATAAGATTGGAGACTTCCCTTGAATACACCGCAGGAATTGCTCAAGATACCCAGTAGCAGTGATGACTTTGATCTCAACCTAGGCGCCATTGGCGGCACGATTGTACTGATCGTGATCTTTGCGCTGCTTGCCAGCTGACTGCGGCGCCGTTTGCGTCAACTCTTCGACCTATCTCATACCCGAACTTTCGAAAGGCGACAGCTTGCTGTCCAGTGGCTATGCTGTCGACATACTAGATAGTGGGTTGAAAAGGAGTAAATATGACAACTATCACCTATTCTGGGAATATTACTGGAACTGACAGGATCAGACCCAGCCGGATGAGGCGAGTCCTCTCCGCGCTGGCCTGGATTGCCGGTGGTCTGCTGGCTCTGATCCTCGCGTTGCCCGTCTTTCTACTCTTTGCGGCCACGGCCGTGCCTCTCTATGTCGCGTTGGGATTGCTGGCCATCGATGCCGCGCTCTTCGTTGCGCTGCTGCGCTGGGGGCCCCGTTGGTCGTCCCTTATCGCCTTCTTCCTCGGCATCATCCTCGTCTCGGCGCTGGCCGTCTGGCTGTCGCAGATCCTCGCCATGACGCCGCCGATCACTGATGCTCAGGGCCAAGTCATGCCGGGCAGCATTGCCACACTGGAGAAGATTGAGCTTGGTGACAGCGAACAATGGGTTTCTATACGCGGAAAGGACGTCGACAACCCGGTGCTCCTCTTCTTGGCCGGCGGGCCAGGCGGCAGCCAATTGACGACGGCACGCCACGAACTAGCCAGGCTGGAGGATCACTTCGTGGTGGTCAACTGGGAGCAGCCGGGCGCAGGTAAATCCTTCCATGCTGTGGATCGATCGACGTTGACGCCGGAACGCTACATCCAAGATGGCCACGAGCTCGTGTTCCACCTGCGCGAGCGTTTCGGCGTGGACAAGGTCTACGTGCTGGGTGAATCGTGGGGCAGTGCGCTAGGTATCATGCTTGTGCAGCGCTATCCCGAACTCTTCCACGCCCATATCGGCGCGGCTCAGATGGTTGACTTTTTGGAGACCGACCTGATGGCCTACGACTTCGCCATTGAATGGGCGCATGAGCGAGGCGACCGTCAGAAGATCGAACAGCTTCAGGCTCAGGGGCCGCCACCCTATTACGGCGACGGCGTGGCCATGAAGCAGGTGAACTACCTGCGGGACACCTACGCATACATGAACCAGGATCCGGCGATCATCACCAGCTTCAACACCCCGCGCGACTTGGGCAGCCCCGAATATGGCCTGCTCGATATCGTCAACTGGGCGCGTGGGCCGCTGGACACGCTGGGCATTGTCTATCCCCATCTTTGGGATGTCGATTTTCGCGAGCAAGCTCCAACGCTGGAGGTGCCTGTCTACTTCCTGACCGGTCGCCATGACGTCAACGCACCGCCGTCACTGATTGAGGCGTACTTTGATGCGCTGGATGCGCCGCACAAGGAGATCATTTGGTTCGAACGCTCCGGGCACAGCCCATGGGTAAGCGAGTCGGAGAAGTTTGTGGAGACGGTGGCCAGCATCGCCCAGCAGTAGACCAATCTGGAAAATAATGTCTCCAGCACTGGCCATCGAGAAACCAGTGGCCAGTGCTGGGGATGTGTGGTGCAGCGTTGCTGCCGGGGTCGTTGCCATATGCGTTCGAACGGAGAAGAACAATGCACTACGAAGCTTTGCTGAAACGAGCCTAGGCACGGATTTGGGATCACAAGCATCTGATGGCGCTCGGCATTCTGGCGGCATTGGGCCGCATTGCGCCACGCCCAACGCAAGTTTCCAAACAGACGCTTTGCTTTGTAAAGAGAATCCGCCATGAACAAGCGAACCGCTACAACCATGTTGGTTTATGTTGCCATTGCGCTAATTACACTGGTCGCCTGACAGCCGACAGCAACAGCCGAACCCACGGCTGTCGCGTCAGATTCTACCACGACAGCGAATCTCTCACAGATCCCCAAGATCGTTTTGCCGCACCCATTCCCAAGAACTGGACGGTCAAACAGGCCGACGGCTACGCCGTGCTGAGCTTGCTGCTGCCCATCATTCTGTTGACCAACGTCTTTGTCGGCGGTTCCCTGGTGGAGGAGTTCGGCTGCCGAGGATTTGTGGCTACTGTGGCTTAAGTTCGTACTCGGGCAATTGCTTGACAAAACTGGCGCTTACGGCGAGGTGAACTGTATCCTCGGAAACGACAGAGATCCACTCGGTCGGGATCAACTTCCGCTGTTTCTGGAATAATCCGCTGACGACGATTAAGTGGGTGGCCCGATCTTGCAGCGGCTCGGTGTAGATCTCTTCGAGTTCGCCTACCTTCTCGTCGTCGCTGCTGATGACATCGGCGCCCTCCGCCAAGGCGACCGTATCTGCCGGAATATTGGTGACCGTCTTTTTGACGTAGTGCAGCGATGCGTCATCCGGAAGATAGCGCCCAGCCGACCAAGAACCGAAGGTCGGATACCAGAATAGGGAAGTCGTTGATGTAGCGTCTCCCTCCTCGGCAGGCAGATATTGAGACTCACGGTATTCGGGGAAATCATCCAACTCGTCCTCAGCTACCCGCAGATTGATCCGGTCAGCAGTCGTTTGCGCCGCCAGATTCTCCGGGACAACCTTGGCCTCTGTGAACAAAAAACCCTTTCGTACAATAAGATGCGTGACTTCCATCGTTGCTGGTTTCAGGACCACATGACTGACCACGCCAACCTTACTGTCGTCAGTCGTATAGACGTCAGCCCCTTCTTTGATCTGCATTGCTAAACCTCCTCTTACTCAAAATGTTCCAGTTTGTATCAGTCACTATCTAACAGCAAGCATACCTGGATGCACCCAGCACGGCTATGGTCGGGTTCATAGCAATGAGGTATAGATCTAGATACAACGGTCACTTGAGCAGATTATCAGGAAAAGTATATCCATGCTCGTATGCCTATATCGATAGACCTGACATGGTTAAGCCTGTAGGGTAAAGCCTGTTATTCGTTGGTCACTGTACTTTGAACTGTATTATAGGAATGAATGAGTTACTATGATTCCCGTTGTAACGCTGCTGATTGTCATATCGTTGTCGATTATTGTCACTCGGGTCGCTACGATCGCATTGGCGCACACTGGACTATCTACCGAGTCCGCCCGATTTCAGGCCCGATCCGCCTTTTCCATGGCAGGTTTTACGACGAGCGAATCGGAGCGCGTCGTCAATCATCCTGTGCGCCGGCGCATTATTTTGCTGCTGATCCTGCTCGGCAATGCCGGTATTGTCGGCGCAGTCTCCTCTTTACTCCTGGCATTTTTGAGTGCAGATAGCCCAACATCAATGTGGCTGCGCATGGGCTTCATGCTGGTCGGCATTGCCATTCTGTGGTTGATTGCATCCAGCCCTAGGGTCAACCGGCAACTATCCAATGTGATCAACTGGGCATTGAACCGCTACACGCGCATTCGACGTGGCCGATTACGCCAATCTGATGCATCTTTCGGGTGACTATCGCATCGCTGAAGTTAAAATCGATCCAGATGACTGGCTAGCGAGTTGTTCGCTGATGCAGGCTGGATTGCGTGAGGAAAGCGTTGTTGTATTGGGCGTGGAACGATCGGATGGCAGCTATCTCGGTGTCCCACATGGCGAAACGGTGATCATGCCCCACGATACGCTGATTGTTTACGGCCGTGACAAGGCGCTTCAAGATCTGGATGAACGCAAGCCGGATCTGCGCGGCGCGCTCGGACACACGGACGCCGTGGCCGAGCAAGTGCGTTTGGTTCATGAAGAGAACGCGGAAGATGAGAAACGGATGCCGGAATTGATGGCTACGGCCAGGTGATAGATGTAGCGGTGACGCGATATGTATCCTCGCTCTGTATCTAGATGGATTGATTTTCTGAATGATCCAGTAAGCTAATGGACGTGAACGATGGCTTCATGGCAATTGCTTCCATATCTGCATGTCGCATGAAGATCATCGCCTGTGACTATCATATGCAGATCGAGTGCAAGGAGAAAAAATGGGTTCGGTGAAGAAAACTGTTGAGCATTTTGCTGTGAATGACCTGCCTGACGAATTTGGGCACTTGGGTGCGGAAACGCAACCGCGTGCCATTGCCCTGGTACACGCCTTCCTCGATGACGGCCACCGACGTGAAATCGCCATTGGGTTGGCGCTAGATGGATTGAATACGTCGAGTACACTCACAAGTAACATGTTGCTATTTCATGTTGTCCCGCATTCGCGGGGGTGGGCCGTAGTCAAGGCGGACACCAGCCACACGATGTTGGTTACCAAGAGCAAGCAGCGGGCTATCGACTACGGTCGACGCGTGGCCAATAGTCAGCATGGTCTGCTTACGATTTATGATCAGAATGGCATCTTGGGACATGAAGTCGGTTATCAGAACCAGAACGATAGCATAACCGAAATGGAGCAACAACGATGATGAACAACAACGGATCGACAAAGATCAACAACGAGCAACTGGTCAAGAAGTTGAACGACGATCTGGCGGCAGAGCTCTCGGCCATCGTCCAGTATCTCACCTATTCCGCCAGGGTTACCGGCCCTTATCGCCCTCAGCTGGCACAGTTCCTAATGGAAGAGATATCGGACGAACAGGGGCATGCTAAGTTTTTGGCTGAAAAGATCGTCGCATTGGGCGGCACCCCCACCACCGTGCCAACTGCGGTGCCGAGGGCAGAGAGCAATCGAGACATGTTGGAGGCAGTCCTCACGGCCGAGAAAGAAGCCATCGTAAACTATGGCGATCGCATTGAACAAGCCGAAGCATTCGGTGACAAGGGCTTGGCTGTCGAATTGGAAGATATGCTCGCCGACGAGACCCACCATGCTGAACAATCAAAACGGATTTTGCGCGATTGGGCACTGGAAAACTAGTTGATGCGCCAACAGGCGGCCGTAAGGTCATGCCACTTCGTGATCACCTCGTTTTGAACAACTAAATGGTTCCTCGATATGCGATACTATTCTCCCCACCTACAGATCGCATGATGGAATCACAACTGACTGAAACAGATGAACAGAAAGGACAATAGTCCAATGTTTAAGACCAAACTGGCCAAACAAGTGAAGAATGCCCTGCTCAACAACATCGACACCCAGGATGCGCCGATCGAAGTCATGGACAACAACGGCGTCATCACCCTATCCGGTACCGTGCGCAGCGGCGAAGTGCGCCAGCGTGCCAGCGAAATCGCAAAGAGCGAATCCGGCGTCATTAGCGTCATCAATGACGTCACGGTAGAGGAAGAAGTCCTGCCCGGCTCTGTGCCCACAGGTGCAGTCGGCCTCGGCGTGGGCGGCAACCAGATTACATTTGCGCCGCTCGATTGGTGAACCATCCGACACACACCACAACGCGATCGATATATTCTGATGTTCGAGTCGGTAGATATGAAGTATCACGATCCATCATCAGATGAAAGGGAAAGAACACAAAGATGAATGAGCAAATCTTGAACGGGAAATGGTATCAGATGAGCGGTGCGATAAGGGAGAAGTGGGGTGAACTGACCGAGGATGATGTGACAATATTCCTTGGCAAAGGCGAGCAGTTGGTTGGTCGCCTGCAGGAACAGTACGGTTACAGTCGCGAACAGGCAGAGCGTGAGGTTGCCGATTTTCTGGCCAGTTTCCAGGAAGAGACGCCGCTCTCCGACGTGCGCGACAAATCCACCGAGGTCGTGCGGGAACACCCCTGGTTTGCCAGCTTCTTTTTCGGCGCCATGGTCCTGCTCGTCGCCAGCTACGTGCTGAATCGATTTGTCTCGATCGGTGAGATCAGTAAGGAGCATATCAGTTCCTAATATATGAGGGCCACAAGACCAGGGTTTGCACGAATTGTGATTCAATTGTCTAACTCAAGCATTCCACCTGTGGCGAAATTCCTTCCTGCCCCGTATGGTGCGGAAAATCGATCCCACCCGAGCTACTCCTGGAAGATTTCCAACTTCTGATGCTTTCAACGTCAAGTGTATTCTCCATGCTTTGCGTACCGTTGCCGAAATCAAAGTGAGGAGTACATGTTCTTCTGGGCTCTGTCTGTGATCGTTTCCTGGCTGCTCGACATTTTCGCGATTGCAGGTCTAGCAGATAGCGAAAAAGACCTCGAGTTGCTGATCCTTCGCCACCAGATCAATATTCTTGAACGCCAGGTCAAACACCCCGCGTTTCCCGGCTAGAGAAGCTATCGCTGGCAATGACCGTCAACAAGCTCAGAAAACGGGCTGGCCGTTCGCGTCAACAGTTGACTCGATCTGTATTGATTTTCAAGCCCAAACAGTTCTTGGATGGCATCGGGAACTCGTGAGACGCAAGTGGACCTTTAAGCAGCAGCGTCAACCAGGTAGGCCCCGAACTGATCCCGAAGTAGAGGCATTAATCGTGCGTTTGGCACGTAAGAATCCACGCATGGGTTATGGCAAGATCGAAGGAGAACTGCTCAAACTAGGGTACGGTGTCGGAAAGACGACCATCAAAGAGGTCTTGCGCCGCCATGGCATTCCGCCAGTCCCCGAGCGAGGTCGCTCAGCCTGGCGGGCATTCCTCAATCATCACAGGCACCAGATGCTTGCTTGCGACTTCTTCACAATGGAAACGGTTCTGCTGCGCACGATCTATGTGCTCTTCTTCATTGAGCTTGGCAGGCGACGAGTTCATGTTGTTGGCTGTACCAGCAACCCCGATTCAGCTTGGGTTACCCAACAAGCCCGCAACCTGATCTGGGATCTGCATGAGCAAGATATTGACTTCCGCTACCTGATCCATGATCGAGACTCGAAGTTCACGAAGAGTTTCGATCAGGTCTTCGAAGCTGAGGGCTGCGTAATTGTCTTGACTCCCCGGGAAGCGCCCGATGCGAATGCATACGCCGAAAGGTGGGTGCTTTCTGCAAGAACCAAGTGCCTCGACAAGGTCATCATTGTCAACCAGAGACATTTGCACTCGGTGTTGACTGAATATGTGGACTACTACAACAACGCCCGGCGGCATCAAAGGATCGATCAGCGAACACCCATCGTACAGCTTCACCACCCGCCAGATGGTCCAGTTCAGCGGCGAGACGTGTTGGGTTGTCAATAACCGGTTCTAAATGCAGTGCGGATTTCATCCGACGGGCATGGCGAAGAAATAGTCGACCATCGCCAGGTCACGTGGAAACTAATTGCGCCAATCCATCCAAGAAACAAGCAGGAAATGTGGAAAAGTAAGCGCCGCGATCAGCGCCAGATACGTGCCGGCAAAACGTTCTAACGATGTCAACGAGATCGGCTGCAGGATAACAACAATGGATAAAATACCGATCGCGGCTGCCGTCATTGGCATCGCTTCTCGGCTGAATCCAGTCACGGCGGTCAGCCAACGCCCGTTTTCGATCTGCTGTTTGCGCTGTGGATCAAGCAGGATGAGGCGATGAATGTGTCTCAATGAATGCCAGATACAGAAGTAGAGACCGATAGCTATCCACGGTGGGACCAGCGTAAAAAAGAGAGCCAGCAGGATGACTTCGAAGAGATCTAGCTGCCAGTCGGCCTTGGGTACGTCATGTTGTCGATAGGTCAAGACAAAATAGGTTGTTGCGACCGACAGGAAGCCGATGCCCAAAGCAACGCGGACTGGTTGGGAAACGAGTAGAGCGACGGCTGAACCCGAGTCCTTGCCAACGAGTTCTGCTATGGTAATGGCCAGTGATTGCACGACCTCAGGATATAGTACGATCGGAATCACCATCGGTAGACCACCCCGAACGAAAACTGCCATCGCGCTAGAGACCCCAGTCCGAATATGATCTCCACCCATCTCGTGCTTCACAAAGTGGAGGTCACCCTGACCCCAGTGAAGCCACGTCATCAATAAGAAGCCAATGAATGCCAACCCTGGCGCCCTCATCCAGATGAAGGCATACAAGCCGACCAAGCCAACGTAGCCCGTGATAAACAGGGACATCGCACCGACCGAAATGGGTCGTCGCAAGAGTCGAAAAGGTACAAGATGATCGATCGCTCCATGCGGTAGGCCCAAGATAATCACACTGGCAAGCATCGGCAGATACTGGATCGAGACGGGTAACGATGTGCCGTTGAGAAGTGTGAATATGAGCGTTAGCCCGAACACTAAGCTCCAGCCCAGGCGAACCGTGGACATCTGAAGCGCTCGCCAGCTCGCTATCGTTGCGCGTGGGGCATCAAGCTTTAGAAACATATGATTGTCCGAGTTTGAAGGAGGCTGAGATCACTTGAAGGTCGTCGTAAACTGAGCCGTGCCACAAGAATGAGGCGAGTAGAATGTCGAGAAGGAAGCACAAGAAGTTGGATTTAGGCGACGACAGCGTCTGGCTCTCACTCATTTGCGCTTTTGGTCCAGACCGACAGTACTGTACAAACAGTAGCTAACCATAGTTGAGATTCAGAGATCGGGAGATTGCGGTCCGGATCGCAATCTCCCAATCTCAGGTTAAAGGCCACAGTCACTTGACCTCAATAAATGGTCTCGATATAACCTGCTACGATGCAGTCGTTTCACTCTGGAAGGACTCATCGACATAACCCTCCTCCTTGCTCCGAATTTGAGCCACCATCGTGAGCATGATGCCGTAGATCACCTTTGAGCTGATGTCCGCCACCGTGTAGGTCAGCTGACGACCCACAACGCCAGCTTCACTGTTCATGAGCAATGGCATCAAATAAGCCCCTGGATACAACATCCAGGAAATCAGGAAAAGCCACCAAATGCGACCCATGATTGCTCCCGCCTGCGGCGAGAGGTTGCTCTTGGCGTCTTGGATGATCCGGTACATCAGATACAGAACATGAACGAAGAAGACGGTACTAATGAATCCCCAGCCGAGGAATGCCGTCATGTTCGTTGTTTCATAGAACTGACCGATATATCCCGTGATGATCATCAATGGGCCTGAGATGAAGAATTGATTGCGATAACTCCCTCGGCGCGCGCTCGTGAGTGTGACCACAAAGAGAATTTGGAACAGAAGCATGGGCACATCAATGAGCCAGTTGAGGTATCGATAGCCATTGGTGAATGCGTCGGCTCCGGGCACACGCTCGTACATGCCAGTGCTTGAATTGAAAGCAAATGCGTTTGTCCAACTCAACTGCTGGGAGAAGAGGATCAGAGCGGCCGATACCATTACCACCACGGACAATACAGACGAAATCCGATAGCGAGGGGCGACCGTCCGAATGGTTAGAATGAAGTAGAATAGTGCGGCCAGCATGACAGCGTAGCCGAGGGTCAAAGTCTGCGCTACGATGTCATAGGCCATCGGGCTGTAACTGAACAGGTTTTCGAAGTTGATTAAAGCTTCCATGTCACTTGTCCCTTTCAATTGTGCTTCAGTTTGGTTTGAATACGCTCTTTCACCATTGTGCTTCAAGATAGATGGCTGTGCGCAAACCGCTACTTTCTGGTTGCTGAGGCCACATCTCTCCAATTTCACAACGTCTTAATCGTAAGTCTACCATTGTGCCTATATTTTGTCAAGTAAATTTATATATATTGTGCAATCCTTTTTTTCATTGCGAGCAGGAGGATTCGTGCACGAGGTCAAGCCAATTTCGCCAAATACAGAACTTGGCTCTGCGAGTCGGCTTGAGTCACTTCACTGACGACCCACCTGACTGCGATCGCCCGTTGACCAACCCTTTGGGTAGTCGGACCACCGAAGTCCGGGATCACTCTTGATAGAATAACGGCAGATACTAGTCGCCTTTGAAGGCCAGTTTCCAGCTTCTGACTTTGCTGTCGAAGCGGCTGCCTCGACTCAAAGAGAAATCGGCCTAAAAAATGACCTGATATCTTGCAGAATAGTCCGTGCAGCCGTTCCCATCATCCCGTGCTGGCTACTTAACTCATCCGCCCGTCTCTACCAGACTGAACCAGGTTGATCTGACAGCGATATGCCGTTACGCTTCCGCTAGTTGAAAACAGCCCAACAGCGGAGCATTTGAATGATTCAGACCATTGCCAATCGACTTCGATTCGTCGCACAAACGGTCGTGAAGCGCATCAAGCAGATGACGAGACCAGCCAACGGATCTAGTACCAGTAATCTGGTCATGGACCTCGCACGTAGCAAGCATGACCTGCTTGTTGAAAACGCGCTGCTTCGCCAACAGTTGATTGTTCTCGAACGTCGTCAGAAACGGCCTCAACTCTCGAACTGGGATCGCATCAAGCTGATCTGTCTGGCGAGGCTGACACCGAACTGGAAAGATGCACTGCACATCGTTCAGCCGGATACGTTGCTGCGCTGGCACCGAGACCTCTTTCGGTTCGTCTGGCGTCGGAAGTCGAAACCGAAGGGTCGAAGACGTCGCATTTCACAAGAAACCATCGATCTGATCCGGCAGATGGCATCCGAAAATCTGACCTGGGGCGCAGAACGGATCCGTGGCGAACTGCTCAAGCTGTGCATCAGCATCAGCAAACGCACCATTCAGAAGTATATGGACAGGGATGACAATCCTTCTCCAACCAGTCAGACCTGGCCTACATTCTTGAAGAACCATGCTCCACATATCTGGGCATGCGACTTCGTCCAGGTCTACGACCTCTTCTTCCGGTCTCTCTTTGTATTCGTTGTCATTGAGCATTCTTCACGCCGCATCGTTCACAGCGCTACCACTGCGCATCCCACCGATGCCTGGGTAGCACAGCAGCTGAAAGAGGCCACGCCTTGGAGTCAAGGACCACGATTCCTCATCCACGATCGTGACAGCAAGTTTGGACAACGCTTTTCCGCAATCGCCACTGGTACAGGAATCGAAGAAATCCTCACTCCGGTACGTGCGCCAAATGCGAACGCCATTTGCGAAAGATTTGTTGGCTCCCTACGCCGAGAATGTCTCGACCACATGCTTGTGCTCAACCAGAAGCATCTCAATGTCATCACCCGAGACTACGTCGAGTACTACAACAAGAGTCGACCGCATCAAGGATTGGCGCAGAGAATCCCGATTCCGCCGGATGATCCGCCGGCTTCCGGCAAGGTCATCGCTCTTCCGGTACTTGGCGGTTTGCACCATGATTATCGCCGTGCTGCCTGACTGAAATGCCGGCGGATGAGCTAAGTAGCCAGCACGGCCATCTGCGGTCAATCCAATTATCCGTCGTTCCCGAATGCAGCAACCGATGACGTTTTTCCGCGCCAAAGGCATGAAGAACATCCTCTCGCCGGCACAGAACCCAACTTACCGTTCCACTGTGCTTCAAACCCCATTCCCAAGCCAAAGGTCGCTTTTGCCAAACTTTTCGTTCAGAAAACGACCATGAGCCAGCAAACTTTGGGTATCGTTGTCGTGAAGGTCTTCAATAACAGATTTCAGTTCAGTGTCCAGCAAGCCCAACTGCTCCAGCAGTAGCTGCTGTGCCGTCTTCCCATCTTTGATAGGCTGAAGGGTCGCTAAATCTGTCGGTAGTTTGAGATAATTCTCCAGTAAGTCTCGGGCAGATAATCAAGTGCAATCTGCCGGACGACATAGATATTGTAATCACTGCTATCGATATTTGCGATTTGGGGCAAGATTTTCAGGATCGAAGCCTTAATGCTCTCCACTCGAACCAGAATGTCTTCCGGCACCTTATCGCCAATTGTAGCGACCAAAGTTTCCAAGACAATCTCGATTTCCTCGGCCCCGGGTTCAGCAGCGGCTTGTTCAGACGTCAAATTACCGGCAATGACAAAGGCGAGCGCTTTGGCGCGTACGGTCGAGCTGCGCATCGTTTCTATGACGGCAAACAGCCACACAGAGAGTCCGATTGCAGCAACTAACCACCAGTAGGACGGCACGATAAAAGCAAGTAGGGCAGTAATCGCTAAGATAAGTGTATTTCGAGGTCGGAAAAGCGCTTCTTGTAAGACAGCAGATTGTACCTGTTTGTCTCCGCTGGATGGGTTAGAAGCCATAATTGTAATTCTCTCGCATCTTTTGCTGCCGGCCACTACGAAACCATCAGCGCCAACATCCACGCAGGGCACCAAGGGTCGAGCCGTCTATCTCCACAGACTGTCCGTTGTCGTTCCCCACGGCGGGCTCAAAGCCATACTCACCAAGTTTCGCTTGCTGTGGGCTGTCGATTAGGAAGTCCCGGAATCGTTCAGAGGCAACCTGATGGGCATTGGCTGTGCTGGCGGATAACCTAGGCCATTCGGTACGGATGAAATAGGGGTAGTCCAGGACCACGTTGTATATGGGCGGATCGGCGTCAAAACGCTCTTCATCCAATTGCTGCAGTTCGCTGTTCATCAGGAGTCCCACATCGGCCTGAGGCGGGCGGCTGTTCAGTTGATCACGTGGATTGAGGTTGCGATTTGGCACTGCTTCCAGCATGTCTGCCAACCAGCGCTGGAAATCACCATCATCCACCAGACTCCGCTCCAACGTTGGCAGCTGGTGGTACGCCGCCGCCGCCGACATACAGGCTGCCAGACCGCTGATGCTGTTCGTAGGCGGGAGCGCAAGCCGGAACTGACGGTCGCGCAGCGCAACATCGTGTATCGACTGCCAGTTCAGGCCATCCACTGTGTTGCTAGTCTGTTCGCGCCGCGACCCACAACAGGCTATCTTGTGCAACCGAATCCCCAGCTTGGGCGTACGGTGCGTCGCCGACGATGGGTCGCAGAAACAAGGCCTCGGCAATCCACGCGTCAGGTAAATTGCCGCCGCTGGCGCTGAGTTGGTTTGGGGCATCAAGACCCTTGAGCGCAACCACTTCGATCTGGATCTGGCGATTCCGCTCGGAAAAATCGCCGCGCCATTTCACGCACCCAGTCGTCAAGCGGAGGTGCAACGGCTACCTGAATTGTTGCCTGCACCCCCCCGCGTGTCGGCAGCGTGTATGCGCCGCTGCCTTCCAGGCCCAGAAACAGTGCCAGGACCAGGCCTGTTACCATGATGATACCAATGGAGGCCAATTTGCTTCGTCGTGTCATGGTTCACATGCTTTATACTATGCTGGTCCGCCAGAGAGACAGACACCGGGGTGCCTATAGGCTCAATTCGTCGCTGCCGGTGCGCCCATTGGGCTCCTGGACCTCAACGTCCACGGATCGGGCGGCTTCCTCGCGGCGCACACGGTCCATGTACGTATTCGCCTTTTGGACCTCTGACGCTAGAGCCTTGACCGTCACCTGCATATTGTCCAGGGCTTCGACCTTATAGTCGGAGATCATGTCCATCGTCTCATAGATATTGTCAAATGCACGCTGCAACTGCTCGATTTCGATGGTTGCTTCGCTGGCCTGCTTGTGAACATCGGCGGTATTCTGTTTCAGGAGCATCGAAGTCGACTCGATCATATTGCTGGTGGTCGCGTTCAGTGAACTGATCTGATCTAGCACCAGCTGTTGGTTGGCCAACGCTTGCGCCACAATGACGGCCGTGCGTAGGGCGGAAACAGTGGTTGTCGTTGCGCGGTCCACACCCTTAATCAGCTCAAGATTGTTCTTGCCACCATGTCTAGGGCCAGATAGCCCTGGACGCTCACCGCCTGCTGGGTCAGCAGGTCTTGCACCTTTTGCCGTACGTAGAAGAGCATTTCTTCCTTGACGACGCGAGCCTTTTCCGGCTCCTGCACCTCTATTTCGGCTATACGGCTTTCCAGTTCCGCATCAATATGCCTGGCCAAATAGATATACTGGCTGACCTTCTGCATGGTATCCCAAAGGTTGACCTTCTCCTGCTCAATCGCCGCGTTGTCTTTGCGCAGTTCATCTTGACCGTGATATAGGGAATTGATGATGGCATCGATGTTGGACTGGGCTGACTGGTATTCCATAAAATACTTGCGAACTGGGCTGACAAAAAGCCTGCCCACCAGGGGAATTTTCTCCAGGTTACCGGCAGCCATCAGATCACCGTGGCGTGACGGATCCAAGTCCTCCACCTGTTTGCGCAGTGCAACCAAATCTTGTGAGATTTTCGAAGTCTCGTCAAACAGGCCGGATTCCATCGCCCGGGTTGGCCGATCTAACATTCGGTTGGACACGCTGGCAGAGGCCCGGATCTCCTCGTTGCCAAGGTTGTGAATCGCCGTCAGCTTGGCCTGGAACGAGTCACTGATCACGCTTTCGCTGACAACTCCGTCAATAAAACTTGCTGACCTGGCATCGAGATCAGTGGTCATGCTCTCGTCCAGTTGAACCATCTCGGCTGCCCGTTCTTGTTGTACGGGCGCAACCGGTTTGCCGGCGGTTTCCAATAGAGCGGGTGGGGTGAATGCTACCTGGTCTGTCATCGTTTGAACTCCTTTGGTTGCCAGATTCACGGCCAACTCTGCATCGTTCGTAACTGTCATGTCAGAAGTAGCTACTCTGAGCAGCGCGAATACTTGCCTAAAATGTCATTTGGGTCGCCCGACTGTACTTTTGTGGCGGAAGCACGGGCAATCATTCAGGGCAGATACATCCGCATCGACCCGTAGGCAACGGGAATCACCAGTATTGGATTGCGACCTGAACGCGTCTCTTCAATCTTAACCACGACGTCATTTAGAGAAGCCATGCTTTCTGTGTCCTGCCCATCACTGAGCACAAGAATCGCATTGATGCGGTCCTCTTCACCGCTATCGGCAGATTCGATTTCCTCCATGGCATGTAAGATAGCGTCAAAAAGCGCTGTGCCGCCATTTGCCTCTAACTGGTTGATCCCTTGGCTGCATCTGCGGCACGCGCCGTCTCTACGACAGTTAGATTGTTTAGCGTTTCTGTCACGTTGTTAAACTCTATCAGGCCTACCCGATTCTGAACGGGCGTTGCCTCCAAAAAGGCACTGGCTGCTTCACCGCGCCTGCCTGATCTTGTCACCTTCCATCGATCCCGACGTATCCATCACGATGAAAACGTTGCCCGGCTTTTTAACATATTGCCAACTTGCCTGTACGGCGGCAATGACATCTGCATCCGGTACAGTCAACACGTTGACTGGTTGGTCAGGGTCAACACCCAGTTCCAAGGCAATTGGATAGCCGAGCGGCACATCCGGGTTGACCGGCCGAAATCCCGCTTCTAATACCTTGCGCTGCACCTCCTCACTGCGAACATACTCGGTAAACACTTTGGCTGCCGACCGCTGCTTGTCCGACACCCGATCGGCGTTGACAATAGCGAAGGGATGTTCGTGCCAAAAGGTGCCTTCCTTGGGATAGAGGGCGATTAGTTTCTCTGGCGGCTGGTACTGTGTTTCACCCTGATTGATGTAAATCAGGTCATTTTCCTCCAACGCCACAAAATCGAGATAATCCGGTCCCTGGGCAATGTACTCCTTGAACTCGGTTGTGCGCGGGGGAGTAATGTTTTACGAGAGACTCGATCCGGCGCACCCCCTCTTGCACATCTCTCGATTGCGCACGTGTTCCATCTGTAGGCGACGAGCGGCATCTTCGCCGGCGTTGTACAGCGTACTGGCATAAAACTCGGCAATCAGCGTCGAGAGGGCCGTTGAACTGATATAGGGATCGGTGTGTCCATAGAACACAGTCGTCCTGTCGCCCTCTACGCCGTAATCGGCCCAACCGTTTGGGGAATTCATGACCTGCAGGAGGTCCTCCCATCCCACGGGCTCTCCCCCATTTTTCTCTTGAATGGCCTTGAGCCGGCTTTCCCAAATGGCCATCACAACCGGGGCCATCGCGGTAGGAGGGCTTTCGGCAAGATCGAAGAGTTGCCGTCCCGTCTGGTAGTTGACCAGGGCAAGCCAGTGACTCACCGAAGGAGAGGAAAATCGTCGGCTGCTCCACATTCTGATTATTGGGCGCAATGATCGCGTTAATGATTCCCTGATGAACCGTGCCTGATGAACCTGGGCGGCCCTCAACCCAAATTGGACGTTCGTCCTCTGCCATCGCTTGGCCTGTCACCGGATTGATGCCGTCCTTGAAGCTCTGATTGAAATTGTCGATTGCTTCAGGCAGATATTGTTCGCTCTCGGGGGCGTACACAATACTGATTTCGACGGCATTGTCAGGTTTGTCGTTTCCGGAATCCATAATGGATAGTTCGCCGACACCAGAAAGGGTCCAAACTGCATAGCCAACAATAACCACGATTACGAGGAGAGCAACGATGATGAGCGGCAGGCATGATTTTTTCATTTTGAGGCTCCGTTTCCACTGTAGACCCGTTACGTCGTTGGCCAACGACGGTGTACACTACGCAAATTGTTCCAACGTGTTGCACGGTACTCCCTACGGGAATGCCGGATAATTCAGAAAAGCTGAGTTGCTTGACAAGATAGACTGTCTGGGTAACCGATTGAGGCATCTGTAGCAGCTTAATTGTTGACGTCACCAACAGTGTACCCTTGCAGCCTATGATCAGCCAACTGCCCGATTTCGACCGGCTCCTGCTGCTTCTCTTTGCCATCCTGCTCTTCAGGGTTTCCTGGAAGCATACGTTTCTTCCAAGTCGCGGGTACGAACGTGTATGTTACCGCCTCATTCAGGCAGTGACCTATAGTCGATTACAAAATTAGCCCAATATCTGAGGATGCCTGATAGTGTCCATGAGAAGCACGCAACAACAGGCAGAAACAGCACCTAGCCCCACCAATACAAAAAGAGCCCTCAAAATCATGAGGACTCTTCTCATCTTATAGTCTTCGACTACAGGTTGCGGAGACGACGGGAGTCGATCACTGTCTGGTATGATCTGGGTTGCTTACATTCCACCTAAGTTGAAGGCATTCCCACAAATTCTGGAATACGTCGTTCGCAAGCACAGGGAAGGTAGTTCCGAATAGTCTTGATAGCAATATATGTGCCTCAATGAATATTACCAAGATAAACGGCGCGCCATCTGACCAGAACGCTGGCCGATAGTTTAAGTAAGCGGCTCGGCTTTGTATGTCCGCATAGCCGCTATTCGCAACCAATCCTGTTTCCCGCCGTTCCCGTACGCAGAATCTAAGTGGGATACTGGCATGAATCTTTGTGACGGATCCGGACTCGCTCATCTTCGTTCTGCGTCCAAACGAATAGGCTGTGTAGTGTGAGCAAAGCGTAGCATGGGTCGCGCATCCGCACGAGCGCCTCGTTACCGCGAATGTGCCACGATTTCGTTTGCGCGCGACATAATTGCCCGCAGGCAGGTCGGAGTGGAAAGCTCCAACGATCTTGGCTTCGAAGCGGAATGTGTCAATAGTATTGGACAGTGAGATCAAACATTTACTGTAGCCGTTGCTGTTGGCTCGTCCCCTTGCCAGCGATGGCCCATTGTTTTCCGGTGATCGTCGGCGTCAAGGGCTTGGCAAGTCGGCAAAGGGAAGGTCTCTGGTTCCGACTCGCAGCCGTCGCTCTGCGATGAGGCCGGCTGATTGATCCAGACTTCATCGGGAAGCTGCGATGGCATCGGTGCGCCATTCACGAATCGCTCCGGGTGTTGCTCATAGGCAGCTAGCAAGACCTGCTGTCGTTTCTCATTGACTTGCCCGGCCCGTCCGCAATGGACGGTAGCCGGCGCCAGGTCGTCAGATTCGACGAGTACAGTCCTTCTCGTCGCAGCAGCACTCCCAGTTCACCTGGCTCCGTACAGCCATCCGCATCCTCCAGGATGCGCCGCTTGTATTCCGCCCTGAAGGTGCGCCGTTTGGCCTTTGTGCTCACTTCTGGATCGGGCCTCTTTCGCTCGCCGTTCATTGCATGGGTGGTCTGATACATGATTCGCAGAGAACCTTTCTCTGCCCTTGCATTCTACACTAATTGACGCTCCCACTGTCCAACCTATTGTGGCACAAAGGGGTACGCTGTCGAAACATGCTTGGCGGTGTGATTCGCGACTACTATCGTCAGGCTGCGTATGCAAATTTACGCCTGGGATCTAGTTTTCGCACCCTACAGGGTTCAGCCCGGAAAGGGCACACCAAACCGCGCCCCTAGCCCCGCCAGCTCCTCCGTCAATCCCAGGTCCACCGGAATGCCGTCGGCGCGGCGCTGTTGGCGGCGCAATCCTTCGATCTGCCCTGGGTAATAGACACGGTCAAACCCTGCCGCCGGTTCGAGGCTCGTAAACTCTGTCAACATCTCCGCAAGATTCTTCTTGAAGGTCGCCAACGGCATAAACCTGGCAACATCGATGGCCATCAGGAAATGGCCCAGTTCACGCCGGCCGCCCATCTCGGCGTACATCTGATTGATGTGGGGCCCCCACGGCATACCGGCCAATATGCTGCAGAAGATATCGATCACCATGGCCAGACCACTGCCCTTGGGCCCGGCCACCGGATGCAGCCCGGCCACCGCATTGGGATCCGTCGTCGGATTACCCTCGGCGTCCAACGCCCACGTGTCGGGAATCGACTGGCCTTCGGCCGCGGCCAGCGCCACCTTGCCATAGGGGATCGAGGAGGTGGCCATGTCCAGCAGCACGGGGATCCCGTCGGTCGGGAAGCCGAAGCAGATCGGATTGGTGCCGAAAAAGGCCTTGCGCGCGCCGAAGGGCACCAAAAAGCGATCGGTCGCCGTCATGCTCAAGCCGATGAAGCCTTCCTCCGCCATGCGGATGGCATAGAAGCCGGCCATACCGTAGTGGCTGGAATTGCCCACCGAAATGCCGCCCGTGCCGGCCGTGCGGGCGAGATCCATGGCATGGTTCGCTGCATGATAGCCGACGACATGACCGAGGCCGTCGCCGCCGTCTACATAGCCCAGCGAAGGTGCGGTCTGTTTGAAGGTGATGTTGGGCTGTGGGTTGATCGTGCCGTTCTCCAGACGACGCAGGTAGTGGGCGAGACGGACGACGCCGTGTGAGTCGACGCCGGAAAGATCGGCCATCAGCAGACAGTCGGCCACGATCTTGCCGTCTGCCGGCGGCACTCCGGCGGCATTGAGCACGCCGACGATAAACGCGGATAAATCTTGTTCGGAGATCAGGACGGATTGGTCGGTCATAGTGGGTTACTCCTCGCGTGATTTAGCATTCCGGGATTGGGCCACAGCACGGCGTCAGCTGCCGCGCCTATCCATATAGATCCCGCCGTTGATGTCCAATACGACCCCGGTCACATAGCTCGCCAACGGCGAGGCTAGAAAGAGCACGACGTTGGCCACATCCTGGGGATCGCCCAGGCGCCCCAAAGGAATCTGTCCTCTATACGCGTCCTCGTTGCCCTCGACCTGTGCCTTGACAGGATCGGTGAGGATGATGCCCGGCGCGACGGCATTGGCCGTCATGCCGCTGGGGCCGCCTTCTTTGGCCAACGAGCGGGTCAAACCGATCAGACCGGCCTTGGACGCGGTGTAGTGTACGCCCACTTCGATCCCGCCTACCCGGGCCGCCAGTGAGCTAAAGGTGATGATCCGTCCATTCCCGCGGGCCTGCAGGCTCTCCATAAAGGCCTGGCAGACCAGGTATGTACCGCGCAGGTTGACGTCGAGCACGACGTCCCAATCTTCAACCGGGACGGCGCCGACTCCCTTGCGATAGGAGATGAGACCGGCACAGTTCACCAGAATATCGACACCGCCGAATTCGGCGAGCACCCGGTCGCTCAGCGCGGCAATTGCTTCTGCAGCACGCAAATCAACGCCATAGGCTTTGCCCGCGCCGATGGTGTCGATGGTGCCCTGGGCGCCGGCCGTGTTGATGTCCACCGCGATCACCGTCGCGCCGGCGCCGGCCAGCGTCACGGCAGAAGCGCGGCCAATACCTGAGGCCGCGCCTGTGATTAGCGCATTCTTTCCGTTTAGGTCGATCTGCATCTACGGCTCCTTCACCTGGTTCAGCAATCTATGGAGAGCTCGCCGCGCCGTTAGCCCAGCGGCCCGGTCGGCTCAATGCGGCTGAAAGACAATTTTCACCCCGTCGCGCCGCTCAAAGGCAGCGAACGCTTCCCGCCACTCGCTGATCGGCAGGATATCGCGCACCAACGGGCGCGTCTGCACCGCGCCGGAGCTCATCAGCGCCAGGGCCTTGCGCCATGCGCCGGGGACATGGGCAAATGTGCCGTGCACCGCAAGCTCCTTGAAGCAGATCAGATCCACGTCGAGCTGGATCGGCTTGCCAAAGAGGCCGACCTGGCCGTAGCGTCCGCGGCGGCGCACCAGCTCGAGACAGCTTTGCGCCGAAGGCGCCGCGCCGGAACACTCGAAAACGACGTCGGCGCCGAGTCCGTCGGTGAGCTCCTCGATCGTGTTCTGCGCGTCTTTAGCCTGTACATCCAGGCTCAGATCGACGCCCAGTTCGCGCGCCAGCGCCAGCCGCGCCTCGTCGGCCGTCGTCCCGAGGACTACGGTGTAGGCGCCGGCTGCTTTGGCCACCTGCGCCATCAGCAGCCCAATCGCGCCCGGTCCGGAGACCACCACGATTTCACCCGGTTCGACATGCGTCTGTTCAAAAGCGTGCACGCAGCAGGTCAACGGTTCGCTGAGGGAGCCGCTGATCTCGTCGACGTTTGCGGGCAGGTGGTGAATATTGTAGGCGGGCACCAGCACATATTGGGTGAAGCCGCCGTGCACGTGGGTGCCGATCGACTGGCGCTGCAAGCACAGGTTGGGCCAGCCACTGCGACAGTACTCGCATTGATGGCAGACGGAAAAATAGGTCTCCGCCGTCACCCGATCCCCCGTCTTGCAGTTGGTGACGCCGGCGCCGACTTCGGCTATGGCGCCTGCCACCTCGTGGCCCATGATCACGGGCGGGTTGGAGGCGTACTCGTCGTGGTAGATGTGGATATCGGTGCCGCAGACGCCGGCCGCGACCACCTCGATCAGCACATGGCCGGGCGTCACTTCGGGGACGGGTACGTCGAGCAGACCGACGTTGCCTTCGCCCCGCTCCAGCTTGGCTACTCCTTGCATGGATGCATCCTCCTATAAAGTTGTCAAAGATGACTCTACTGCAAAAAGCACTAGACACAGATGACAAACAACTACAGACTGGCTACCTTCTCTAGAGGATTCTAACTCATTTTTCGCTTCCCCTGTACGTCTATAATGCGTGAGACACTCCCCTCGCCGAAATTGGTGTAGAATAACGGGGCGGAGGAGGACAAAATCGAGTAACGCAAGCGTAAATTCATATGTTCAGTGTCTCAAAGTTATTGACACATTCCGCCCTCTAGTGCGCGCTCGAATTGCCCCATATTGACCGCTCTTCAGTTGTTTTTTATGTTGCCTGAAGGCGTTCTGCTGCGGTTGAAGCTACTGCATTACCAACTTTCTGACCTATACCTTCTGCAAAACCAAGCCCGATGGCTGCGGCAATTGCTGACGCCATAAGCATCATATTCTCCCAAGGCATTATGGGGTGATAACTAATGAATGTGAATGCCGGAGTGTATGTCGCTGTGAGTGAGGCTGGTCCGCAACTAGGGGATCCACGCCATTTATCTAACCCGTCGGCCCAATCTGGTTAGCACCTCTTGACCGTCAAATTATAGCACATTATTGTGTACTTTGCCGTCAGAAGACGGTAGTATCGAACCGAAGTAAAGGGTGCACAGTCTGAACTGCCAGCCTGTATGGTGCAGAAAGTAAACGCAGGCCGTTCTCTCCTCTGGAAAACCTCGCGATTTCACCCACGCCGCGCAAGCTGCTATCCTCGTCACTTTGTGCCAGAACATGGAAAGTCATTCTTGTGTGCAAGGTGAGGACTGAATGATTGTTCGGATTGTGATAATACTTGGCTCTTGGCTGCTCGACTTGCTCGCTGTACTCAGTAGTTCCGACCATGATAAGAATCTTGAGTTGCTGATCCTGCGACACCAGATCGGCATCCTCAAGCGCAACACCAAGCGGCCAAAGATCTCCAGATCGGAGAAACTTTCTCTTGTGCTTCTTGCGGACAGATTGCAGGGGCGAACGAATGCGACACATCATGAGCTTCGCAGATCCTTGTTGGTCTTCACGCCAAGAACAGTTCTGGGCTGGCACATGGTGCTACTTGATTCGCGATCGGGACTCGAAGTTCACAAGCACATTCGACGCTGTCTTCAAGTCCGAAGGCTGCGAAGTCATATTGACGCCGCCAAAGGCACCCCGGGCGAATTCCATCGCGGAGCGCTGGATCCGTTCAGTCCGCAACGAGAGCCTCGATCACATCCTCATCTTCAATGAACTGCACCTGATGTCAGTGCTGAAGGAGTATGCTGATTACTACAACAGACGGCGACCACATCAAGGCTTGGACCAACACATTCCGGTGATGCCACATGTATCTGGAGACAGCAAGGGGCCGATACGCTGTCGAAACGTTCTTGGCGGAGTGATGCGTGGGCAGAAGCGCATTTTGCTCACGATGGCAACCGGTACCGGCAAAACATTCACGGCATTCCAGATTGTCTGGAAATTGCTCAAATCCGGATGGCTCCGCGGGCGGAACGATGGCGTTCCCGGCAGGGTGCTCTTCCTGGCTGACCGCGTTGTGCTGCGCGATCAGGCGTACAACGCGTTCGGCCCGTTTGCGACAACGGCCAACGATCCGCGCTTTCTTATTGGATGGCCGGCGAAAACTGAGCCTCAATCGCGATCTCTATTTCGCTATTTACCAAAACCTATGGGCAGAAGAGCAGGGCAAGCACATCTTCGAACACTTCCCGCCCGACTTCTTCGATCTCATCATCATTGACGAGGCCCATCGATCTGGGTTTGGCACCTGGAAGGAGATATTGGATCACTTTGGGGACGCCATCCACCTCGGCATGACGGCCACGCCCAAGCAAGACGAAAATGTTGATACCTACGGCTATTTCTGTGCCGAGGAGGTCGAACAGCTGGTCGATGCGGACGACCCCAGCCTGGGAAGCTACCAGCCACCGGCTTTTCATTACAGTCTGGGCCAAGGCATCGATGACGGCTTCCTGGCAACATACAAGGTACACCGCGTGCGCACCAACGTCGACAAATCGGGTCTTCACATCGAAGATGCCGTCGAACAGGGCGCAGAGGTGTTTATACCCGAAGGCGCGGAGCTGCGTGACGACTACTTCACGGGACAATTTGAACGCGATATCACCCTTCCTGACCGCACTGCGACGCTTGTCCAACATCTCTCAGGACTGTTGCGCCTGTTTGGCCCCCTGCAGAAGACCATGGTCTTCTGCGTTGATATGGCCCACGCTCAGGAGGTGGCACGCTTGCTCAACAATGAGTTCGCCGATTTGGGCTACGATGATGACTATGCTGTGGCCATCGTGAGTGAGGAGGGCGAAGCGGGACGACGACGCTTACGCCAGTTCCAGGACAGCGATCAACAGTTGCCGGTGGTGGCGACGACGGCAGAATTGTTGTCGACCGGTGTCGATGTGCCGTCTGCCCGCAACATTATCTTCATGAAGACGCTGGCCTCGCCCATTCTCTTCAAGCAGATCATCGGTCGCGGCACTCGAATCGACCCAGACAGCGGCAAACTCTGGTTTCGCATCATCGACTATACGAATGCCACGCGCCTGCTCGATCCCAAATGGGACAGACCGCCGAGTGCACCTGCACCGGCTGTCGATGATCGCCCACAGACGGCCACGCTGACCGGAACGGTACGGTTGGCCGATACCGGTGACTTGCTGGTCGGCGCCAATGTAGCTGTCATCACCAGGCCAAACGACCAACGCGGGCCGATCCTCACCGACGACAGTGGTCGCTATCGCTTTGACGCGTTGCCGGTCGACACATTGACCCTAATTGCGGGCGGGCCACGCTTGGCGCGGCGGCAGCTCCAGGTGGAGACAGTGGCCAACGAGTGACTGTCTTCGATGTCGATCTCAAGACTGCCGAAGCGGCGAGAAGAGGTCGGATCGAGGTCAAAGGGCTGGCAGTGACCATTGCCGATGAGGCCACCTTTGTGGTGACCGGCATGCAGGAACCCATGTCCCTGGAGCAATATCTGGACTACAGCCGGGGTAAGGTTACAAGCTTTGTGCCCGATTGGAACAAGCTGCGCGCCATCTGGCAGGATGCAGATCAGCGCAACGTCTTTCTTGAGCAGCTCGAAAGCGCCAGCGTTCATGTCGATGTACTGGCCCAGGTCCTGGAGCAACCAGAGGTGGATCAATACGATCTCCTGGCGCATCTGGCCTATGGTCGTCCCCTACAAACACGCCAGGAGCGGGTCTCCCGATTCCGCTCACGCGAACAGGCTTGGTTATCGGCACAAGCATCCGAAGCACGCGAGGTGATTCTGGCGCTGGTCGGCAAGTATGAGTTGGGCGGGCTGCAAGAGATGACCAACCTGACGATTTTCCGGGTCAGCCCCTTTCAGGAGATGGGCGAAGCGCGGGGCGTTCTGCGTCGCTTTGGCGGCGATCCGCAACAGTTTCGCCAGACGATGGCGGACCTGCAACGGCGTCTGTATGCAGCATAAGACAGATGTGCTAAAATAAAGCCATTGTCGGGTCAACTGCCGACACGTTACACGCCAAGTATGCACGTGTCAGGCACAAGTAGGGAAGTCGCCATGCAAACCGTTCTTTCTATCGATCTGATCACGACCGATGCCGAGATTCGCCAGGGTCGGCCCTGTTTGGCCGGCACCTCACTGCGCGTGACCGATATTGTGATGGCCCACCTCTTCCATCAACGTTCGGCTGATGAGATCGCCGCTGACTACGAATTGTCGTTGGCACAGGTGCATGCAGCTCTGGCCTACTATTACCAGCATAAATCCACATTGGATCGGGACGTTCGCAGCCAGATAATCACGGCAAGAGAATCCAAGGTGCAGTATAGTGGCGACCAAGCTCCGCTTTTACCTGGATGAGAATATTCCGGTCGAGGTTGCCAAACAGCTGCGGGCACAAGACATTGATGCGGTGACCGTTCGCGATCTCGGCTTGCTGGGTGCGCCGGACAGGGTTCACCTTGAAAGAGCGACCGCAGAAGAGCGGGTCCTCTGCACCTATGATTCAGACTCGTGCTGGCTACTTAACTCATCCGCCGGTCTTCACCAGACTGAACCAGGTTGATCTGACGGCGAAATGCCGTTACGCTTTCGCTAGTTGAAAACAGCCCAACTGCGGAGCATTTGAATGATTCAGACCATTGCCACTCGACTTCGATTCGTCGCACAGACGGTCGTGAAGCGCATCAAGCAGATGACGAGACCAGCCAACGGATCTGGTACCAGTAGTCTGGTCATGGACCTCGCACGCAGCAAGCATCACCTGCTTGTTGAAAACGCGCTACTTCGCCAACAGCTAATTGTTCTCAGACGTAGCCAGAAACGCCCCAAACTCTCGAACTGGGATCGCATCAAGCTGATCTGTCTGGCGAGGCTGACACCAAACTGGAAACATGCACTGCACATCGTTCAGCCGGACACGCTGCTGCGTTGGCATCGAGATCTCTTTCGGTTCGTCTGGCGTCGGAAGTCGAAACCGAAGGGTCGGAGACGCCGCATTTCACAAGAAACCATCGGACTAATCCGGCAAATGGCAGCCGAAAACCTCACCTGGGGCGCAGAACGGATCCGGGGCGAACTGTTCAAGCTGTGCATCAGCATCAGCAAGCGCACGATTCAGAGGTATATGGACAGGAATGACAACCCTTCTCCAACCAGTCAGACCTGGCCAACTTTCCTGAAGAACCATGCTCCACATATCTGGGCCTGTGACTTCGTCCAGGTCTACGACCTCTTCTTCCGGTCTCTCTTTGTATTCGTCGTCATCGAGCATTCTTCACGCCGCATCGTTCACAGCGCTACCACTGCCCATCCTACCGATGCCTGGGTGGCTCAGCAGTTGAAAGAGGCCACGCCTTGGGGTCAAGGACCAAGATTCCTCATCCGCGACAACGACGGCAAGTTTGGAAACCGCTTTTCGGCAATCGCCACTGGCACGGGAATCGAAGAAATCCTCACTCCAGTACGTGCGCCGAATGTGAACGCCGTTTGTGAAAGATTTGTTGGCTCCCTACGCCGAGAATGTCTCGATCACATGCTCGTGCTCAACCAGAAGCATCTCAATGTCATCACTCGCGACTACGTCGAGTACTACAACAAGTGTCGACCGCATCAAGGATTGGCACAGAACATCCCGATTCCTCCAGATGATCCGCCGGTTACCGGCAAGGTCGTTGCTCTTCCGGTACTTGGCGGTTTGCACCATGATTATCACCGTGCTGCCTGACTGAAATGCCGGCGGATGAGCTAAGTAGCCAGCACGCCCGCCCCTGCGGAATCATGATCCATGAGCGGACAATTGGTATTTCCTTTATCGCTTCACACGCATTATCCCTGGTCTATTTTTCAGGGCAGAGAATCCGATTACGTCGGACAATCCGCCAACCACCTCAGGCTTGTCGCTCTTCCGATACTCGGCGGTTTGTGCCCTGGATATCGTCGTGCTGCCTGACTGAAACGCTTGCTGATGAGGAGAACCACCAATACAAAAAGAACCCTCAACTTGAATGTTGAGAGTTCTTTCCGATCTCATAGTTGCAGCCTATGAGCTAGCGGAGACGACGGGATTTGAACCCCTCACGTGTACACGTCTCTTGTTCTTTCCGAGGAATCGTCATCAGTACGGGTCCGCATCCATAACGCCGGCGCCTATCAACGCCAGTTGCTGAGGAACTCCAGCCAATTGTGCATATCTGCCGAGTTTCGGGCATCAAGAAGCTTCAACAAGCGACGTAACAACAACCCAACCTGAAGCTGATCTGACACTACGATTCCTGAATGTTCTTGTCCCTCCTCCAACCGTTCACGGTGCAACTGCACGAAATCTCGCGTATTGAACGTGAATATGGTCCGCTGCTCGGATGTGGCAAATGCCAACTGCGTCTCATCTGACGTCGCCAATTCTGCCAGCCTCCTGAGTGGTCAACACATCGACATTCCTGGCCCGCAGACCTGCAATCAGCGCACGGTTGATCGTGTCCTCGTCCAGGTAGAGTCGAATCTGCTCAGTCACGACTCAACGACTTCATGACTGCTGCTTCGCTGTTCGCCTGAATATCAGCTTCGATCTCTTCGCGGTTCAGGTGATAGTAGGCCAGGGCACCGTACACACCAGACAGTGCAATTCCCATCTCATCGGCAATTTCTTCTGGTGTCATTCCCAGCTTATAGTAGCCAACGACGGTGCGAACAGTAACGCCAGTCCCGGCAATAATCGGTCGCCCACCCCGCAGGTCGGGGTCTCGTATCACCAGTCCTTCGAGTGTTTGTGCAGTAGCCATGCTGAGTCTCCACCAAAACCGCTAAACGCCTCGTCGTGATTATACCGCACTTACTGGGCTTGAAAAAAACGGCAAAGCAGGGACAAAGTCCGGCGTGAGAATCGCTCTCCACACCGTATGGAAAAAACACCACGAAAACCAGAGCTTGCCTGACCAACATGCCGGCGGATGAGTTAAGTAGCGAGCACGATCATTCACGACTACTATCGACTCGCTGCGTAGACCGATTTGTCTCTGGGATGCACTTTCCGCCCCATACGGGGTACGGACGGCTCGAAACGAATGTCTTGACCACATTCTCATTTTCAATGAGAAACATCTCGTGTCGGTATTGCGCGAGCTTGAAGTCTCGTATGGTCAAAAAACTACACCGACAGACCTTTTCAGTCGAGTACAATCGCCAGTAGCTGATAGAATAGCCGTCTTTCGATCAACGAAAGGCGAGTTCACATGATCTGGCATATTGTGATGCATCTGTTCTCTGCATTGGTAGACTGGGTCCGGATTGGTCGACTCGACGGACCACGAAAAGGATCTCGAGATCTTGATTCTGCGCCAACAACTTGGAATCGCAGAACGCAAGCTACATAAACCGGTTCGGGTGTCTCGCGTGGAACGACTCACGCTTGCCGTGCTGACCACGAAGCTGAGATCGTCAGCCAACTGCACCATTGAGCAGCTTCGCCAAAGCATCCGGATCTTTCAGCCAAAGACTGTTTTGGACTGGCATCGTCAGCTGGTGAAACGCAAATGGACATACAATCCCACCGGCCGTGGCGGTCGACCCCGGATTGACCGAGAGCTAGAAAGTCTCGTGGTTCGACTGGCACAAGAGAATGACGATTTCGGCTACGATCGGATTCAAGGTGAACTCGAAAAGCTTGGCTACACTATCAGTGACGAAGGAATCGCCAACATCCTGAGACGGCACAATATTCCGCCGTCTCCAGAGCGTGGAGGTTCGCCGAGTTGGCGTCACCTGATGACGCACTACAAAGACCAGATCCTGGCCTGTGACTTCTTCACGGTCGAAACGCTTTTCCTGAAAACGGTTTACGTACTGTTCTTCATTGAGCTCGGGAGCAGACGAGTTCATTTCGCCGGTTGCACTACGAATCCAAATGATGCCTGGATTACGCAGCAGGCACGACAGATTTCATGGAACCTCGCTGACGCAGATCAATCATTCCGATTTCTGATTCGTGATCGAGACAAGAAGTTCACTGAAGCATTCGACACGATCTTTCGATCTGAGGGTCTGAAAATAATCCGTACTCCGATACAGGCGCCAAATGCGAATTCGTACGCGGAAACGGTGGGTTCGATCTGCCCGCTCAGAGTGTCTCGACAAGATCATCATCGTCAACCAAGCACATCTACGCTCTGTGTTGACCGAGTACGTCACGTTCTATAACACACGTCGACCGCATCAAGGAATCGATCAGCAATCTCCAATCATCAGATTGCCTGAAAAGCGTGAAGGCTCGGTTCAGAAACGGCCGATTCTGGGTGGGATCATCAACGACTACTATCGGATGGCTGCGTAGCTCATTCTCTCGAGTCGGCGAGGTTTTTTGACCATACGCCACGGTTTCATCACCGACGAGTACGAGTTTCTCGAGCAGCGCCTGAAATTGCAGCAGGAAATGGAGCAGCTGACGCCGGTTGACAACAACGATCTCGAGAGAGCAGCTGATTTGTTGAAGAACTTTGCCACGCACTGGGAAGCTTGCGGGGATGATATTGAGGTACAGAGTACGCTGCTCAAGCAGGTTGTGGAGCGAGTTTACGTGGAGGGTGACCAGGTTGTGGCGATGACGCTACAGTCCAACTGCCACCTGGTTCTGAGCCATAACGTAAATGAGCCAACGGAATACACCGTTGACCCATTTATCACAGGGACTCAGTCTGAGCCATCTGTATACACGAGCGGAGACGACGGGAGTCGGCCCCTCACGTGTACAAGACTCTTGTTCTTTCCGAGAAACTTCATCATTTCGTGCCCGCAGACCTGCGATAAACGCACGATTGATCGTGTCCTCCGCCCAGCTAGAGCCGAATCCGTTCAGTGACGGTTCAGCGACTTCATGACTGCATCTTCACTGTTCACGCGTATGTCGGCTTCAACCTCTTCACGGTTGAGATGATAATAGGCCAGAGCACCGTACACACTGGACAGCGCAATCCCCATTTCGTGGGAACTTTCCTCCGGTGTCATCCCTAGCTGGAAGTAGCCAGCACGGCCATCTGGCCTAAAGCAAATGGTACTCCTGCGCCCGCATCACTGCCTGCGCCCGATTTCGCACGCCCAGCTTAAGATAAATGCGACGCAAATGACTTTTTACGGTGTTAACCGTGATCGCTAACCGTGAAGAAATCTCCCGATTGGATAAACCTT
Organism: uncultured Chloroflexia bacterium; assembly: GCA_963807905.1. GTDB lineage: Bacteria > Chloroflexota > Anaerolineae > Caldilineales > Caldilineaceae > JAGRCP01. The sequence continues at coordinate 136,666 of CAWEEJ010000017.1, read as the reverse complement.
GGGCCACAAGCCGCAACAACTCCTGTTCACGAGCCGTGATCGAAGCCGCAGTGACCAAGTCGCTACTATCGGACGGGGTAACGATGGGGATATCGATCCCGGATTGACCAAACTCAAAGAGCAACAGTACAATATTGCGCTTGATCTCTTGAGAAACCTGTTCCTGTCGACCGACCAAAGAGAGCAGTGTGTACATATCAGGGCCTAGTTCCAGAAACGGCCGGACATACCCTTCTCCCGCCGCCAACCGTAAACCTTGCCATAATGTCGCTACCGCCTGATTGACCTTTCCCTGCCCGTACAACGCGATTGCATGCGACAACAACAATTTCATAAACGGCTCTGTGGATAGACCCTCAGGAAAAGCAACACACAAGTTAGCCAACAATTTATCTGCATCCACAAATTTCTTTTGGGCGATCAGAATGCGGGCATGCACCAGTTGACTGTGACCGTTTTGATAGGTCAACTCACCGTCAAGCCGCAAGCCGGTTGAGGTTAACCATTCCTCTGCCAGCGCCAATTTATCATGCAGGAGCCACATATAAGCCTGGTCCGCCGCCAAGTCTGCTGCAGACAACCAAGAATTTTGCTTTTGACTTCGTTCATTGACAACAGCCGCCATCAGCTGTTCGGCCGCCTCATGTTTGCCTGAGGCCGACAAGATCCGCCGCGAGCAACCAACGGAGGCGCAGAGAAACTTCACCCTGGTTTTGGCCACCAATTCGGGCCAATATCGCCGTTACAAGGTCATGGGCTTCGTCCAACTGATTGTGTTCATAATGGACCATACCCTGCGCGATTATCGGGCTGGACGATAATTGCGAGATGGGACTTTGAACTTGCTGTGCTAGCTGATTGATGATCTGTTCGCCCTGCCGCAAACGACCCTGCCTCACATGCTGGAATGCCAATATGCCGGCAGCCTGAAAGGTGATGTAGGAATGACCGTAGGTTGCGCCAAGTGTCATGACTTGATCTAGCGCCTGCTCAGCGTTTTGCCGATCTCCGGCCAACCGATCGCTTATACTCCGCAGTATCAGATCGATCGCAGTCCAGATATATTGATAGGTTGGTTGAGACCCGTCCCTTTCCTTTTCGACAGGCAGGGCATGTTCCAAGCCAGCCAAATAGTCAAACAGTTGGTCCGCATCCATCGCCATTGCATCGTTTCTCCGAGGATAGGAATCCTCTGAGTTTTGACCTAGACGGCACATACGGGCATAAGTCATCATCAGTAGCGGGTGATTGTGCAGGATAGGCTGCGGTAGCCCCTCCAACCAGCGTAATAGTCTGTCCACCTCGCCGCGCATAAAGAGAGTTGGCGTATTTTCTTCAATTGCGGCTGCTGCTTCGTCCCAAGCCTGGGCAGCCAGCAAATGGTACACCGCATCCTCCGTGGTACCGGCCGCCTTGTACCAACGAGCCGCTCGCAGGTGCAAGTCGTTCACTTGATCCGGCAGCCTGATCAGCAGCTGGTCACCTAGAATATCAGCAAAAACTTGGTGCAAGCGGTACCAGCCGGATTGCCAAGGAACGGCTGTGATAAACAGGTTCTCCTCCAGCATATAATCAAGCAGTGTTGCTGAATTATCTTGGCCGGTAACAGCGTTACACAATTCAATATTTAGCGTGCCCAGGATGGCGATTTGCATCAGAAATGTCTGTACATGTGCTGCTTCATGTTCTAGAATATCTTCCAAGAGATAGGTCTGAAAGTAAGCCATTGATTTGTCGGGCAGCGCCAGGTATTCCTGCACATTTCCCTGGTGGCGTAGTGCCAAAGAAACCAGTTGCAGCCCGGTGACCCAGCCTTCCATTTGGGCAACCATTACCAGCATTTCAAACCGATTCAGATCCGTCATCTGGGCTAAATAGGCGACCCCTTCATCGGCGGTGAGTCGTAATTCGCCGGCATCCAATTCAACATATCGCCCTTTCGCCCGCCAGCGGCCCACGTTGAAGGGGGCCTGGGTTCGGCTGGTGAACACGACCCGCAGCTGTTGCGGCAAGTGTTCCAACAGGAGAGCAACATCTGCTTGAATCGCTTTATTTTTGATGTGATGAAAATCCTCCAGAACAAGGCAACAAGGGTTCTCTATCTGCTGAATACTGTCGATTAATTCAGGAAGAAAACTGCTGATGGGGTGCACGGGTGATAACCCAACTTCCGGCAACACCTGCGGTAACACTTTTCTGATTGCTATGACAACAATTTGCCAAAACAGTACAGGATCATCGTCACTCTTGTCCAAGCCTATCCAGATATAAGGAAGCTGCGCTTGCCGCAGCCATTGGCTGATCAATGTGCTTTTGCCATACCCGGCCGGAGCACTGACGTAGGTGATAGGCGCATTCAGCCGCTCGGTCAGTCGTGAACGGTTTATAAGATGGATAGGACGCATCGGGGGGATAAATTTGATAGCAAGGAGACTTGCTTCAACCCCTTCCAGGGTGAGTAAGGTCGGAGGTGAGCCAGCTTCGCTGGTTAACGCTGTAGGCGCCACCGTCCCTGTGGTTTCGGCTAACTGCGCTGCGATCTGTCGCAGCCGCTGAGGCGTTAGTTTTGCTGTTTTACCCAAGTATTTCTTACGTACTTTTTTTCCATGCCGCCGGTACGCATACCAGTAGGCGCCCTTGCCTTTGATCTGTTCGCAGCGCGCGGTGAAACGACCGACTTCATCCTGGTAGGCAAAGCCCTTGTGGTTTGCCAGCCAAGCAAACCATGTACTGGCGCCTACGGGGATGTGAGGATGGAAACCATCATCTTCCTGAAACCCTAGATAGCCATTCGTCACTATCACAGTCTGTTTTTTGGACATATTGTGTGTCTTCTCAATATTTCGGGGCCGCGTGCGACGCACGCTCCACGGTTTACTAAGAAGATACCATATTGTTACCTAACACGGCTAAATAGAGCGCATTTTAGGTAACAATACGACTCTTGTCAACTCAAACTGGAGACAATATTCACTCGAAAGGGCGCTGTTCATCATCGCCCACGTTACGTATCCTGGTGGCATCCCCACACAAACGTTTTGTCTTGAACCAAAGACACGACGAGGCCATGTTTTTTTGCATTTACACAACGTTGGGATTATCAGGATAAGGAGCAAGTAGAAATGGAAAACAGCAAACCGACTCTGGGTGTATCAGGCATGATATTGGGCGCCATTGGCGTAGTCGTCTGTGTTGCCCTCATTATCGGCGTATGGGTTCTCAGCAGTCGGCTATCGGACAGGACAGCACAGGTGTTTGGGGTTGTTGAATCAGGCCTCGTTTTAGCTGACGAACAGGTGGGCCGCGTGAACGGAGCCATCCAGGACCTACAAACGGGCTTCCAAGGTCGTGTTGAAGATATTGACCCCGAAGCCATGCTAAGCCAACTGGATGATCTAGCCGGTCTCGTCGACGCCACCGAGTCGACTGCCAATACTGCCGGCAGTGCGATCCGTTTCGCCAGTGCCATGATGGCCGGGGGGATGACGGATGAGGTAGCCGCCGACGTTGACGAATTGGCGACAAACTTGGAGACGATGTCGCTGGACCTGGAAGGTGTTCAGGACAACGTGCTGGCCTATCTGGAAGGCAGGGCGGACGACGGTGTGACGGCTCAGATCAACACCGCTGTGGATGACCTATTGGTCAGAGTCGAAACCGTTGATTCTCTCATCGACAATACCAGCAGCAGAGCGAATGAAATACAGCAAAACATGCTGGGCTGGATCAGTATAGCCAAGTGGGTTCTGATACTGCTCTTCCTCTGGATCGGTGCTGAACAGGTGCTCCTGTTTGCTCATGGTTGGGTGTCGTTTGCCGCCCGTAAACAGTCCTAATCGGAACCACCCGGCGACGGGCATGAGTGAGGCGATAGTAGGAAGTTCTTTTTAGCTCGGGACCGGTCCCTTGACCATGTCCAGAGACGTGATCAGTGACGGCCCTGAGCACGCCGAAGCAAAGCCGGCCGCAGTCACTAACTCAAGTTTATGGAGATTCAACATGTCTGACGAGAGAAAACAAAGTATGTTCGTTGTTGCCTACAAGGGGAAAAACACGGCCGATCAGGTATACGATAGCTTGCGTGATTTGCAGAAGCAGAAGAAGGTCAAGATCAAAACGGCCGCCGTGGTCACGCGTAAGGAGAATGGAAAACTCAATATCAAGCATAAAAGACGCATAACCGTGGGGCAAGGCCTCGTGGGCGGCGGGGTCTTGGGCCTGCTGGTCTTTGGAACAGGTGGCGCCGTACTAGCCGTCGGGACCGTTGGCGCCTTAATCGGATCGCGAGGCGCCTCACAGCGCAGCGCATTGCATGGATTCCTGGATGATAAGCTGGGTCAGGGTGACTCTGCGCTGGCGATTCTAGTCAGTGACGCCGATTGGACGGCCGTGCGAGCAGCGACAGAGCAAGTTTATGGCCGTGGTGACGTGATGTCGATGGAATTAACGTCTGAGGATGAAGCGGAGCTGAATGCGTTGGCCGAAAACGACGAAGTAGCCGCAGCAATTTCCGAAGAAGTAGTAGTCGAAGACGACCCAGAGGTCGAAGTGGTGGAAGAGTCCTCCTAAGTCATTGTCCGCAGACAAGTTAGCGCAATTAGCCTCCGGGAGGTGGTCAGCATTGGTTCGCTACGCTGGAATTTCGAAACCAACGCCCGGAGGTTAATTGCGGACAGTTCCTATTGTCCCAAATTGTCAGACTTTTTGGATTTGTCAACTGAGGGACGACCTATCGCCCTCACCAACTAGATATATCATACGGAGGAGTTTATTGTGGATCTGCTGTTAGGAATAGTCGGTGCTTTGTTCATTGGTGGTTTGGCTGGTTGGTTGGCCGGGCTCATCATGAAGACCAGCTTCGGCATTGTCGGCAACATCATTGTGGGCATGATCGGCGGTTTCATCGGCGGCTGGTTGTTGAGCCTTGTGAACATCGGTATGTCCGGCCTCATCATGACCATTATCGGTTCAGTGTTGGGCGCCGTTCTTCTGCTGTTCATCATTGGGCTTTTCAAAAAGTAGCCGGGCGGCACGACTGGATAGGTGTCCTGAGGATCTCCCCGAAATTGAATCCCTCAAGCGTCGCCGGCACTGACCAGAGTTAATCTGGTCAGTGCCGGCGACGTGAAATCTGAGATCGGCCTAATAGGTTCGTCAGGTGCTCGTCAGAGTCTAGGGCCGACCCTTGACTCCGCCTGTGTACGAGTTATCGTCACCGAAAATGGCGTGGCCACAGACGACGATTCACAACACATTGAATAGGATCGTCGCTCCCGAAACCGCGTCGCCAATTGTCTGTACGATGGCTTGAATGTACGCAGTGAATACGCCTGGTCGGCATTCGATAATTCTGAATGAATGCTGCGCTATCACATGAAGCTCGGCCTGATTGGCGTCAGTTGACAAACACAGATGGTACCGGGATTACTCTGGACACCTGGTAAACATCTGTGAAAATCAGCTCCTTATCCCTGGCAATCTGTGGCAAATTTCCGTTTTTGCAGTGGAGTCACTAAAATACTGAGAGACGACCTATCGCTCTCGCTAACGATATATATCACACAAGGAGTTCGCGATGGATCTGCTGTTAGCAATTATCAGTAGGCTGTTGATTGGTGCTGCGGCTGGTTGGCTGGCCAGTCGCCTCGTGAAGGGCAGCGGCTACGGCGTTATCGGCAACACCATAGTGGGCATGACCGGCGGTTTCATCGGCGGTTGGTTGTTGAGCCTTGTGAACGTCGGTATGTCCGGCCTCATCACCATCATCGGTTCAGTATTGGGCGCCGTTATTCTGCTGTTCATCATTGGGCTTTTCAAGGCATTGTTCGAAAAGTCGCCGAGCGACACGACTGGATCGGTGTCCAGCAGTCCGCCAATGGGAGGCAAGATACGATCGCCAACCGCCATACGCTGATTTCGGCCGGCTCAGTGGCCTAATAGGCTAGTCAGGTGCTCGCCAGAGTCTAGAGCCGACCCTTGACTCCGCCTGTATACCTGGCCGCTGAGTGCTTGCCGCTGGATGGCCCGAAAAACAAGCCGAATTCGGGCATTTCGTGATCTTGATATTGGGAGGCACTATACGATTATGCCCCGTAACGACACTTTAAATCAGAAGTGGCGCACTATCCTTGTTTTCGCCGTCACCACAGCGGTCGTGCTGCTGCTGGCTTGGTTGGGCTTCCGCCTTGCACCGCCAACGGCCATGCGCTTGGCCACTGGACCAGAGGGCGAACACGAGTATCAGACGGCCTTGATCTACAAACAGTACATGCAAGAGCAAGGTGTAGACTTAGAGCTCGTGCCGACAGCCGGTTCGCTGGAGACAATGGCACTGGTCCAATCCGGTGAGGTCGACGCCGGTTTCATGCTCAACGACGCCAATGTGGAGCTTGATGCGTCTCGTCAGACCTCAGAATCTGAGTCGAGCGAAAGCCTGGTTGCGCTTGCCGGCGTAACGCACATTCCCATCTGGATCTTCTACCGCAGTGAGCTGGAGACCGACGGTCCGCTGGACGAGCTTGCCGATCTACAGGGCCTCCGTGTCTCCCTAGATGAGCCCCAAAGCGGCACACGCGCCGCGGCCCGTTTTTTGCTGAGTTATGCTGGTATTGCGGAGGACTCTTTCGAGGTCGTTGATGCCTCGCCCAGTCAAAGTGCCGAACTGCTCTACGCCGGTGAGATCGACGCCATGTTCTTGGCGTCCGGCGTGCTGTCACAGAACGTGCGGGACCTGTTGCTGGCGCCGGGTGTGGAGATCCTCAATCTTCGCCTGGCTACGTCCTATGCACGTATGGTCAGCCATCTGCGGCACGTGGATGTGCTGGAAGGCTCCATTCGAGTCGCCGAGCACAAACCGCCCGAGGTCAAAAACCTCCTGACCGTCGCCAGCCTGCTGATCGCCCGGGAAGACTTTCATCCGGACTTGCAGTTGTTGCTCTTGCGCGCTGCCACCGCTGCCCAGAATACGACGATTGACATATTTTCGTCCAAAGAGGTCTTCCCGAGTGTGGAGGGTCTCTCGCTGCCGGTCAGTCCGGTCACAGCACGATTCATTGCCGAGGGGCAGACCGTGTTGCAGCGCTATCTGCCCTTCTGGATTGCCTCACCGCTGGAGCGTTTCTATCTGGTCGTGCTGCCGATTGCATTGCTCCTCTTTCCGCTCGTGCGCGGTACGCCCACTCTCTACAGCTTTGCCATGCGGCGCCGTATCAATGTCTGGTATAAGCGGATTCACCAGATGGAACGGAAGCTGGATCAATATAACATTGCCGAAGTGGATGCCCTCATCACGGAACTGGAGGCTATGGAACAGGAGGTGACAGAGACGCTCAAGGTGTCAACCAACCACCTGGCATCTGTCTATAACCTTCGCTACCACGTCCGCTTCACCACCGACTGTCTGCGCGAACGCAGGGAGTACTTGGAGGCAAGTGAAGCGAAAGGCGATACCGAGATTGACGACTCCGCATGAGGCGCATGGTCTATAAAATCCATCCACACGACATGCGAAGGTCAGACATCACGTTTTCCGCACTGTCCGAATCCGTCGACATCTACAACACATGTAACCCACACCAGGGCATCGGACAGAAGACTCCAAATCATCAGAGTGCCTGTGAATCATAACAGTACGGTAAGATAACGAGCTGTATTGGGCGGCATCAGCAATGACTACTACACCATCGCCGCATAAGCCAACTTCTCGCGTGGACGAGGTTTTTTTGACCGTACGGCACGATCAAAGTTCAGGAAGCCGTGCCAATTGGGCGAGGAAATCATCAGCACTAATGGAACATAAGGGCTCAGGGCCTCAGCGCCCTGCCCACAATTTCCGGCCGCACCCAGCCTCACGATGTGATATGATCGACCCCAACATCGCAGCAAGTATTCTCGACTCCTATGACTCATCGTCGTCCCAGCCTCCACGAAATCGAACTCGACTTCGAGCCAATCTACTCACTCACTCCAGAGCAATACGATCTCCTCGTCAACACCCTGTTCAACCTCGTGGTCAATCTCATCTCTCGGTTAGAAGACAACGCCAATTCCACCGAATCTCGTCGGATTGCAGAACAAGCTCGCGACATCTTCGCCGACTACGACGACCATCTCGCCGACATCCTGACTCGATACCTCATCGCTTCAAGCCATACCAGCGAGGTTCCCTCCCCTACTCTCACTGGCAACGACATCTGCATAGACTGACGCCGCCAAAACTCTCACACAAATTGCCCGTTGACAGCTGTACCATCGCCGCTTTACGATAGAAAGTGACCTCACTTCGGCGACCTCGCCGGTGACGTCCCTCCGTAATAGCCACGACCAACGCTCATGATCAACCCTTTTGAAACACCCAAATACCTGGAGAAATTCGGTCTCAAGGAGCCGCCCTACACCACCAATCCTGACGAACGCTATCTCTTCCTCACCGACACCCACCAAAATGCCATCAGCATGTGCGGTCGCCTCATCCAGAACCGGGAAGGCGCCGGCCTCATCGTCGGCGACCACGGCACCGGCAAGACCACCATCATGCGCCGCCTGACCAGCCTCATCCGCGCCGACGCTCGCTTCAGGATTGCCGTCATCGAAACGGCAGAGCACTGCCCTTCTCTCTTCCAGCTGGTCAAGGAGATCCTGGAATCGTTCGGTGAAGAGTGCGTTGGCCGGGACACCAAGACCCGTGTGGATCAACTTAAGCAGTTCCTCTTCGCCCGCTTCAAAGAGCAGCAGGCGTGTGTGCTCTTCATCGACGAAGCCCAGCAGATGAAGGGATCGCTCCTGGAGTCGCTGCGTGGCCTGCTCAACTTCGAAGACCCGGCTGCCGGCGGCAAGCTGCTCCAGATCATCCTGCTGGCCATGCCCGGCATCAACCGCAAGCTACGCTTCGCGCCCAGCTTCAGCAATCGGGTCGTGCGCACCCAACTCCACCGCATGAACCGCCAAGAAATGGCCGACATGCTTGGAGTGGCGCTTCGTCCAGGCCGGTGACCTCGATTTCGTCTGTTGTTTTGCAGTGAGTGGCACCTCTCTAGCAGTCCTAGCTTTCGACTGCTATTGGCCCATAGGTGATTTATCCAGGTCGTGGAAATCGAGATATATGACAGTCTCACTGTTGCCGACTATCGGTATTACCAGGGGAAAAATGGGAGAGGACATTCTGCAACAAAAAGAGCCCCCAGCAAATTGCTGAGAGCTCTTCCCGATCTTATAGTTGTACACTATAAGCCTGCGGAGACGACGGGATTTGAACCCGCGACCTTCGGCTTGACAGGCCGATATGCTAACCGCTACACCACGCCTCCACGCTTGTTTCTTACAATCGAGCAGTCTATCATCAGGCCGACTCCCTGTCAAATCGCGTTGGCGCAAAACTACGCGGAAATCGTTGCCCGCTTGGGATGCTCAATTCAACGACGACGGGCCGGGGAAAGAGCCGAATACAGCGGGTCGCCACAGATTTCCTGGATTGATCCGCCAATTTCCGCTGGATCAGCGCTGATCCGCGGCTCATTCTGCTCAGATTGCGGATTCCGGCTCAATCAGAGCGTCCGGCCGCACGGTCTTGCACGAGCTGGCTGTGCAGCATGCGGGCGTATTCGCGGACGTCAGCATCCGGGCCGCGGGTCATGTTGTGGGCATGCAAGCGCCGCCGCAACACGAGCTCGGGAATTGTTTCGTAGGCTAGCTTGCTCACGTTCAGCCCGGGCCCACCACTGGATGAATTCACCCAAGCGCCACTGAACATCAAAGGGGCCCACCCGATCAAACGCAAGACGTCGGATCAGCAAGGCGCCCACATGAATGGTCCCCGTCTGCACGGCAGCTCGAGCCAGCAACCGACGCGCTGCCGCATCCAGCTCCGGACTGATGAAGTTCTCCATCCCGCCCAAGACGGCTTCACAGGCCAAATTCTCCGCCAGCACGGCGACCTGGCGCGCCAGCTTGTCCGGCTCCCAGAGATCGTCGGCATCCAAAAAGGCAAGGAGCACGCCACGGGCATGGTCAACGCCGCGGTTGCGCGCCGCCGCGGCCCCGCTGTGGGGCTGGTCGATTGTTCGCACCTGTGGCGCGTAACATGCACCAATTTCACGGCTACCATCGCAGGAGCCGTCATTGACGACAATTACCTCCTGCGGCGGACAGGACTGATCCAAAACACTCTCAATCGCGGCGCCAAGGTGACGGGCGCCGTTGTAGACGGGGATGACGACGCTGACGACAACGTCATGGGCACGTTCGTAACTTGAAGATCTGTGTGACGACACCGGTTACCCCTTCTGCGCTGAGTTACGCAGCTGCCGCTGGCGCTGAACGCTGTTGCGCAGCGCGCCAAAGAGCGCCTCGCTCGTGGCCGCGACCTGATAGGAGGCATTTTGGGTATGAAAACGGCGGATGACCAATACCTCAGGCACGATCTCTCTCTCCACGCCGGCATCGCGGGCACGAAGAAACCAGTCGCTGTCCTCGCTCACGCGCAAGGCGATGTCAAAGTCACCAACGCGCAGAAACGTATCCCGCCAGGCCAACAGCGCGCTCGGCGTAAAGAGCGGCGGGTTCGTTTGGTAATGAGCTACATTGAGATGGGTGGGCCATTCATCGCGATCGACCAGTTCGGCCCGCATGTGACAGAGCACGAAGCCTAGTTCTGGTTGCGCAACGAGGCGCGCACTTTGTAATGCCAGCTTCTGCGGCAACCACAGATCATCGACGTCCAAAAAGGCGACCAGCGGACTCGACGCCAACGCAAGACCATGGTTTCTGGCTGCGCTGACGCCCTGATTCTCCTGCCATACATACCGTACCGATGGCCACGCTACCGCAATCTCCGCTGTGGCGTCTGTGGAGCCGTCATCAACCACAATTACCTCGGTCGGCGGCAGCGTCTGCGCATAGATGCTGGCCAACGCCTCGTCAAGAAAGCGCTCACCATTCAAGACGGGAACAATTACGGCTACCGCCGGAACCCCTTCATGCATAGTGCCTCCGATCACAAGGGCGTCAACAAGGGCCTCATCGCTCAAGGCCGCGGTCACCTAATCGCCCCGCAACCCGGATTCCTTCGCCAAAGCGACAAGGGGTGCGGGTCAATTATCAATTGACGATGGACAATTGATAATTGACCCACGATCATTCATCGGCGCGTTTGGCAATCGGGTCGCGGATGCTACAATAGACGCCTTGCACGCACGCCTGCCTAACCCGTCAGAATGAAAGGCTCCATGTCCGCGCCGCCGCTGACAGTTCAACTCTTTGGCACGCCCCGAGTGCTCATCAATGACCAACCGATCGCTGCGTTTCATTCCAGCAAAGTTGCCGGGCTGCTCTACTACCTGGCAGCCGACCCGCGCCCGTGTCGTCGCGAGACGCTGGCCGGCCTGCTCTGGCCCGACTACGATGCCGCGCAGGGCAAGAAGAACCTGCGCGGCGCGCTCTACCACTTGCGCAAAACGCTCGACCCCTACCTCCACGTCGAGCGCCAGGAGATCGGCCTACTCGCCGACGCACCGGTGCAGGTCGACCTGATCGACTTTGAGGCGGCGCTGGTGCGTGCGCGGTCGGAGGCAGAAGGCTCGCCCGCGCAGATCGCGGCGCTGGAAGATGCGCTGCACGCCTACCGGGGCGCCTTTCTGGAAGGCTTCACGCTTGACGACAGCGACCTGTTCGAAGAGTGGGTCGACATCGAGCGTCGTCGTCTGCATGAGCTGGCGGTGCAGGCGCTTAACCGTCTGGTGACCGCCCAGATCCAGACGGGCGATCTGCTGCGCGGGATCGACTATGCCACGCAGCTACTTAGCCTTGACCCGCTGCGCGAGGAAACCCGGCGCGATCTCATCTTTATGCTGGCCGCGGACGGTCAGGCCCATGCTGCGCTGGCGCACTTTGACGACTACTACGCACTGCTCGAAGCCGAGCTGGGCGTACCCCCCGGCACAGAACTGACCGAACTGGCCGCACGCATCCGGACCGGAGAGTTTGACGATGCCACGCCCATGCGCCTGGCGCTGCCGTCACGCCGGCGCCACAACCTGCCCGCTGAACTCACGCCGATCATCGGCCGCGAGGCAGAGACGACCTGGATTATGGCGGCGCTGCGCGATCCCGCCGCACGCCTGATCACGGTTGCCGGCGTGGGCGGAACGGGCAAAACGCGTTTGGCACTCCATGTCGGCCGTCAGGTCGTGGCGGATCTGGCAGCTGATGGCGAGGCGCCCGACGCTGACCATCCCCTCGCCGACGGCGTCTTTCTGGTCGACCTGGCCGGACTCGACGGCGGGGCCCGGTCCGAAGAGCAGATTGCTGCGGCCATCGCCGACGCACTCCAGCTCAAGCTCGATTCAGTTGATCCCGAAGCAGTGGCCGCGGCCCTGAGCTGAACGCCGCCTGCTGTTGATTCTCGACAATTTTGAACTGCTCCAGGGCGTCGGCCGCTATCTAACCACGCTGCTCGAACGTGCGCCCGGATTGCGTCTGCTTGTCACCTCGCGCGTTCGCCTCAAGCTGCGTGGCGAACAGGCGCTCGTGCTGGATGGCCTGCCTGCGCCGCCAGAGGATGAAACGACGCTACAGCGCTTCCCGGCCACGGCTCTCTTCGTGCGTGCGGCGACCACTGCCGCAGCAACCGATGAATTGCGCCTGGATCAGCGTGATGCCGAAGCCATTGCCGCCACCTGTCGCCTGCTCCACGGCTTGCCGCTGGGCATCGAATTGGCCGCGGCATGGATGCCCATGCTCAGCCCACGCGAGATCCTGACCGAGATTCGCCAGGGGCTCGACTTCCTGCAGAGTGACATGCCCGACCTGCCCGAGCGTCACCGCAGCCTGCGCGCCGTTTTTGAGCGCAGCTGGCTCCAGCTGAGCGACGGTGAGCGGGCGGGTCTGGCCCGACTCGCGCTCTTCCGTGGCGGCTTCTCGCGTCACGCGGCTGAAGAAGTAGCGAATGCGTCCCTGCTCACCCTGCGCCAGCTGCATGACAAGCTGCTCATCCGGTTCGCCGACCCCGAAGACGAGGCGTCAAGCCAAGGCGGGCGCTATGAGATCGCTGAGATTCTGCGCCAATACGCGGCTGAGCGCCTGGACGATCCAGCCGCGTATCGTGACACGCGCACACGCCACGCGCGCTTCTTTCTGGATTTCCTGGCCGAGCGCCAGCCCGAGCTGCGCAGCGGCGATCAACCGGGCGCGCTTGATGCCATCGGCAATGAGATCGACAATATTCGTTTTGCCCTTGTGTGGCTATGCGAATCCGGCGGCGTTCCGGCAGAGATGCCTACGCAGCGCTTCCGCCAGGGCGCGTTTGCCCTCTTCGACTTTCTTGATACGCGTGGCTGGTACGCCGAGGGCGCCGCCCTCTTTGCACAACTTGCCGACGCCGTGGAGCCGTCCGATCCAGAGCGAAAAGCCCTGGTCGCGGAGCTGCATGCACGGCAAGCCTGGTTTGTCTGGCATCTGGGCCGGGCCGAGGAAAGCCAGGCGATGCTGGAGAAATGTCTGGGCACGCTGCGTACGCTGGACGCGCCGGCCGCCAACGTCTTCACTCTGAACTACCTGGGCGCGGTCCTCCAGCACCAAGGGCGCCTGTACGAAGCCCTTGCGGCACTGACGGAAGCCGGCGCCATTGCCAAGGCCGAAGCGGATCGCTTCGGGGCCAGCGTGGCGCTCAACAACCTGGGCCAGGTTGCCCTGCAACAGGGCGACTACGACAAAGCGCTGGCCCAGTGTGAGGCAGCGCTGGCGCTCAAACGGGCCATCAATGACCAGCGTGGGATGACCTATGCCCTGACCACCCTGGGTCGCGTGGCCGTGCACGACGGGCGTCACGCCGAAGCGCGCCGTCTCTTTGGCGAAAGCCTGCAAATCAGCGAGGGGCTGGGCGATGTACGCGGCATGGGTCTGGCCCTTCGCAACTTGGGCGATGTAGCCGCCGACCTGGGCGAGCAAGGCACCGCCCAGCGCATGTATCGGACCAGCGTGGAGACGTTGCGCGAGACTGGCAGCCGTGGCGAAATCAGCATCAGTCTGTCGCGCCAGGCCGCAGCGGCTTGCGCGCTCGACCAGACAGACGCCGCGCTCGCCCCGCTCCACGAAGCGCTCGCCGTGGCGCTGGAAATCGAGTCAGGACCTGCGATGATCGGCGCCCTGTTGACGGCCGCCCAACTGCTCGAACAGCACGGCCAGCCCGAACGCAGTGAGCAAATCGTACGCGCGCTACAGGCGACGGCCGCGCTCTCCCGCAGCCAGCAGAAGCGCCTGCAACTGCCGGCTGCAACCAGTGACGCCGGGTCCGGCACAGCTTCAGACCTCCCGCTTGAACCCAGTGATCTCACGGCGGTCGCCCAACGCACCCTCGGCCTGTTGGAAAGCCGCAGCCACCATTGAGCCGGCAATCTTCCAGTCCACACGTCCACCGCGATTGCGCCTGAAGACGATCAATCAGCTATGTTTCACCACCTGACGCCTCAATTTATCCTCGACGAGATGATGGCCGGGCGCAGCGCCGGCGAGTTCGAGGCGGCCTGCCTCTTCGTCGACATTGCCGGCTTCACGCCCCTCACCACGGCGTTGATGGCCCATGGAACCGAGGGCGCCGAAGTGTTGGCCCAAGTGCTGGCCGACGTCTTCGAGCCCCTCATTGAGGCCGTCTATGCTCAAGGGGGCGCGATTGTCGGCTTTGCCGGTGACGCCTTCAAAGCAGTTTTTCCCGGCACAGAGCCGGCGAGCGATTTGGCGGCAGTGACCGCGGCCTGGACGATCCGGACGCTGCTCGCGGCAGATCCGGACAAGCTGACCCGCTTTGGCGCTTTTTCCTTTTCAGGCAAGGCGTGCGTTGGACGAGGTCCAATCACCTGGCAAATTTGGGAGGGAGCCGACGCCTCCCTCGACCAGCAGGCTGCCTGCGTCATCGCCGGCGCGGGCATCGCCGCCGCCATGCAGCTTGATCCCCATGCCGCCCGGGGCGAAGTCGTCGTCAGCGCGCAGGTCTATGCCCGGCTGCCGACGGGCACGGTTACAGCCACGGCGCGCACCGGCGGCATGCGTATCGACAGCTGGTTGGAAGCCACGCCCCCCCAATCATCTCGGCAATTTGGCGCGATACAGCCGCTGTCCTCTCCCCAGACTGCGTTCGCCGCGCGCTTTTTTCCATCCACGCTGCTGCGCACCCCGCTCCAGGGCGAATTTCGTCGCGTCACGACCCTGTTTGTCAATCTGGAACGCGCGCTCACTCCGGCCGAGCGCGTCACGTTTCAGCACGTACTCTTCACCGAGCTGGCTCGCTTCGATGGATTTTTATGTCGAGTTGGCGCCATGGGCAGCCAGGATAACGGCCAGACGCTCCTGCTCTTCTGGGGCGCGCCCGCCGGCTCCGAGCAGGATGTTGCGCGTGCCCTGGCCTTCCTCATCGCCTTGCGTGCGGATAGTCCTGTTCGCTTCCGCGCCGGCGTCACGACCGGCATGGCCTACGCCGGTTTCGTGGGCGCCCGCCGGCGTGAGGAGTACACGGCGTATGGCACATATGTCAACTTGGCCGCGCGACAGGTGATGGCGGCAGCGTATGGCGAAATCTGGCTGGATGAAGCAACCGCGAGTCAGGCCGCAGGCTATGCTACGGCCGATCATGGCAGCCATCGCTTCAAGGGCTTTACGGACGCACGGCAGATCCATCTGCTCGTCGGCCGCGGTCAACTCGAAGCAGAGCGCTTTTACAGCGGTCGTTTGATCGGCCGCGAACGAGAGTTGCACTTCCTGGAGCAGGCGATCCACCCTCTGGACCAGGGGCGCTTCGGCGGCGTCGTGACGGTGATTGGCGAGGCCGGAATGGGCAAGAGCCGGCTGGTGCACGAGTTCTTGCGCCGGCAGCCGCAGCTCCAGTCCTTCCTCTGCCAGAGTGACGAAATCCTGCGCCAGCCGCTCAATCCATTCCGCCACTGGCTGCATGGCTACTTTGGGCAGACGACCGGCAGCGACGAAGCCCGCAACAAAGCGGCCTTTGCCGCCCGCATTGAGCAGTTGGTGAGTCGTTTGACGCACCGCAGCGCTGACGCCGCGCCACCCCACGCGCAAGACGGCGCAATCAACGCCGCCGAAATCACCCGCATCAGTCCCTTTCTCGGCGCGCTGGTCGATCTGCACT
Source organism: uncultured Chloroflexia bacterium (assembly GCA_963807905.1). Classification (GTDB taxonomy): domain Bacteria; phylum Chloroflexota; class Anaerolineae; order Caldilineales; family Caldilineaceae; genus JAGRCP01. The sequence continues at coordinate 120,534 of CAWEEJ010000017.1, read as the reverse complement.
GGACCGATTCGATCTACGAACAGCTCGAACCCCAGCTGCGCTTCGAGAACACCCTGGACGCGCTGAAGACGCTCATCAAGGCCGAGAGCCTGCTCCAGCCCGTTGTCGTACAGGTGGAGGACGCTCACTGGCTGGACGCCGACTCCGCCGAGTTTCTCCGCAAGCTGGTGCGCAATGTCGACGAGTACCCCTTCATCGTACTCGCAACCAGCCGCCCGCCTGAAGCAAGCAGTCACGATTTTGATATCACGGATGCGCTCGGCGGCGAACGCACGGCCACCATGCTGGACCTGACCGCGCTCGATCGCGACAGCCTGGCCGGCCTTGCCGAGGGGATTTTGGGCGACCGCCTGACGCCATCCTTGGCGAATGAACTGGCCGCACGCGCCGACGGCAACCCCTTCTTTGCCGAGCAGATTCTTCTCTACCTGCGCGAGCAGGGCCTCTTGGAGGCGGGAGCGCAAGGCTGGCAACTGCTGGGCGACGCCGGCAGCATGACCGCCAACGTCGTGCTCTCGGGTGACGTACGCGCCGTGCTGACGGCGCGCCTCGATCGCCTGCCGCCCCCCGTGAAAGAGGTGGTGCAGACGGCAGCGGTGCTGGGCCGCGAGTTCGACACGCCCGTCCTGATGCAGATGCTGGGGCAAGACCACGCGATGGCCAGCCGACTGGAGCAAGCCAGCGCGGCGGCGATCTGGTCCGCGGTCGACCAGACGCGCTATCTCTTTCGCCACGCGCTGTTGCGCGATGCGGCCTACGACATGCAGCTGCGCGCCCACTTGCGCAGCCTCCACCAGCAGGCCGCGGACGCGGTCCAAACACTCTTTGAGGACGAACTCGCCCCCCGTTATGCTGACCTTGCGTACCACTTTGGTCGTGCCGAGGTGCGAGCCGAGGAGCGCCGCTACGCCGGGTTGGCCGGCGGCTACGCGGCCGAACAGTTCGCCAACGAAGATGCCCTGCGCTATCTCCAGCGCGCGCTCGACCTGAGTGCGGATGCGGCTGTCGAGGAGCGCCTCCAACTACTGCTGAAGCTCGAAATGGTCCACAACACCCTGGGGTCACGCGATGCCCAAGCCGGCGCCCTGGCACAGATGGACGAACTGGCAGCGGAGGCCGCGGCCCCTGCCGAGCTGGCCCAGTTGGCCCTGCGTCGGGCCAATCTAGCCCGGGTCACGACGGACTATGCCGAGGCGCTACAGGCTGCGGAGGCCGCGCTGGCGTGGGCCATGCGCGCAGGGCGCGGCGATCTGGAAATCGACGCGCGCAACGTCTGGGGCCGGGTGCTTTGGCGCATGCACCGCCCGGCCGAAGCGGCGCGACAGCTGAATGAGGCGCTGGCGCAGGCATATGAACAGGGTCGACCGAAAGCCATCGCGCGGAATCTGTACGATCTCGGTTTGGTGGCGTACAACGAAGGCACATACGACGCCGCACTCGCGCAATTTCAACGGGCGCGTACCGCATTTGCCGAACTCGCCGATCTGAAGGGCGAGGCGCTCTGTCAGGGCATGATCGGTACGGTGCAGACGCGGCGGGGCGATTTCAGCGCTGCTATCGAGAATCTACGCAGCGGGCTCAAGCTGGTCACATCGATCGGCTGGGTGCCGGGCCAGACCTATTTCCTGGCCAACCTGGGCGATGCAGAACTGGCGGTGGGTTTGCTGGAAGATGCAAGGCTCCACCATGAACAGGCCTACCGTGCTGCAATTGAGATCGATGATCGTGAGGGCGAAGCCTATAGCTTGGACGGTCTTGGTCTGATCGCCTATTTCGGGGGCGATTATGGAACAGCCCAACAGCGTTTCGAAGCTGCGCTGAAGCTCTACAGTCAAATTGGCCAGAAACGCCTGCAGCTCTACAGCTACAACCATCTCGCTTATGCCGCCTACTACGCCGGCGACCTGCAGAAGGCGGCGGAGAGCTCGGCCCATGCCAAGGCGCTCCTGGCGGAGGGCAACGGTGAAGCCGCAATTCAGCTCGATACCCAAGCCGCGGCCGCGGCCATTTCCTGGGCAGCGGGTGAACGGGCCGCGGCGCTGGCAATAACGGACGCCATCGCCGATCATCTGATGGATCAGGGCATGGAGGGCATCGAGTATCCGATTCAGGTCTGCTGGATCTGCTACGAAATCAACCATGCTGCTGCTACAGAAGCTGTTGCAGAGGCTTCTGCAGATGCCTCCGCACGGCGGCAGCAGGCGAATCTATTCCTACGCCGGGCGGGAGAGCACCTGGCGCATCGTGCAGCAACGCTGCCGCCCGCGCTGGCTGCGGCCTACCGCGATAACGTTCCCCTCCACAGCGCGCTGCAGGCGGAACTTGCCCAAAGCCAATAGTCGCGTGTGGGGTGCCGGCTTGCGAGTGCCTGCAGGCCGGCGCGGAAAAGGTCTCACTCCTGCGCGTCCAAGACTGACAACACAGTATTATCCCAATTGATTGTCCCCAGTTGCCGAGACTCGCCGCCGGCGCCGTCCGGCTCCAGCCAGAATTCGATCAGCGCGTCGCGCTGCCCGCAGCCGCGCACCACGGCATCGGGCGCAACCTGAATGGTCCACAGCCACTGATCATCAACAAGCGTGGCGGCGCTTCGACCGCACTCCGCACTGCCGATGCGCGCGACCACCGTTCCCAGCGCTGGATCCGCAGCCAAAGTCGGCGTCGAGCCAGTGACCAACGCAGGGACAGCGACAACCTCAGGCACGCGCACCGAGGCAACCAGTTCGGTAATGACAGCGCTAACTTCGACAGGCAGGTAGGGTGTCACCACACCCGTCGCGTGGATGAGGTAGGTGCGTCCAAAGCGTGCATCGTCCAGCGTCCCGGCGCTTGCTGCCACAGACGCACTTTCGACCGCATAGTCCGGCACAAACGCGCGCCAGGGCGATGTTTCGTCACCTTCCTCTACCGCCAAGGTCTCGTCGTACTCATAGGCAATCGTGTAGCTGGGCGCGATGGAAGAGAGCGCCGTCGTAATCGGCGTTCGCACGGGCAAAGGATAGCTGAGCAGGTTCCAGCCGGCCTGGAGCGCGGGCAGTTCCAGCGTGGCGACCAATGCATAGCTGCCATTGCCGCGTGCGCGATCGGGCATACGCGCCGAGGCCGTGTTCTCACGCTGATCCAGGGCCGTATCGAGACGTTGCCACGTAGCGTCTTCTATATCAGGCTTAAAGTAGATTGCCAGCGTATGCTCAAAGCCCGGCGGCGTGTCGCGCTGAATGTATTGAAATGCTACGGTGCCGTCAATCGGGTTCTGCAGATTGACGCGATAGCCGTGTCCTACCTGGGTCAGCCAGGGCGGCAGGTCAGACAAGGCGTTGAGCGATTGAATCGTGGAAGGCCCGGGTCCAACCAGGTAGTTGGTCAAATTATAGATCGAGAGCTTGCCGTCACCGGATGAAACGGGCGCCTCCATCATGCGATAGTTACTGCCGAGCGACCGGGCCTGCGTTGGGTCCATGCCGCGTCCGGCCGACGGATCCATGCCACGCCCGGCCGACGGATCCATGCCGCGCCCGGCCGACGGGTCCATGCCACGCCCGGCCGACGGGTCCATGCCACGCCCGGCCGACGGGTCCATGCCGCGCCCGGCCGACGGGTCCATGCCGCGCCCGGCCGACGGGTCCATGCCACGCCCGGCCGACGGATCCATGCCACGCCCGGCTGACGGGTCCATGCCGCGCCCGGCTGACGGGTCCATGCCGCGCCCGGCCGACGGGTCCATGCCGCGCCCGGCTGACGGGTCCATGCCGCGCCCAGCCGACGGATCCATGCCGCGCCCAGCCGACGGGTCCATGCCGCGTCCAGCCGACGGATCAAGGTTGGTACTCGCCGGCCCCCATTCACGGCTAAAGAAGTATTCGGGTCAGCGCTTCCCGCCGCGCCTTGTCTTGCAGGGTCGGCGTCCAGACACGCACAAATCCACTATAGCTAGGATGGGGCGCCGTCACCTCGCCTCGCCACAGCATGGCGAGGCCGTCTTCTGTCGCGGTCGGCACGGGCGAGAGCGTGACAAGGGGCAGTGCCAGCGTCGGCAACGCTGCTGTGGTGCTGACCGTGCCGGTGGCAGGCTGGGCCCGCGCCTGGGCGGCAACGAGCACAGTAGGGCCGCCGGCGGGCAGCACTTGGGCCTCGAGCCGTTCGGTGGCCGAGAGGGGTTGGCGGACCTCAATTGCGAGCCGAACGCCCGTCGTGTCGGAAGAGATCGGCGTGACGCGGATCTCCGGCTGCCAGCCCGGCACGGCGCGCAGATCGACTGCCGTGTTGCGGCCATCGACGAAGGTGCAGCCCGTACGTGGCGGCTCGTGATTCGAATCGAAGACGCAGACCCGATCCCCGCGGGCAGCCCCCCGCACCACGATACTGTCACGGTTGGAGCCCGTGCTGCCCAGGGCAAGCACATCATAGACCGGCTGCTCTTGCTGAAGCTGACTCAGATCCAGCGCGGGGCCGCCGGCTTGCAAGCGACGCCCCAGTTTGTAGAGATAGATGTCAGCCTGCTGGAGCTGTTCCAAGCGTTGGCTCTCGGCGTCGCGCAGGTCGTAGCGCCGGGTCGGCAGCACCGGGCTGCCGTCCGAAGCAAAGCCAAGATTGATGGGCCAGGGCAAGGGCGGGAAACTTTGCAGCGTTGTGACGGCCAAGGGCAAGTTTTCTGGTCCGCTGTTGTACGGCTCGGCGCTGAGCATGGGATAGAAGGTTGTGATCGTCTCCCAGTCCGTGCGGCCCGAGAGCAGACGCGCCGCCACCGTATCCAGGCAATCTCCCGTCCAGGCGTGATCGGCGCTGGGCAGAAATTCATCATAGCGCTCGTCATCGTAGGCGTAGGTCATCAAGCTGCCGACGCAGTCAGTCGCTTTATAGAAGCCATCATCGTCCACGCCAACGTAATTGTCGGGCAGGAAGAGGAGATAGTGTCCGAACTCATGGGCCAGGGCGCGCCACCAGTCCTGGGTCAGGTCACTCTGGCTTTGGCCAAAAGGATCCCAGTTGGGCCCCATGCGCACCTGGCCGCGCACGAACGCGTCCGCCACCGTCTCGCCGGTCTTCATCGTATCGCTCAGCTGCGTCCGGTTGATGATGCCGCCCATGGTGGCACGGGGGCGGATGCCGTTGGACGCATAGATCACGACATGGGCGTCATCCCAGCGCTCCTTATCATGATAGAGGTGGACGCCCCCCAATGCCATCTGGCCATTGGTGACGTCATAGAGCACGGCCGACGCTTCGCGCACGGCGCGCTCCATGGCGAAGAGAAATTCACTGTCTGCACTCGCATCCCACTCGAGCGCCACATCCAGATTGAAGAGGACCAGCGGATTGGCGGAACTGACGGTCAGTGTATGAACGCCGCTGGCATCCAGCGATGAGAAGGTGACGCCATCCTTCCTCGGCGCGCCGCTGGTGTAGTAGAGCTCGGCACTCATCGGATCGGCGATGGTTTGCGCGCGCCAGAGCGCAAAGAGGTCCTCGCCATCCTGCAACGTACCAAAGCCTTGCAGATAGCCGTTTTCATCGGTGCGATAGGCGCCACCCAGATCCGACGCAATCGGCGCTGCTTCGATGCCGGCGCTGGGCCGTCGGTAGACTAATGCGTCTTTGACGGGCTGGCCGGCTTCATCCACGACGCGGATTTGCGTGCCGCGTACGCGGAAGGGGTAGGTGCCGGCGTTGACCTGGGCCCACTGATAGGTGCCTGCGACTTCGTTCGCCATGGGTTGTCGACACGGAATTGCCTCCAGGCGAAAGACGACGCTGTCACTCTGGCCGAAAAACGCTGCGTCTGCCGCCGAGGTTTCCCACGGATAGAGATGATCGCCGCTCGCCAGCTCACAGGGCTTCGACGCCGGTTCCGCCCCGATCGCGGCAGCCTGCGCAGGTCGCCAGATCCACGCCATTGGCGCTGTAGTAGCCGCGCACGGCGTGATAGGGTCGATCTCCGGGCGAGACGAGGCGATAGGGAATAGAGATCACGTCACCGGCGCGGATTTGGGGCACGGCAAAGTAAGCGGCCGGTGCAAAGAGCGTGGTCGCTGCGGCGCCGTCCGTCCCGTCCACGCTGCTGATTCCGCTGTCGGGCTGCTGCGCAACCGCGGGGGCAAGCAGTCCGCTGCGCACGGAGAAGGGCAGATCCCCCGCCTGGCGGCCGGTGTAGACCTCCAGCGGCGCCGTCTGGCCGGCAATAAACTCCAACGGGGCGACCTGGTTGCCAAAGAGCAGGTCATTGCGCCCGTCCTGGTCGAGATCGCCCCACGCCATGCTCAGCGATTGCGCGGTCGAGTCGCTCTGCCAGTCCGGCGTGGCGCTCAGTTGCCCGCCCAGGTTGAGGTAGAGATCGTTGCGCGTGCCGGCATCAAAGAGGGTCACGTTGGCAGTGGCCAGGTCCAGATCGCCGTCGCCGTCGGCATCAAGCCAGGCCAAGGCCGTGGCGTGATCGCTGTCGGCCGAGGCCCAAGCCGGTGTCGGGAGCAGATAGCCCCCTGCGTTGCGGTAGACAAACTTCTGCGCTGACCATGATGCCGCAGCCAGATCGAGATCGCCATCGCCGTCTACATCGCCCCAGGCCAATCCACGCGTGGGGAAACCGCGAATCGTGTCGGTTACCAGGGCGGAATCGACCAACCGCTCGCCCACGACTTGAAACGGGTAGTCCTGCAATTGGCCGCGATCGTTCAGGTACAGGTAGTCTCGATTGCGCAGGTCGCCGGTCCGTTCACTGCCCGAATTACCGACAGCCAAATCGAGGTCGCCGTCGTTGTCTACATCGCCCCAGGCCACGGTGTAGGTGGGATCGGGTTCGGGCTGCCAGGGTGCACGGGCGAGACAGGCGATCTCCGGGACGAAGGTATAGAGGCGATTGGCGCCATCTGCTACCCCGGCCGCGACGTCAAGATAGCCGTCCTGGTTGACGTCGGCCAGGGCAATGCTTGACAGCGCGGCATTGCTCAGTCTGGCCTCGAGGGCATAAAAATTCGACGGTTCGCCATTGAGGGTCAGGCGAATGGTGCGCCGGGCCGTGCAGCTGGGCGTCTCGGGCAGTCCGTCAACGCCATTGAGATAGAGTTCAATGACGCCATTTACGTTGCCCGCCACCAGGTCCAGGCGGCCGTCAGCATCCACATCGCCCCAGGCGATTGCGGTCGTGGCCAGCGCGGAGCCAGATTGCCAGACAGGCTCATGCGCCTAACTGGCCGCCCTCGTTGGCAAGGATGATATTGGGCCGATCCGTCCAGCAGTGAAGCAGGTCGACAAACTGAATGACATCCTGGCGGGAGACAAAGAAGCCGGGAATATAGTTCTGCGCCTCGTTCAGGAAGCGGCGGAACTGGTCAAACGGTCGTGTAACCAGACCGGCGGCTGGATCCGGTTCGAAGGGTAGGTTTTGCACGTCGTCGACGGGTGCAGACAGCGTTGCGGTGCAGCCGCTGTGGCCGGCGTAGCCGATCGCCAGGTCCAGATCATCGTCATTATCGAAGTCGCCCAGGGCCAGACTCTGCGCCAGGGGGACGGCAGGGCCGGGCGCAGCCGCGCCAATTGCGTCGCGCGTATAGGAAGCGCTTGGGTCAAATGGGCCGCCGACATTGGCGTAGTAGAGATCGGGTTCGGCGTAGAGCGCGGCCACCAGCTCCAGATCACCGTCGCCATCCATGTCCCCCCACTTCAGGGCCGCGGTCTCATGGGTGATGCTGTCCTGCCAGGCCGCTTCATCCGTCAGCACACCGTCCTGGTTCAGATAGACGGCATTGGGCGCGACGCCGCGGTTGCCGACGGCCAAATCCAGATCGCCATCGCCGTCAACGTCGCCCCAGCGCACGGCATGGGTGTCAGCTGCGGCCGGCGTGCGCCAGCAGCTGTCAACTGCAGTTTCGTCACACGCGCGCAGACTCCCGGCCTCGTTGAAGAGTACCAGACTACGCGCCAGCCCTTGGACGGTCACATCGTCGGCGCGCAGCGCGACCGCCAGTTCGGGCAGTTTGTCATCACTGAGATTGAGATTTCCCCATGCCAAGTCTTCAATCGGATTTGAGAATGAATGAGTCTGCACCTGCGTGAAGCAGCCGTCTTGATTGGTCCAAATCGTGACGGTCCCGGCCTGATCGCCCACGGCCAGGTCGAGATCGGGGTCTTCGCTGCCGTCAATATTGGCCAGTGCCAAGGCCGTTGCACTGCTGGCCGCCAGGCCCGGCCCGGCAGGTACGTCCGGACAGGCAACCGCGTCGTATTGGCGCTCCAGGCGTACAGACGGCGCGGCCGGCTCACCCGCATCAAGTGACTGGTTCATGTAGATCCGCACGCCGTCACCCAGGTCGACGACAACGTCCAGCCACCGATCGCCATTCAGGTCACCCACGGCCAATGCGCCCGATGCGCCTGCCAGCGCCGGATTCGCGACGCCGGGCGGGACACTTGTCTCGACGAACGCGTCCTTGACGTGTGTGAAGAGGAGCCGGTTCTGCGCGCCCATCTGGTTCAAATAGGCGGAGACAACGCTGACACCTTCACGGTCCACGTTGGCGACGATCACATCGAGCCAACCATCCCGATTCAGGTCACCCAGCGCTACGCCCCGAATGTCGCCGAACGACTCGTTGGCCAGCAGGTCCATGCGGGTCAGGTTGCCGCCCTCATTGAGAAAGATGTGTACTCCCTGCCCCTCTAGCGTCCCGACGATCATGTCCAGGTCGCCGTCGCTGTCCAGGTCACCCAGCGCGTTGGCGGAAGAGAGACGCGACTCCAGGTCCACCCATCCGGGCGCTGTGGCCAGTTGCGCCGTGACCAATTGCGGCGCGCTGGTGGGCTGCGTTGCGCTGACCGTTGCAGTCTGGCGGATTGTATCGATCCCGTCAGCAGCGCGCGACAAGAGCCCAACCGCGTTCACGGCCGGGCGCGGGGCCAACCGATCGGCCGACACGACGCTCAACATGGAGATCATCAATCCGATGGCCATTGCCAGGGCCAGCAAGCTGCGTCGTGTCGATCTCACGGTTAGTCTCCTCGAATAAAGGCGGGATTGCGTCGTGTTGAGTCGGGCTTGCGTGTGCGCGGCTAGGGTGGCCGCAGTTCGGCGGTTACACTGGCTGCTGCGCCAGGCACTGACGGGGGGTCGGGCGGTCGGTCAAGTCTCTACATGCCGCCACAATTATCGGATGTATGCGTCGCGTACACGTCGCGTGAAGTGACGCTCCAACCTGAGACTGCCGAGAAGGAGAAGGCAGTCGGTAAAGCAACGGCTATACGATACCTTATGACGATAGGATTACCAAAGTCGTCCCGGCGACTCCCGGTCGATCCGTTTGGTCGACCCCGCTTGGTTTCGACAGGCTCAACCGGCGCTACCTTGGCGATGGGCTCTGGACGTTGGGCTTCTGACGAATGTCCAGCGCCGATTGAGCTTGCTTGCACTGAGCCTGACGAGGTGTCGAAATCAAGCGGGTTGCGCGCCGGGCTGGCTTGGTTTCGACTAGCTCAGTGCAAACATGCTCATCCGGCACACGACGACCACGCGACGCCAGGCGAGTAAGCTTCGGTCAAGCAGATTCAACCGCCTGATCCGCAACTGAAGAGGCCTCGCCGGCCAAAGGGGAGATTCATCATGGTAGGTACCGCAACGCTACACGACACATTCAGCCGATTCGTGAGCGGGCTGCTGGTTCGGCCTTCTCGTCCCGACGTCATCGCGAAGACACCTGAAAAAAAGCAGGCGGAGACCGTACGTTTCTCTATCCATCGCCAAGCAGGACAGCATGTGGGCGTGCTGCATGTGGGCGGCGCTCTGAGTAGTCGCAACTATCTGCAGTTGATCCAGAAAGCCAAGGAGCTTCATCATGGCGGCGTCTCGCGCCTGGTGATCGAGTTGGAGGCAGGGCAGCCGATCGGGCTGTCTGCACAGTATGCGCTGCACGCCATCGTCTGCATCAGCCAGGGACAAGACTATCCCGACCACGCACTCGGCATACCGGCGCTGCGACGCATGTGCGAAGCAAATCTGGACGGCGAAGGCCAGAGTGCTGTGCGGCTGGTTTGTGTCGACGACGTCAGCACAACTGGCCTCGGCGAGCTCTTCTCCATCTATCCGGACGTGGGAAAGGCTATGGCCGCCGCATAGTCTTTATGGAACGGGAGTGCATGGCATTGCGGGATTCGGCTAGGCCCCTTGCAAGTCAAGAGAGGGGTGGTGCCGAATCCCGGACCGTCGCGCACGGCGCACGCTTGGCGCGCCAAGTTATCTTGCGTCGGACGCAGGCGTGGTCGATAATGATGAGAGTCAACTCGTTCCATATCAACCAGAGCCGAGGCATTGATGACAGCAGGCAGCAAACCCACTTGCCAAGTGATCCGTCCCCATCAAACGTTTGAGGGCAAGCAAGCCCTGACTTATCTAAACGGCATCTCGGCCGAAAGCGTGGGCGCGCAGGGGCTTTGCATGCACCTGCTCACCATCCCGCCCCGGGCAGAAGCAGTTGCACACCTCCATGAAGCCCATGAAACGGCCATCTATGTCATCAGCGGCGAGGCCGCCATGTGGTATGGCGACGATCTGAGCGAGCACATGGCCGTGAGCGCAGGCGATCTGCTCTACATTCCCGCCGGCGTGCCCCATCTTCCCTACAATTCCAGCGACAGCGAGCCCGCCGTGGCTGTGATCGCGCGGACTGACCCCCACGAACAGGAGAGCGTGGTCCTGCGCCAGGATCTCATACCGCCAACTCGGCACGAATAGTCGTCCGTTGGCGCCACATCCAATCATCAAGTCTCAGCTTATGCACGGAGCACCCCATGCACTCCTGGTCAAACGAACCCGATCTGATCATCCACAATGCCAATATCTACACCGTAGATCCGGCGCTGCCCAGCGTCCAGGCAGTGGCGATTCGCAAGCACCGCATCTACGCGGTGGGCAACGATGCTGAGATCCGTGTCCTGGCCGGACCGGCAACGCGCGTGATCGACGCGCAGGGTCGTCTCGTCTTGCCGGGGCTGTGCGATGCCCACATTCACTTTTTTGACTGGAGTATCGGTCTGGCCGCGGTACGCCTGGCCGACACGATGAGCAAGGCCGAGATGCTGACCCGCATCGCCGAGCGTGCTGCGGTCACTGCACCGGGGGAGTGGATCGTCGGTCGGGGCTGGAATGAGAGCCGATGGGGCGAGACGGCCTTTCCCACCGCGGCCGATTTGGATCCGGTAACCGGCCCGGATCGACCGGCCATCTTTTGGCGCAGCGACATGCATGGTGCGGTGGTCAACACGGCGGCGCTCCAGACCGCGGCGATCAGTGCATCGACACCCGATCCGCCCGGCGGCTTAATCGAACGCGACCCCGACGGCGAGCCAACCGGCGTGCTCAAGGAACTGGCCATCGGCCTCGTCGCAGCCCACGTCCCGGAAATCACTGGGCCGGCGCTGGATGACGCACTACGCGCCGGACAAGCGCAGCTTCACGCCCTGGGCGTGACGGCCATCCATGATCAGCGCATGAAGGATCACGATGACGGGCCCCAAGCACGGGCGGCGTACCAACGCCTGCTGGCCAACCGTCAACTAAAGCTGCGGGTGAATACGAACGTTGCCGCGCATGAGTTAGCCTGTGTGGATGCGCTGGGCCTGGGCAGTGGCTTGGGCAACGACTACCTCCGGCTCGGCCATGTCAAGTTCTTCTCCGACGGCAGCATGGGCAGCCGCACGGCCAAGCTGCTCACGCCGTTCGAGAAGCTCGAGCCGGGCGAGGCCGATAATCTCGGCATTTATATCACGGATCCCGACGAGCTGGCTGCGGGTATGCAGCAGGCCGCCGCGCTGGGCTGGCCGGTGAGCGTCCACGCGATTGGCTCGGCCGCCAACCGTCTGACCCTTGACATTTTCGCCGAGATTCGGGCCACCCTACCGCCACCGCCCGTCCCACACCGCATCGAACACGTACAGATTGTCGACCCGGCTGACCTGCCGCGGCTGGCCGAACTCGACCTCACGGCCAGCGTCCAGCCCATCCACGTCACCGACGACATGGACACGGCTGACCTGCTCCTGGGTGTACGGGGCGCGCAGCTCTACAACTTCCGCACGTTGCTCGATACCGGCGCGCGCCTTGCCCTGGGCAGCGACGCGCCGGTCGCAGATCCGAGCCCGTATCTGGGCATGCATGCTGCACTGACGCGCCAGCGCGTCGACCGCATGGCGCGTGGGCCCTGGTATCCTGCCGAACGGCTGACCATGGCTGAAATCATTTATGGCTACACGCTGGGCGCGGCCGAGGCAGCGGGCTGGGCGTCAGTCATCGGCAGTATCAGCGTCGGCAAACGCGCCGATCTGATCATGCTCGACCGCGACCTCTTTGCGCTGGAAGCCGCGGGCGTCAGCGGGGATGAGGTGGCGGGGACACGCGTGGTAATGACGGTGTTTGATGGGAATGTGGTGGTGGGGGAGTAGGGTCGGGGAGTGAAGCATTCGATTGCGACAACAACAATTGGCAATTGATAATTGTCAATTGATAATTGCAAAACGGAGGATAGATTATGACAACCACTGCTGTGATCATTGGTGGCGATGCCGCGGGGATGAGTGCGGCTTCGAAGATTAAGCGCGAACTGCAGGATGCTGAGGTCATCGTCTTTGAAAAGACGCAGACGATCAGCTACAGCGCCTGCGGCATGCCGTATTGGATCGGCGGGACGATCCAGGAAGAGGACGACCTGCTCGTCATGACGCCGGAGACGGCACGTGAGAAGCGCGGGATCGACGTGCGTTTGGGCCATGAGGCGATCGCCATTGACCCGGCGGCCAAACGGGTGACAGTGACAGATTTGACCGGTGGCGTCACGCTGGAACAGACCTATGACGTACTGGTAATTGCGACAGGCGCACGCGCGGTGCTGCCGCCGATTCCAGGCATGAACCTGCCCGGCGTCTTCACCCTACGTGCCTTTGGTGACAGTCAAAGCATCTACCGCTACCTGGCGGAATTCGATCCCGGGCACGCCGTCGTGATCGGCGGCGGCTATATCGGCGTTGAAATGGCGGAAGCGCTTTGCGATCGCGAGTTAGACGTCCACATCGTCGAGATGTTGCCCCAACTGATGCCCAACTTCGATGCCGACATGGTGGAGGAGGCGACGCGTCACGTCACGGAGCAAGGCGTCACGCTGCATATGGAAACGCGCTCTGAGGGCGTGGAGCAGCGAGGTGACCGCCTTGTCGTCAAGCTGAGCGGCGGTGAAGAAATTGTGACCGACCTGGTCATCGTTTCGGTCGGCGTGCGGCCCAATGCTGAGATCGCGGGCGAAGCCGGTATCACGCTCGGCAGTGCGGGCGCCATTGCGGTCGACGACCACATGCGTACCAGCGCGACCGACGTCTATGCCGCCGGCGACTGTGTGGCGTATCACCACTTGGTTTTGGGCGAGCCGGTTTGGATTCCCCTGGCGCCATCGGCGAACAAGGGCGGTCGTGTCGCCGGCGACAATGCTGCGGGCGCAGACAGCACCTTCCCCGGCATTCTGGGGACGGCGGTGGTCAAGGTCTTCGATTACACGATGTCGACAACTGGGTTGACAGAGCGGGCTGCACGGGAGAGTGGCAAATTCGGCGATGCCGGCGAGGATGTGGGCGCTGCCATCATCACGGCCTATGACAGGGCCCACTACTGGCCGGGCGCGGCCAAAATGAAGGTCAAGCTCGTCTTTCAGAAGAGCACGGGCGCAATCCTCGGCGCGCAACTGGTGGGCAAGGCGGGAGTCAACAAGCGCATTGACATCGTTGCCGCAGCCATCGTCGGTGGTCTCACCGTCAGCGATCTGGGCATGATGGACATCAGCTATGCGCCGCCCTATTCGCCGGTCTACGATCCGCTGCAGGTTTGCGCCAACGTGGCGGAAAAGCAGGTGGGAAACGGAGCGTAGAGCTAGAGGCGTGATGCGTTTTCACGTCTCATGCTTCAGGCATTAAATCTCAGTTGAAAAGATCTGGCTGGCCATGGCTTGCACGCGCTTGCCGCCGTTCTGCATGATCGGCGGGCCATGGCCGAAGACAACGACGTCATAATCGTCGCCGTATTTCTTGGCGAGTTTCCAGACGCTGCGCTGGGCATTGTGCATGTCGGGCGTGAACATTGCGGGTGGCAGGCTCAGCTTGTTCTGGCGGTTGAAGAGCGCGTCGCCGGTGATCAGGAGCCGTTTCTCTTTATGCAGCAGAGAGATGTGGCCGGGCGTGTGACCAGGCGTGTGGATGACGGTAAAGCCTTCGGGCGTGCTTTGGCCGTCTACCCATAGCTCATCAGGAGAAAGAGGCTGGACTTTGAACTGGGGCAATTGCGAAACGCCCCAGAAGACCGGTCGCAACAGAGGCGAAGTCGGCTTGCGCTTGCCCGGGTTCTCCAGATAGGCCTTTTCCACCGCATGGGACGCGACAGAGGCGCGCGTGGCTTTCTTCAGCGGCAAGAGGCTGCCCGCATGATCGACATCCATATGGGTGATGATGATGCGCTGTACGTTGTGCGTGGCATACCCGCGTCCGGTGACGGCTGCAACGATCCGGTCCGTGTTGCCGGGCACGCCCGTATCGATGAGGGTCACGCCATCTGCCCATTCAAGCAGATAGCAGTTGACCATGTCCCCAATTTCGTCTATCTGCCAAAAGCCGGGAAGTATCTCTTTCATTTCAACCTTCGTCTAGCGATCAATGTAGTAGGCATCGCCCTTAACGCTGCCCAAATGGCGCAGGCGGGCACGCGGATGATCGATGGCTGCGTAGAGTTCATCGCTGGTGAGTCCCGTCGCCGCCGAAAGCAGCATCACGGTCTGAAAATCTTCCGGCTCAAGCGCACAAATGCGCTCGCGCTGGGTTTCATCTAGCTTATAGCCAATCCAGGTTGTCTCCGGATCTTCCAACAGCGAGTCGCGACAGCCGTTACAGCGCCAGATATGCCCGATAATCAGGGCAAAGTCGCTCACACGTTTCGACATCAAGCTCTCCATCTCACTTATCAAGTGACAATTGCTAATTGTCAATGATCAATAGTCGTCGCTGGCGCCTGACGACGTCTCTTCGCCGAGCAATTGGCTGACGATCTGTACGCCGGCGCTGGCGCCGATACGCGTGGCCCCAGCTGCGACCATGCGCCCGGCATCGGCAGCATCACCTACACCGCCGGCTGCTTTCACGCCCATTTCCGGCCCCACGGTCGCACGCATGAGTGCCACGTCCCAAACGGTCGCACCGCCGGCGTTGAAGCCGGTGGAGGTTTTGACAAAGTCGGCCCCGGCATCTTGACAGAGGAGACAGGCGGCGACCTTCTCTTCATCCATCAGCAGACCGGCCTCGATAATTACCTTCAGAATCACATCGGCAGCATGGCACGTTTCTGCCACAGCGGCAACGTCGTCGCGTACTGTCTCAAAATGACCATCACGCAAGAGTCCGACATTCAGCACCATGTCGACTTCTTCAGCCCCGGCCGCGATCACCTCGACGGCTTCGAAGGCTTTGGCTGCAGTTCGCATCGCGCCGAGGGGAAATCCGACCACCGAACAGACCTTGGTGTCGCTTTCTTCCAGCAATTCGGCACAGAGCGGCACCCAGGTCGGGTTGACGCAGACGCTGGCAAAGCCATAGGTATCGGCATCTGCACAGAGCTGCCGAATCTGTGTCTCCACAGAATCCGGCTTGAGCAGCGTGTGGTCGATCAGCGCCGCGGCCTCGGTCGCCGTCAGCGGCACAGGTTCCAGCGTGTCCGGGGGCGTTGCGGCCAGTTCGGCCAGCACTCGGGTAGTCGTCGCATCGATGCGCGCACTGAATTCGGCGGCGTTGCTCATAGCGGCCTCCAAGAAAATGCTGAGAAAATTAGTTCGACTGGGATTCGACAGGAAATGGCTCGCCCGGCACGATATCGACGTGCCCAACCGTGCCCCACTCGCTAAAGGGCCAGACCCGCAGCCACGCCCGCCCGACGACGAGATCTTCCGTGAGGGGGCCGAAGGCACGGCTGTCGCGCGAATTCGGCCGATTGTCACCCATCACAAAAATATGATCAGCGGGCACAACGACTGTGCTGCCGCTGACGGAACCATAGGTAGGCGGATTGGTGTAGGGTTCATCCAGGGGCAAACCGTTGATGTAGACCACGCCGTCCGCAAAGTCGACCGTATCGCCAGGCAGGCCCACGATGCGCTTGATGTAATCCTCTCTGGGATTGGCCGGATTATTAAAAACAACGACATCACCGCGTGACGGTTCACCCAATCGATAGGCAAGCTTGTTGACCAAGACAAACTGATTTTCGTAGAAGTTTGGCTGCATGGAGTGGCTCTCGATCCGATAGTTCTGGATGCCCTGCCGAATGATCAGGAACATGATCAGCGCCAAAACGACCGTCTCGACCAGCTCGCGGAGGTATTGCATCGCCTCGCTGGGGCCGTCGTCGGTCGCCTGTTGCGGCCGCCCTTCTTGCCCCGGCGCGCCTTTCCCCACGGCATCCTCAGCATGCGTATCTTGCGCACCGCTCGCAGTGTCGCTGGCATATTCGGGATAGAAGCCGGCCGAGGGTGTGGCCTGTTCCGTTGGCTCTTGCATAACCGCTTTCGTACTCACTTTCAGAGGTTCAATAAGGTGCAGTCCCCGTACCGGGACGGGCTGCAGATGCCGTCGTCGCAGCGACAGCAGCAATGCATTATAGCATCGCGCCGATGGTGCGCCAAGGATGATCGCTACCAATCAACTATCCCAAAAGTTATCCCAATATCCCAAATGAACGCGTCAGCCCGGGCAGATTGGAAGTCGATCATGGGCCGCGGAAGGGACCGGATGCAGCGGATTCGCGCAGATGTCCCTCAATGCGCCCGCGTTCATCAACGGCGATCCATGGCCAAATGGCGAAACGGTTTGTACTTCCGGCCAGGGGCGGCTCAATTTGGTCGCGGCGCAACCTGTCGAGTAAACTATATGCTTGCGTCTGATGGTTTCAGGCTGCAAAAACGCGCTCGGCGCGCTTGATTTCGTCGGCAACGTCCCCGCCTTTGGTGGAGCTGCCCAACACGCATCCAATCGGATGCGCTCGTGAAAGGAATGTTATACATGGCTCGTGTCAATGTACTGCTGATCGATGATGTGCCCGAACTGGGGCTGGCCGGCGAGGTCTACACCGTGGCTGGCGGCTACGCCCGCAACTACCTCATGCCCCGCGGCATGGCGATTATCGCCACCAAGGGCGCGATGAAGCAGGCCGAAGAGATCCGCCAGGCCGGCGTCCGCCGCCGTGCGCAGATGCGCGCCGGCGCCGAGGCACAGGCCCAGGTGATTGAGGGCAAGCGCCTGCTTTTCCAGGCCAACGCCGGCGACAATGATCGCCTGTATGGTTCGGTGACGGCCAGCGACATTGCTGAGCAGCTCGAGGAGATGGTTGGCTTTGATATCGACCGTCGCAAGATCATCTTGGGGTCTGCGTTGCGCGACCTGGGCATCTATGACCTGGTCATTCGCGTCATGCCCGAGGTGGATGCCAACTTCCACGTGGCTGTGGTACGCGAAGGCGAAGGCTGGGCTGACGCTGAGGCCCGCATCCAGGCCCGGATTGAGGCGGCAGAAGCGGAAGCCAAAATTCAGGCCGATTCTGCTGCAGCGATTGCGGCTGAAGAAGCGGCCGCCGCCGCTGAGGCAGCGGGCGATGTAGAGGGCGCGGCAGAGGCCGAGGTAGAGGCCGAAGAAATCGCCGCAGAAATTGAAGAGGAAGTCGCTGACGAAGAATAGGTCCGTCCTCTCCACGCGGTGGAAAGGGAAAGATTTGACGCTTTAAGCCTCAAATCAGGGTGAGGGTAACGTCAGCCTCCAAAAACTAGAAATGAACGGACCGCCGTAGACGCTTCGGCGGTCCGTTTTGTTGTCGGGGCATGAGCTCATGCAACGCGGGATGCTCGCCTACGGCAGCGGCAGGCGCATTTCGGCCAGATTCTCAAAACCGTCGTCCGTGGCGCGATAGAGTAGCACGAGCAGGCCATCAGCCTCTCCGACTTGTTCAAAGCGATAGGGGTCGAGCATCAACATGTCACCCGTCGTCAGAGTCAGGCTATCTCCCAGTCCGTCTGCGGGCAGTGCACGGTCCTGTTGCAGGATGGCATCCGCACGCGTCGGGTCGGCAATAAAATTGCCGCCGACAGTCGGCCGCACGCTGATATTCACGCCCAGCGGCCAGCCCGTGGCGGGCGTCTGCCAGTGGAGCGTGACATCAAGGCCAGGCTGGGCAGCCGTGACTGGGGCGCCATCAGGCGCGTCCAAACTGTCGAATCCGCGCAACGTTACGCCGGCCGCAGTCGGCATCTGCACGTCCACGGCCGGCGTCGGAATGGACGCGGGCTCGTCGGCCGGGTGGAATGCAATCCAGTCAGGGCTGATCACCGTGCGACGGACTGGCTGGTTTGCGGGTAGCTCTTCAGCCAGCGTCGGCGCAGCCTCCCAGGTGGAAAGCAGCGGTGCGCCTGCGATAAGCGAGGCCGCGGCCTCGCGGCTGCTGACGCTCAGCGCGTCATTTCCCAGACCCCAAATCTCAGTCAGGTATTGGAGGGCCAGCGCATCGTCGACCGCGGCGAAGAGGCTTGCACCCGCAGGCAGCGGCAGGTCGATCAGTAGCGCCGCGCGGTCGAGTCCGCTGTCCTCGGGCCGGTCGCGGCTGTCGGCGGCGGGCAGAGACGCGTCGATGCGCCAAACGAGTGCGCCGGCCAGCAAAAGCAACGGCACCACCTGTACAGCCCGCGCCGCGCCACCTTCCCATGCGTGCGACCGCTCGGCAAGCCAGGCTTCGCCGCGGTCAAAGACTGCGGCCACACCCATCAGCAGCAGCGGATAGACGGGCAAGATCACCTGGTACCAGTTGCCGTAACGATAGGCCCAAGAGAAGAGCAGCGTCAATGCGCTGAAGCCGTAGAGCAGCACGGCCAGCTTGCGGTCCAGCAGTAGGATGCCCACGATGCCCAGCACGAAAAAGGGAATGCTCAGCTCCTGCCACATCAGTTCGGGAAAGCCGTTGCCAAAAAACGCAGCGCCCGGCTCGAAGCCCCACCCCAACTCTTCGCGGCCTTGAGCAGTGCTTACGAACGACCAGAACCATTCGTTGGCATTCGCCCAGTCACCCGCCCCCCACCATTCGGGATGAGCCGCGCCGCGCACGTAGACGTAGCCATAAGCAAGCAACGGCAGCCCGGCCGCAATCACGCTCCCTACAACCGCCCGCGGGTCGCGCAGCAAGCTCGGCTCTTGCCAGAGGATGACAAACACGAGCGGCGGCACGATAAACGCAATGGTCAACATATGCGCCAGGGAAAGTCCACAAAGAAACGCCATCAGATAGAGGAGCGCGGAACGCGAAACCGGGAGCGCGGAGGTAGATTCCGCGCTCCCGGTTTTGCGTTCCGCGTTTGCCCACAACTGGTAGACGTAGACGATGGCCAGGGTCTGGGCGATGGCGCTGCTGTACTGTTCGGTGGTGGTGGCGTAGTACCAGAAGAAGTAGGTCACCGCGTAGAAGGCGGCCAGTAGCCAGGCGATCGGCCAGTTGCCGGCCGGATGCCGGTTGCTCATCGTGGCGCGGCTGATATTGGCATAGAGAAGCCACACCGCGAGCAAGGCCCAGAGCGTGCTGTAGCTGCTTAGAATCGGAATCGGGTTGGGCGCAGCCGGGCTGACGGTCGCCAGCAGGGGACGCAGGCTGTGGAACCAGAGCCAACCGCCCATGGTATAGAGCGGGTAGCCGGGCGCGTTGCTGGGACGCGCCTGAACTTGGGCATATTGATGCGTAATAAGGTCGCCACCGGCCAGCTCGCCCGGCATGAACCCGTTATCCAGCGTAAAGAGATAGAGCAGGAATGCGCAGAAGACCAGTACCAAACCGGCCCACCGTCTTCGTCGAAGCGCAGTCGGCAAGGCCTGCGCTGCTCCGTCGGCGGCGACAGAAGCCCCATTCTGGTATTGTGCGCCTGCTGCGTTTGCCATCCCGGCCTGCCTATGCGTTGATCTCGATGTCGGCCTGCGTCATGTGCGCGTTGATGTACTCGATGAGTTGATGCCGCGCTTCGACGCCAAAACCATACTCCGCCTTGGCCAGCAGCGTCAATTCCACATCGGAGCCGATGACGCCATCCTCACTAACGATCCGCGGCACTTCGACCAGGTAGTCAAACTGGTCATAGTTGGCGATCAGGCGATTGAGCACCGCCATGGCCTGATGAAGTTGGCTGCCCTTAACGCGCAGATGAATGGACGCGGGGCTGAAGACGCCGCGCGCAAAATTGCGAATGATGCGGATTTCACCATTGGGGATGAAGTAGAGTTCGCCCGACATCGAGCGTACCGTCGTCGTGCGCATGCTGATCTGTTCGACAGTGCCCTCGACGCCATTGATCTCCACCTTGTCGCCAATGCTGTATTGATCCTCGAAGAGAAAAACAAGGCCGCTGATGTAGTCGCTGACGACCGGGCGCGCGCCCAGGCCAAAGCCGGCGCTAAAGAGGCCAAGAAAGGTAAAGAGGCCACGGGAATCGACAAAGAGCGCCAGCGAAGAGATGGCCGCAACCAGATAAAGTACAAAGACCGTCAAATCGCCAGTCAAGTTGTGAATCGTCTCTTGACGGCGCAATGAGAGTGGCCGATTTCGCCTGGTTTCGCGGGTCGCTGAGAGAACCGCTTTTGAAACCAGGCGGGGCAAAAAGCGCGAGAGGATCCAGGCAATGACAAAAAATAGCACGACCATGAAAAGGCGGGTAAGAATTGAAGCCCGCACAAAGTCATTGAAGCCGCCCTGTAAATTGGCTAAGTTGAGTAAGTCATTCATCATAACTGGGTATGCTAGCATTCTTGAACACAGGGTCAAAGTCCGGCCGTTGACTGAATTTGATTGACGCAGGCGAACATCAAGCAGCCGGTTTTGTCCGCGACCGAGTTGGCGCATATAATGGCCTGCATCCGTTTGATTGATCGTATCCGAGGGCGCAATCCCGCTAGAGTGTCCCGCCGGATGTCTGATTGGAGTTGCCTCACACCGCCTATGGACCGAAACCTTCGCCACCAGGCTTTTTTAGAGTCCCCGCCGAACGACGTACCCCTCAAGCGCCCACTTATCGGCGTGCCGACCGGCCGCGAGAAGTCCCAACGCTTTTTTGGTCTGCCGCTCTACATCATGAATCAGACCTACCTCCGTGCCATCGAGATGCTCGGCGCGCTTCCGGTGATGATTCCGCTTCAGATGTCCGAGGCAACGCTACGCGGAATTTTTGAACGACTGGATGGCCTGCTTCTGCCCGGTGGCGAGGATATCGATCCGGCGCACTATGGCGAAGTGCGTCATCCACAATTGGGTCCCACTGATCGCGAGCGCGATCGGACTGAATTGCTGCTGACGCGCTGGGCGCTGGAAAGCGGCATGCCGGTGCTGGGCATTTGCCGGGGTGCGCAGATGCTCAATGTTGTCTGCGGCGGCACGCTTACTCAGGATCTGACGACCGATCGGACAGATCTTGACAAGCACGACTATCTGCCGCCCAAGTTCGAACGCTTTCGCATCTGCCACCAGGTCGAAATTGCCGGCGAGAGCGTTCTGGCCGGGGCGCTGGGCGGATCGCATGAAGTCAACTCCATGCACCATCAGGGCATCGAGGCGCTGGGGCGAGGCCTGCGCGCCGTCGGCATCGCCGAGGATGGTCTGGTCGAAGCGGTCGAGGTGAGCGAGCTGCCCTACACGTTGGGCGTTCAGTGGCACCCGGAGGAACTGGCCCGCACCGATGCGCTCCATGCCGGTCTCTTCTTCAATTTCGCCAAAGCGGCCGCCGGCAACTGGCGTGCGCGGGTGCCGACGGATTGGAATGCACGTTTCGCGGAGATCTGCCCGGTCGATCTGTTTGCCAATTTGGATGCGCAACCAGCAGCAAATGGCAACGGCAGCGGCGAGGGCACAAGCCAGTCCCTGCTGAACGCCGCCGGCCGGGTTACGGCCGCACTCTAAGCCCATTCTTCTCTCCTGCACATATGTTCCACACAAGTTGGGATAATTCGGCCTGATCGGGTATAATTGCTCAGTGAATCACTCTTTTGCCGGGCTGGTTTTCGCTGCCCGGAATTCGTATGTGTTAGGAGCACCCGTTGCATGGACGACCAGATGAATCCTGTGCCCGATAACGACGCCGACGACGCTACGGATGGCCCGAATGCGGCCGCCGATTCCGGCATGAATGGTACGGCCGCAAGCAATGGCGGGGACGCCAACGCCGGCACGATTTTGCCTATTGCAATTGAAGATGAGATGCGGTCGAGCTATCTTGACTATGCCATGAGCGTCATCGTGGCGCGTGCCTTGCCCGATGCACGCGATGGTCTCAAGCCGGTCCATCGACGCATCCTCTACGCCATGCACGACATGGGCCTCCAACCGACCACCTCATACAAAAAGAGCGCACGTATCGTCGGTGAAGTGCTGGGTAAATATCACCCCCACGGCGACAGCGCGGTCTACGACTCGATGGCGCGCATGGCGCAGGATTTTAGCCTGCGCTATCCCCTGGTCGACGGTCAGGGCAACTTTGGCTCAATTGACGGCGACAGCCCGGCCGCCATGCGCTACACCGAAGCCCGCTTGGCGCGCATCGCGGCCTTTATGCTGCGCGACATCGACATGGACACGGTCGATTGGGGCGATAATTTTGATGATAGCCTCAAGGAACCGTTGGTCTTGCCCGGCATGGTGCCCAACCTGCTCGTCAACGGCACGAGCGGTATCGCCGTGGGCATGGCGACGAATATCCCGCCCCACAATCTGAGTGAAATTGCTGACGCCGTCACGTTTATTATCGACAGCTGGGACAATCTGGATGATGTCGGCCTTGATGAACTCATGGAGCGAGTCAAGGGGCCCGATTTCCCCACAGGCGGCATCATTCTGGGCACTGAAGGCATTCGCCAGGCCTTTGCCACCGGTCGTGGTCGGGTCATCGTGCGCGCTCGCACCGAAATCGAGGAGATGCCCAACGGCCGCTTCTCGATCATCGTCACCGAGATCCCCTACCAGGTCAACAAGACGACGCTCATCGAGCGCATTGCCGAGCTGGCCCGGGGCGGCCGCCTGGACCAGATCAGCGACCTGCGCGATGAGAGCGACCGCCGCGGCATGCGCATCGTCATCGAACTCAAGCGTGGCGCAGCGCCCCAAAAGGTGCGCAACCAGCTCTTCAAGGCAACTTCGCTGCAAACGACCTTTGGCGTCAACATGCTGGCATTGGACGATGGCCAGCCGGTCACCCTGAGCTTGCGCCGCGCGCTCATCATCCACATCGAGCATCGCTTCGAGGTGATCACCCGGCGCTCTGAGTATGAGCTGGGCAAGGCGCGCGAGCGCGCCCACATTCTTGAGGGGTTGCTGATTGCGCTGGACAATCTGGACGAGGTCATCCAGCTCATTCGCGACAGCGACAGTGCCGACGAAGCACGCGCAGCGCTCGTGGAGCGTTTTGGCCTCTCTGAAGCTCAGGCCCAGGCCATCCTTGACATGCAGCTCCGACGCCTGGCCGGCCTGGAGCGCCAGCGCATCATCGATGAGTATGAAGAAGTCATGGCCCAGATCATCTATCTGGAGGATCTGCTGGCTCATCCGGAGAAGATCCGGGCGCTGATTCGGGCGGACATACTTGAACTCAAAGAGCGCTTTGGTGACGCCCGTCGCACCGATATCGCCTATGGCATGTCTGGCGATTTCAGCGATGAAGACTTCATCAAGCAAGACAACATGTTGATCAGCTACAGCGCCGGCTCCTACATCAAGCGCATGTCGGCGTCGACATTCCGTTCTCAGGGCCGGGGCGGCCGCGGCATCAAGGGCATGAAGACCCATGCGGAAGACGAAGTGATCAATCTCTTCTTTGCCCGCACCCTGGATCATATCCTCTTCTTCACCGACAAAGGACGCGTCTACAGCAGCCGCGTCTACGAGTTGCCTGAAGCCAGCCGGACATCGCGTGGCGCACATATCGCCAACGTCCTGAGCATGATGCCCGACGAAAGCGTTACCACCATGCTGGTCGTGCC
Organism: uncultured Chloroflexia bacterium; assembly: GCA_963807905.1. GTDB lineage: Bacteria > Chloroflexota > Anaerolineae > Caldilineales > Caldilineaceae > JAGRCP01. Next base: position 96,489 of record CAWEEJ010000017.1, on the reverse strand, counting down.
CGAGTTCGACCACGCCGACTATGTGACGCTGATTACGCGCTTCGGTCGCATCAAGCGCATGGATCTGGGTGCGTTCCGCAACGTGCGCTCGTCTGGCCTGATCGCCATGAACTTGGATGAGGGCGACTCTCTGGACTGGGCGCGCCTGACCAATGGCGATGAAGAGTTTATTGTGGTTACCCGCGGCGGCAAGGCCCTGCGCTTCCACGAAAGCCAGGTGCGCCCAATGGGGCGCACGGCTGCCGGCGTCATGGCCATCCGACTCCTGGGCGACGACCAGGTCGTGAGTATGGATGTTGTCCAGCCGGACGGAGATTTGATCGTCATCCATGAAGGCGGCTGGGGCAAACGTTCGCCGCTGGCTGAATACTCGCCCAAGGGACGCTACACCCAAGGCGTGTGGACGACCGATCACAATCGTGTGGCCGAGATCGGCCCAATCGTCTCGGCGAGGGTGGTGGGACCGGAGGATCAGGTCACGATCATCACCAGCAGCGGCATTGTGCTACGCACCATGGTCTCCGGCATCAGCCGCATGGGCCGGCCCACCCGGGGCGTACGTGTGGTCAATCTGCAGAAGGATGACTCCGTCGCGGCCCTGGCCGTCCTGACGGCTGAGGATCTGGCCCGCGCCGAACAAGAAGCTGGCAGCGATGGCGAAGAGGATGGAGCGCCCGCTACAGGCGATGCGCCCGCCGTCATCGATGCGGCCGGCGGCGAGGGCGCGATGTCTGCAGTCGTCCCGGTTGCCGTTGCTGAATTGGCTGAAGACGATGCAGAGTCACTCATAGACGAGGATGAACTCCCCTCGGACGAGGAGTAGGGCATACCCGTCTCACCAGTCGCACAATCCCCCGAATTCCTCCGCCCTGAGTGCGGTCGATCGAGGTGATTTTCATGCCATCCACCCGCAACTTACTGCGTCAGCAGCCTGGCCTGCAGCTCGCATTCCTGGCTGAAGTTGATGCCGGACGTGTCGCTGAGACCATCGCCGCCTTCGCCAACACCGAAGGCGGCACCCTGGTCATCGGCATCAACGCCGACGGCAGCGTTGGCTCGCGCCTGGTCGATGAGGATGTCGACGGCGCGCTGCAGACGGCCTCGCGGATGTGTAAGCCGCCGGTCCCCACCAAATGGGATCCCGATCAGATCAGCGGTGTCGACATCGTCCAGCTGCACGTACCCAAGAGCGCTGAGGCGCACCTGCTGCTGGACGGGCGCATGCTGGTACGCCGGGGCGCCGAGAATGTCGAAATTGAAAGTCCTGGCGTCACCCGGATGACGGCCCACGTGACGACGGCCGACTTTGAGTTGGATGCCGTGGCGGGCGCCTCTCGCAGCGATTTCGATGAAGATGTCATCGAAGGGTATATGGAGCGGCGCCAAAAACGCACGCCGCGCAGCCAGGTTCTGCCCAAGGACAAGCTCCTGCATCAGATTGGCGCCATCACCGCAGACGGCACGCCTACAGTCAGCGGGTTGCTGCTCTTCGGCAAGGAGCCCCAACTCTTTCTGCCCCAGAGCAAGGCGACCTTCGTCAAGTTTGGCGACACGCAGCCGCGCCAGCCCGGTGGCGGCATCGGGTATGGCCGGCGTGAAGAACTGGTCGGACCGCTCCCGGTCATCGTCGAACGCGCCTGGCGCGTCACCTGGGAAGAGATGGATAAGCAGGCGGTAGTCAAGGGTCTCCAGCGCGAAGAAGAGACGGAATATCCCGAAGTTGCAGTCCGCGAGACGCTGGTCAACGCCGTAGCCCATCGCGACTATCGCATGACCGGACGCGGCATCGAGATTCGCATGTACACCGACCGCATTGAAGTCACGAGCCCCGGCGGGCTGCCTGCCCACATCACGCTGGACAACATCATCGACGAGCACTACAGCCGCAACCCGCGCATCGTCAACGGCCTCTATCAGTGGGGCTACATCGAGGAACTGGGGCTGGGCGTCGACAGCATGATCGATGCCATGGTCAACGCCGGCCACATGCCGCCGGAATTTGATGCCACGGACAGCCGCTTCACGGTCAAGCTCTACAATCGCAAGGATCCGGCCCGCGTCGTGCAGAAGTGGGAGCACACCATGAACGAGCGCCAGATGAAGGTGCTCGAATATCTGCAGCGCAACGAGGCCATCACCAACCGTGAGTATCGCGAGCTCTGCCCTCACGTCGGTGCGGAGACGCTGCGCCTGGATCTTGCGGATCTGGTGGCCAAGGGCGTGCTCCTCAAGATCGGCGAAAAACGCGGCACCCGCTACATCATGAAGCACCAGTAGATATCCCCCACGCACCGTACCCTCTTCACAGTCACACGACCGGCTCTACGGCCAATGCTTGAATGATCCGACTCTCCCGGACTCAGGGGGGTTGACGGGTCATCGCCAGCCCACCGCCATGGCAGCGCCGGTTGAGCCTGCGCCGTCCTGAGCTTGTCGAAGGGTCGCAACCAAGCGGGGTCATCCGCACATTTCGATAGTCGCCTGTGGTTGAGTCGCACGACGCACAACCCGTTTGATTTCGACAAGCTCAATCTGCGCTAGACTATCGTCGGAAGCCCAACGTCCGTATTCCACTGAGATCCTGAGGAGCCATCGTTCCTTTATCGTTGGGCGTTGGCGCGTCGCCGTGCTATACTCACTGCCGGTTTGCGCCGCGCCGGCGCAGCATCAATCAAGCAAGCTCCTGAGAAGACAGGAACATTGCGCCGGTCGACAATCGTTGAATGGACGAGCGGGGTCAACACTTCCGCCGGTCATTTGCCAACCAGCCAGGGACGGGACAGGCTCTCCGCCACGCTGCCACGCCGATTTGAAGGCGTCCTGATGGATCGAGATCATACCACTTTGCCACTAATGTTGAGCCGCGCCCGGCTACTGTTGCCGGCGGCACTCTTTCTGTTAATCAGTCTCGGCTGCTCAGCCGCCGACTTGATCGTCCGCGATGAGACGCCTGCACCGGCGCCTACCCGCACTCTGGCGCCAACCTTTACGCCCACGCCCGAGGGCATTGGCCAGGTCATCGTGGTGACGCCCCCGGCCGGGGGCACGCCGGGCGTGATCATCGTGCCGCCGGGCATCGATCCCAGCAGCGTGATTCCGATACCCACCGTAGCGCCCCCAGTGGCAGGTGGCGAGTCGCCGCTGGCGGCGCCGACGCCAACGCTGCCGCCCGGCGTGACGCCGACCGAGACGCCTACGCCGTCGGCCACGCCCCTGCCCAGCGCAACGCCTACACCGCCGCCAACGGCTACCGCCACGCCCTTCATCCAGGTGCCCAGCGGGCTTGTTAGCCTGCGCACGGGCCCCGGTCTCAACTATCCGCTTGTTGCCCAGTTGGGGCCGGATATCCCCGTAGCGATCATCGGCCAGAATCCGGAAGGAACCTGGTACCAGATCTGCTGCGTTAATGGACAGGCCGTTTGGGTGGCCAAAACGTCTGTTGCCACGGTCAATGACGCCAGCGGCACGGCCCTGGTGGCGGCAGACGCGCCGCCAACGCCCACGGAGACCGGAACGCCAACGGTCACGCCAACCGTGACGGCGACACCAACGGCCACGCCCTATCCCTTTGAGCGGATCATCGGCCCCCAGTTTTTCCCGACGAACAACGAGTTCTTGACGATCTGGGCGAAGCTGGACATTGGACTGCCGCCGGGGGGCGCCAGCGTGCCGGAGCCAGACCCAGCGCAGGGCTACTTCCTCGAAGTACTCTTCGAGGGTGTTGATCGACCGCAGACCAATGTGCTCGAGCCAAGCTATGATCACTTCGAATGGAGTGCGCCGCCGGGAGCAGGCAACCGCGTGGAGTATAATTACAAATATGAATTCACGCCGCCTAATCCGGACGAGTTGGAGCGCTGCCAGCAGCTCGGCACGCCGCCGCCAGAATGTAGTGACAAGAAAATCTTGATTGGCGAGGGCACCTATACCGTCTTTGTTGTTGACGGGCTAGGCAATCAGCTCTCCGATGCGGTCAACTTTGATACGCGTGCCAACAATCCAAACCGAGAAGTCTACATCGGCTGGAGACGAATCCGTTGAATCTACGTCGCAGTACTATATGCCGTCTATGTGGCGTCATCGCCCTTATGCTGGTGCTTGGCGCCTGCAACCGGGGCCAGGCGCAACCTGCCCAAAATGACGTTCAGAGTATCCGTGAGCCCAAGCCGACCTTTACCCCGGTCGGGGGCGCAGGACAAGCCGAAGCCGCGGCGGTGAGCGAAGCCCTGGCTGCTCCCGTGGGCGGCGCTGCAAACGCGGCAGCCGAACCTGCTGCGGGCGCTGCAGCGCCCGCAATCGCCCAGCCGACGGGCGCCCGCGCCATCATCAGTGACCCACTGGTCAACCTGCGCAGCGGCCCCGGTCTCGATTTCGAAGTTGTGGCCGTAGCCGAGCGGGGGGAAGAGTTCGATATTACCGGTCGCAGCGGCGACGGTGAGTGGTGGCAAATCTGCTGCACCGTCGAAGGCGTGACCGCCTGGGTCATCAATACGCTGGTCGACACCGACGGCCCGGTCGAAAATGTGCCCGGATTGGCGGCTGACCAGGTCGCGGCCGCGCAGGAATTTAGCAGCGGCAGCGTTCGTGCACGCGTCAATATCCCATTGCTCAACGCTCGCAGCGCACCGGATACCGGCTCAGAAGTTGTCGAGATCGTGGAGGGAGGTCAGGAATTTGACGTGCTGGCCGCCAATGACGCTCGCGACTGGTGGCGCGTCTGTTGCGTCGAGGGGCAGGAGGTGTGGTTGGCTGACGAGTTCGTCGATTTGAGCGGACCTGCCGGCATTGTGCCTATCTTTGGCGAAGAGGCAGCGCCTGCTCAGGCGGCTGAATTCACCTTCGACCTGGTCAGCCAGGAACAGTTCGCCGAAAACGGCGGCGTCCGCGTCTTTCTCTTCGTGACCGATACTGCCGATGCCGCCCTGGCCGGCTATGGCGCGCAGATCACCAAGGATGGCGCTCCCCAGGCAACCGGTGAGATCTCCTTTGGCGGCCAGCCGGGCTTCACCTGGCCCTTCCAGGATGCGCGCCAGCGAGCGCAGAACTGGAAAGCCGAGTTCCCCGCTACGCCCGTGGCCGGCGTGTGGCAGATCCAACTCGTTGACGAGACCGGCGTGCCGGTGGGTCCGGTCGCAACGTTTGAGTTGGCGGACGGCGATGTCAATCAGGAACTCTACGTTCGCTACGAGCGGAAATAGTGCGCAAGATTCGGCGGCAGGATTGCGCGCAGGATTGCGCGCACGATTGCGTCGCGGAGTCGCACCGCGGATCGTCAAAATATCCCGCTTCCCATGTCCCTTAATCGTCGCACGTTTATCTGGTCCGTCGTCGGCCTGACCCTGCTGGGGTTGGTCCTGCGGCTGCCGCGTCTTGCCTGGCAGCCACTCTGGTGGGATGAAGGCTACAGTGCCTACTTCGCCACCGAGCCCCTGGGCCGCATGGCGTGGCTCACCGCACGCGACATTCACCCGCCCCTCTACTACGCCCTGCTCCATCTCTGGACGACACTGCTCGGTCGTACTGACCCAGTGGCGCTGCGCGCATTTTCCGTGGCATGGGGCGTGCTCGCCATCCCGCTGATCGTCTGGCTGGCGCGAGAACTCTTCCCCCGGCAACCGCGAAGCTGGTACGTGGCCGGACTGCTGCTGGCGCTAAGCCCCATGCACATCTTCTACAGCCAAGAAATCCGCATGTATGGCATGGCCATGGCGTTGCTGCTGGCCGCGACGGCGCTCTTCTGGCGCTGGTTGCGCCAGCCGAGCTGGGGCCGGGCAGCATGGTATGTGGTGGCAGCGCTCCTTGCGCTTTACACCCTCTACTACAGCGCGCTGGTCTTGCTCGCTCACTTCGTCTGGGGATTCTGGCATGCGCGGCGCAACCGCGGGCAGTTGCTCGGGCTGCTGGGCATGGGTGTTGCGATCACCATCGGTTATCTGCCCTGGATCATCTACGCCGCGCCCAAGCTTGCGCCCTATGTAAGCAACAAAGTGGCCACGGATGCTGATACGCCGTTGGGCCTGCCCCAGTACCTGTGGCGTCACAGTCAGACTTTCCTCGCCGGGCACGTTGCGCCTGAGGGCCAAGGCATATTGGCGACAGTGCTGGGCGCCATCGGCTTGGCGGGTTGGCTGGGCATAATCCTCTTGGCCATCGGCATGGCTACACGAAATACATCGGATGTGGCGACGGACAGCCCCCCATCGTCGCGTCTGACCGCGCGAACGCATATTCGGCGCTGGCCACCTTGACGCTCCTACCGCTGACGCTCGCCTTCCTCCTCAACCTGCGACTGCCCTTCTTTCCGGAAGGGGGCGAACGGCTGCTGCTAACAATTTTACCCTTTGTCCTCGTCCTGATTGGCGCGACGATTGACCTGACATGGCCCTCGCCTCGTCTGGGCGCCTATGCACTGGCGGCCTTTCTGCTCGGATCGCTGGCTGGCCTCGTGACCTTCTACACGACGCCCCGCTATGCCGACCGCGACTATCGCCCGCTCATTGGTCAGATCGTGCAGCAAGGCGGGCCCGATGATACGGTCTTCGCCATCTTCCCGTGGCAGATTGGCTATTGGCGCGCGTATGTACCCGAAGCATTTCGCAGCGAGCATGGCCCGGAGGCGCGATTGGCTGCGGAGGGGATCCTCGAATGGGGGCCCGACATTCAAGCTGCAGTCGACGCTGCGCTGACACAAGGCAGCGTCTGGTTCCCGGAACCCCTCTCCTTTGGCAGCACCCTGCCGGCCGAGATTGAGGCCTATCTGGCGCCGCGCAGCGCCAACTTAGCCAACCGCTGGTATGGACCCGCCACGCGGCTGACGGCTTGGCGAGCCTTGCTCCAGGGCGAATTGACAGCGGTCGACGCCGACTTTGGCCCGGCACGGCTCAGCGCGGCCCGCATGATGCCTAACCAGGCCGCTGCCGCCAACGAGCCGGTCGCCGTGACCCTGGCGTGGCAGATGGCGCCAGGCAATCGGGCCGAAGATTATTATGTCACGTTACGTCTCTTCGATGAGGAGGGTCGCCAATGGGCTGCACGCGACTATGCGCCCCTTGGCGGGCTGGCTGTCGAGCGCACGCCCGAGCTGATTGAGCAGGTCGGGCTTACCGTGCCCGCCGGTCTGCCTCCGGGCACATACACGCTTGCCGTGGGCCTGGGCGAACGCGCCAGCCAGGCCCTGCTCCGCCCTGCGACCGTCGGGTCCGACGTCGAGCCGTTCCATCCGCTGGCGGTGCTGGAAGTCATCCAGCCCGACACGCCTCTGCCCGTGGCGCGCTTGCCTATCCAGTTCCCCCTCGACCGGCCGGTCGTAGACAATGGCCTGGCGTTGCTGGGCCATGCCGGCGCGACAGACGAAGAGCCAACCCTGGCCGGCACGGAACTGAGCGTACGCCTCTTCGTTCAGAACCAGGCGGCCGAACCGCCACCGCGCCGCCTCTACGTCAGCCTGCGCGACAAGCAAGGCAACGCCGTCGCCGAATGGGAAGGATGGACCTTGCTCGACTATCCGACGGAAAGCTGGCCCGAGGGGGCGTTGGTGCAGGTACCGGTCACCTTCCTGGTTCCGCCCACGGTGCAAACGGGCGACTATACGCTCATCACGCGGCTGGTTGACCCGGACGATGGCGCCGACGGCCCCACGGCCGAGTTGGGAACTGTGCAAGTCCGTCAACGTGTCGGCACATTCGACGAGCCGGCAATGGCGACGAAGCTGGCCGAACCCGTGCGTTTTGGCACCCATGCCGATCTGATTGGCTACGACCTGGATGAAGACGGCGGCGCGCTGGCCCTCACGCTCCACTGGCAAGTGCTACAGCCATTGCTGCCGCCTCATCACGTCTACGTGCATCTGGACGAGGCCACTGGCGCTACGCTCGCCCAAGCTGACGGCGCGCCCATCACCGCAGACGGTCCCGCGCCCAGCGGCAGCTGGCTGCCCGGTGAGTACCTCAGTACCCAGCACCGCGTCCTGTTGCCGCCCGATCTACCGGTGGATGCGTTGCTGCGCGTCGGCCTCTACAATCCGGAGGGGAACATACGCCTGCCTGCGTCAAGCGCCGGTGCGCCGGCGGGCGACGCAGCGGAGCTCCCGTTCGGGAACTGATGTGTGCAGCGCGACTGCGCGCTTCCGTGGGTGCATTTCACCATGGGGATAGGCGCGGCCTGCCCCTTGGGCTCGCCCCGGCTGCGGGCTCGTCCAGTCCCTCTCCGTCGGGAAGAGAAGGGCGCGGAGTCACAGTCCAGGTGACGGAGTAGGGTGAGGCGACCGTGAGCACAACCCTGTCCTGAATCTGAAGTGCGCCCCGCGCTTCCGTTCGTGACTTGAATTGCACTCCAGTCTGCCGTAGAATGAGATGACGCAAGGCCAGCAGTTGGCCTTGCAACTTTTCCAGCATCCCAACGTAGTGTTGACCGGAAAACAAATTTGCGACGGCGCGTCCTGCTCGCGGCGATCGCACAGCATAGACGGGCAATGCCCGAAGCTAAGGAGCCATCCAAATGACAGACGAAACTCGCAACGACGAGACCCAATCTGACGATACGACCAATGAGCAGAGCGGTCAGAGTCCAACCAGCGACGAGCTTTTTGAGGAAGTGAACCGGCTGGGTGCACGCTTCGCCACTGCACTACAAACGGCTTGGAACAGCGAAGAACGCAAGAATCTGCAGACCGACATCAAGCGCGGCCTCTCTTCGGTGACAAGCAGCCTGGAAGACGGTTTTCAGAAAGCCAGCGACAACGAAAAGACCAGCGACATCATTGACAAAGCCGACGATGTCATGACCAAAGCGGGCGATAAGGTCCGCTCCAGCGAGGTGACCAGCGAGCTTGCCGCCAGCCTGGCCACTGGCCTGCGCAAGGTCAGCGATCAGCTTGAAAAGTGGGTTACCGAGATGGAGGAGAAGTCGGCGAATGCCGGAGATGACGAGTCCGGTCCCGCTGACGAGCAAGAGATTCCTATCGACAAGGCGTAGATGCGCCGTTGCTTAATAAGTAAAGGAGGCGGTTGCCAGCTATTCATTGTGCTGGCAACCGCCTCCTTTTTGCATGCTGCGCGATCATTTTGGCGGATTGGTACCGATCCAGGTGAATGGCAGCGACGCTGGTTGAGCCTGCTTGGACTGAGCCCAGCGAAGGCTCAAAGAGTAGATCGGAGTCAACCCGCTTGGTTTCGACGGGTCAACCAGCGCTGGCTCGCGGGCTGTATTGAAACGCTGGTTGAGACAACCCTCGCCGGTCGGCCTAGAAAAACTGCTTGGCAACGCCCAGCGCGCCTTGCTTCCACGGCACGCGGTGAGAGACGCCCGACTGGCCGGTAAAGGAGTCCAGGTTGTCCAGATACCACTGATAGTTGCGAATCAGCGCATCCTTGTTGGAAAACTTGGGCGCGTAGCCCAAGACTTCCTCAGCCTTCTCGATCGAGACGAATGAATCTTCCGTCACCGTTTCGTAGACCCACTTGTAGAGCGGTGAGAGCTTCAGGCGATCCAGGCCGCGCAGCGTCCAGATGGCGGGCGACGCCGGCAGGGAGACAATTTTGCCGCCGTGCCCAGCAAAATCCAAGACCGCCTGGTAATCTTCGCGCAGTGTGGTAAATTCCTTGGCGCCGATGTTGAACGTATCATTGGCCACCACGCAGGGCAGCGTTGCCGTCAGGTAGATGGCGTCACAGAGATCTTCTACATCGAGCAGTTGGTACCGGTTATCGCCACTGCCCAACACCGGGAAATTCTTGCCATCCTTGGCCCAGTCGTAGAGCAGGGCAAAGACCCCCAATCGTTCCGGTCCGACAAATGACTTGGGGCGGATGATGGGCACGCACATGCCCTTGTCGCGATAGCTCTGGCAGATTTCTTCCACCATGACCTTGGATTCGCCGTAGGGACCAACGCCGTCCAGCTTGTCGTTCTCGTCCAGGGGATGATGATCGGGAATTCCGTAGACTGCCGTCGACGAGATGTGAACCAGCCGATCTACATCGTGCTCAAAGGCCGACTGGAGCACGTTGCGGCTGCCGTCGATGTCGGTCGAGTAGATGTCTTCGGGGCTGTAGAGGGGCAGGGCCGCAGCCGTGTGAATAACGATGTCGACGCCGCCCATGGCGCGGTCTACAATCGCTTTGTCGCGGATGTCGCCCTGAATCTCGGTAATCTGGTGTCGTTCGGGATAATCAAAATCTGCGATATCCAGCGAAATGACTTCATGGCCGCGTTCCAGCAGATAGCGCACGAGGTTGATGCCCAGAAAGCCAGCCCCGCCGGTAACGAGATAGGTCTTTGGGGTCGCACCATTATGCAGCGGTCCAGTCGGTTGATCAGTCATGCAAACTTACTCTCCACTTCATACACGTTCAACAATTGGTTGAAGCAAAATCGACGTCGTCAATCGTGCGACAGGCGTCGCAGTCTATCGCGTCACAGCCTATCGCGTTGCCAAGTCGCCAGCAGTTGACGGGTCGATTCAAACGCAATGTCTGCCGGCAGCGCATCCGGCGCAAACCAGCCGGCCGCGCTCACATCGTCATTTGACTGAAGCTCGCCAGTCGCGGCACCGGCTGCCGGCGTCGCCTGGTATGCGAGCACGATGCCCGGACTCTTCACCTCGCGGCCCACCATGGGGAAGATGTCGATTAGCCGGCCGATCTCAATCTCCAGGCCGACTTCTTCCTGCAGTTCGCGTTTGAGCGCTGCTTCCGGCATTTCACCGGCGTCCATGTAGCCGCCGGGTAGCGCCCACTTGCCCTTGGCCGGGCTCACCGCCCGACGAATTAAGAGCAGTTGGGCGGCATGCACAACAAACCCGATCACGGCGACTTTGGGATCCAGAAAATGGACAAAGCCACAGCCTGAACAACAGGGACGTGGCTTGCCAAAGCGCTGCTTCTGTTCGAGGGCCGTCCCGCAATGGGGACAGTAGCGATAATCGGCACTTTCCATAGCAACCAATGAGTATAGCCTATGGCGCCATTTTGGCGAAAGCGACGATGTCTTGAGCGTTCTTACGGTCCGCAGCTTTGCGGCTCGACCAGTGGCGTTTTGATCGGTTTTGAGAGTGCCTGTCAGGCAAAACATTTTGGGCATCACCCATACGGCGTCTATAATGGCTAACAGGTCACAGACTGGATGCAACCAACAGCGCGCCTCTGGTGAATCATCTGGATCGGCCATTGTGGGCCCGTTCAGTCCGCCCCAGCAGCACAGGTGCGCCAACAAATATTCTCATGTAAATCAAAGTGTCGGCAAGGAGGAAGTAGATTGAATCTACACGAGTATCAATCCAAGCGCATTTTCGCCAAGTATGGGATTCCGATCCCAGAAGGCGAAGTGGCGACCACGCCAACCGAGGCGCGCTCGATTGCGACGCGTCTGGGCGGGCCGGTTGTGGTCAAGAGCCAAGTCCTGGTCGGCGGCCGCGGCAAAGCCGGCGGCATCAAGCTGGCTGAGACGCCTGACGACGCTGAAGCCCGAGCCGAAGAAATTCTCGGCATGGACATCAAGGGACTTACGGTCAAGAAGGTGCTGGTCGATCCTGCAGCCGATATTGCCAGCGAAATCTACTTGGGCGCGGTGCTGGATCGCGCCAAGCGCCGTGTTGTGCTCATGGCCTCCAGCGAGGGCGGCGTGGAGATCGAACAGGTGGCGGCTGAGACGCCCGATAAGATTATCACGGTTGCGGTCCATCCCTTCTTGGGTCTGCGCGACCACCAAGCCCGCATTCTGGCTGAGGGCATTGACCTGCCCAAGGAACACGTGCGCGACTTCATCAAGATTGCCAAGGGGCTCTACCAGACCTACGTGGAGACCGATGCCAGCCTGGCCGAGATCAACCCGCTGGTCATCACGGGTGACAACCAACTGTTGGCCGTCGACGGCAAAATCAGCCTCGACGACAGCGCGCTCTTCCGCCACCCCAATCTGGCCGAACTGCGCGATCCTGACTCCGAGGACGCCGCCGAAGAAGAGGCACGCCTGCATGACCTGAGCTACATCCATCTGGATGGTGAAATCGGCTGCATGGTCAATGGCGCAGGGTTGGCCATGGCGACCATGGACATCGTCAAGTTCTACGGCGGCGATCCGGCCAACTTCCTCGACATCGGCGGCGGCGCTAAGGCAGATAAGGTGGCGGCGGCGCTGCGCATCATTCTTTCCGACGACCGCGTCAAGGCCGTGTTGATCAACATCTTCGGCGGCATCACTCGCTGTGATGAGGTTGCCAAGGGCGTGCTCGAAGCCATTGAAACGCTCGACGTCGATGTGCCCTTCGTGATTCGCCTCGTGGGCACCAACGAGGAAGAGGGGCGCAAGATCATCGACGACGCCAATCTGCCCACCGCCACCAGCCTGGCCGATGCGGCCCAGAAAGCAGTGGCCGCCGCCAAAGGAGAGGCAGCATGAGCATCTTAGTTAGCAACGACACCCGCCTGGTCGTCCAGGGCATCACCGGACGCGAAGGCGCGTTTCATACCGAGCAAATGATCGACTATGGTACCAACGTCGTCGCCGGCGTGACCCCGGGCAAGGGCGGGGAATGGGCCGTGGGCAACACGCCCGTCTTCGATACCGTCGCCGAGGCCGTCAACGCCACGGGCGCCAACACCAGCATCATCTACGTGCCGGCCCGCTTTGCGCCCGACGCCATCATTGAAGCAGCCGACGCCGGCGTCGAGCTCGTGATCTGCATCACGGAAGGCGTGCCCGCGCTGGACATGGTCCAGGTGCGCGCCTACCTCGACACGCTGGGCACGCGCCTGATCGGCCCCAACTGTCCCGGCCTGATTACCCCGGGCGAGGCCAAGGTCGGCATCATGCCCGGTCATATCCACACGCCGGGCAATGTGGGGCTGGTTTCGCGCTCCGGTACGTTGACCTACGAGGTCGTCTATGCCTTGACCAACCGGGGCATCGGCCAGAGCACCGCAGTGGGCATCGGCGGCGACCCGATCATTGGAACAACCTTCCTGGATGTCCTGCAACTATTCGAGGATGACCCTGCCACCGAGCAGGTAGTGCTCATCGGCGAGATCGGCGGCACCGACGAGCAGAAGGCGGCCGAGTTCATCGCCAACCGCATGAGCAAGCCGGTCACGGCCTTCATTGCCGGTCAGACCGCACCACCTGGGCGGCGCATGGGCCATGCTGGGGCCATCATCTCCGGCGGGGAAGGCACCGCGGCGGAAAAGATGGAGGCGCTCAAGGCTGCCGGCGCCGACGTCGCCCGCCATCCGGACGAAATTGCGGAGATCGTGGCAGGCAAGGTGTAGGAACGCTGGAACCTTCTGTAGAGACGTTGAGCTGCCACGCCCCTACGGCATAAAACAAAAAAACCGGATGGATCGAAATTTCGGTCCATCCGGTTTTTTTGTTGAACAAATTCGGCCAACCGAGTAGCGATGTTGCGATGCAACGTCTCTACAGAAGGTTGGGCACGACTTCCGTGGCAAAGCCAAAGATGCCGATGGCCAGCAGCAGCGCGCCGGACACCGCCGTAAGCGTCCGGTAGTTGCGCGTCATCCAGCCGGTGAAGTTCTGCTGGAATGGCCGGGCCAATAGGGGCAACACGACCAACGGCCAGCCAAAGCCCAGTCCGAAGGCCAAGAAATAGGCCATGCTGCTTGCCAGTTGCGTGGCACTGCCCGAGCCAAGCAGAAAGGCGCTTAGAACAATGGGGCCGGCGCAAGGCAGGGTCATGGGACCAAGCAGCAGACCGTAAACGTACGCGCCCATGTAGGGATTCTGCATGACCGGAATCTGGGTCGTGGCCAGGCGGTTAAAGGGATTACGCCCCGTCAGCATCAGGATACCCAGCGCGGCGACGACAATGTAGATGACCGGCAGCACCCAAGGCAGAATGCCGCTAAAGGAGGCCTGCAACACGTAGAGCAGCCAGCCGACCGCCACCATCAGCGTCAGCACACCAGCCAGGACCAGCCCGCCCAGATAGGGCGCCGCAGCCTGGCTGCGTTCGTTGTTGGCATTGCCCGCCAAGAAGGCAATCAGGCCCGGATAGAGCGGCAGAATGCAGACGTTGGTCAAGATGGCCGTGTTGCCGAGCAGGAAAGCCTGCAGAAGTTCGTTCATGAAGAATCTCGCAATCTGATTTGAGGTACGGAGCGAGTGAACCGAGGCGTCAGGCGTTCGCTCACCCGCTCCGACCCCGCTTAGTCCTGCTCGGCCAAAATCTGGCTCACGATCGCGTCAGCGCTCTCAATACCCGTCACCAGATCGGTAACGGAGCCGTCGCCGCGGATGATGAAGTGGGGCGTGGCCGGCGGATCGGAGACGGTTTGGCCAAAGATCGCGGCCAGTTCCTGCAGCATCTCGGGCGGCATTGCGGCAAAAACCAGGTCAAAGCCCTCGTTGTCGGCGTAGCGCGCCAGCACATCGTCGCCAATGTTGGCTTCCACGCTCAGCGCGACGAAAACGACGTCCTCGCCGAGCTGCGCCTGCGCTTGCGTGACGTTGCCAAGCTGCCGGCGGCAGTTGGAGCACCAGGTCGCAAAGGGCTCCACGAAGACCGTCTTGCCGGCATAATCGGCCAGCGTGAATGGCTCACCCGTACGCGCGTTGGTCAGCTGAATCTGCTGCCAGGCCGGTCGTTCAACGGACTCTGAGGTCATTGCATCCTCAGTCATTTCTTCCGTCGCTTCTTCCATGGCGGCCCCATCTTCCCCGACCCCATCTTCTTCGGCCATATCTGCGGCTGCCGAGTCTGTCTCAGCCACCGCTTCTTCAGTCATGGATTCTTCCGTCATGACCTCTTCCGCCATGGCCTCTTCAGTCTCTTCCTCAGCCATCGCCTCACCATCTTCAGCCATTTCCGCTGCGGGCGCTTCAGTGACCGATTCAGTGGGCGCGACAGTCGAAGGCGCGCCGCACGCGGCCAGGAAAAAGAGCATGAAGACTAGCAGGATCGTTATTTGTGGCATGCGCATGAGCAATGCAGTTCCTTTCCAAATGCGATTGATTTGAGCACGACCTGATCACAGTGAGGCCGTTGCTCCATTTATACCGGAACCGCATGACAAGAATCTGAGACAAATCTTACGCAATTCTTAACCAGACAGCAGGTGTGAATCGATCCCGGGCTCTTTGTGCGTGCCAAGTCAATGGCCGGTTGCTTCCGGAGCACTTCCTGCTCGAGTTGCTCCAAAGAACGCAGATCGGGCCAGCCCCAAACAGCGGCTGGCCCGATCTGCAAATAGACATCAACGGGAATCTAACAACCGATCGGAGCGCTTGCAAGGTCAGAACGCTTGGCCCACAATGTGTACCCGCGATTCTGGAATGGCATCTCGATCATATACCAGACAACGCCACCCAAATCGACACGGGCGATTACTTTGTGCTCTCCCCCCGTCATGACACCGAGCAAGGGACCGTTTGGGTAGAAAAAGCCTGGCTCGTCACCGACGAGGACGATCCGACAATTCAGATTGTGGAAATCTGTGTAGGAGCCAATATTGCCCCCGCCCCCGCTAGTGGTAAAGACAACGGGCGTTTCTTGCCGCAAGGATGTGCCCAGCCCTGTGACAACAATTCGGCCGGATTGCTCGAACGGCACGTTGACAGTGAGTAAGACGCGGTACGCTCCGTTCTGGATCGGGACTCTGCGAGCGGCTAAGGCAGCACCACCAGCGCTCAGGGCCTGCACTTCCACCGTTGACGAGCCGACCGGCAGGCAGCCCTGGCCGCTTACGGTGAAGGTGACCGGCAGCCGTTCATTGGCCCGGGGCTCAGCGATCGTCAGAAACGGATTGGTGCAAGCGGTCGATCCTCCCTCAGTGTAGACAACGGGCACGCGCTCGGACGTTACGCCAGCGACCGTCGCCACGATGTATCCTTCCGTTCCCGGTGCGACACTGCGCACGGCTAGCGTGACCGCAAAGGTCCCCAAGCAGTTGCCATTCCGACCCGTCCAGTTCAAATAGGTATCACGCTGATCTAGCTGCCGGCCATTGGCGTCAAACGCGCGCACGACCACCAGGCTATTGCGCCGCACAGTAGCCTGACCGCTCACCTGGAAGGTGGCCCCGACGTTTGCGTTGGCGACGGGCGAACTAATCGAGATGGTCGTATCGCCGGTGCAGGATCCATCACCAGAATTGTCTCCGCCACCAGATCCATCGCCAGGAATAATAATTTTGGTGCCGGCGTAGAGGGCGCTCGAGTGGCGCATATGGTTTGCTTGACGCAGGTCCCACTCGGAGACGCAGAAACGCCGGGAAACGGAATAGACCGTGTCGCCCCGAACGACGGTGTAGAGACCGTCCTGGAGCACGCCCTGCGCGTGCTCGCTGCGGCCATTGTCGCAAGGGGTTTGGGAGAGCGGTGCGGCCGAGACAGTTGCGTCGCTAGCGGTCAAGACGATCACCAATGCCCAGAAGAGAGCAAACATGGAAAGAACTAGCTGTCTGCGCATGGGCAGCGACTCCTTGGGGACGGTGAAAGGCGGCCGAAATTCTTGCATCTGGAGCCACTATAACAATGGCGCGATAGGGTGTCAACCGAGGGAAGGAGGGGGGTATGTTTCACGCTGGGGGCAGGCTCTGCCTCACCCTGCTCCGTCACCCCGACGGCGACGCTGCGCCCCTCTCCGTCGGGTCTTACCTCTACCATAAGCCACTTGACCAACGGGCTTGAGCCCGTTTCTTGTGGTAGACGCCGGATTCATCCGATGGCGACTATTACAGGGCGGCTACAGTTAGCCGATAGTTCATTGTACTCAAACCCCGTTTACGGGGTGCTGTTCCATAGCCTCGTGGCTTTAGCCCGGGGCGGGGATCGGGCATCTCGAACAGTCAGGTCACCGGACGCCACCTCGGGCTAAAGCCACGAGGCTACAGAGCAACGCCCGCTCAAGCGGGCTCGTACACGATGGCGCAACTGTGTCTATGGATTGGCAGGTCCGGCTACCCGCCGCACAAGGTCGCTAACCTCTGGATCTGTCTGGTAATTGAAGCCTTCGCGGGTAGCGTACCCTGCCCAACCACCGGCTTACTTACGCCGCAATGTACTGGCCGAGCGCAGCCGAGCAGTAGGGCGGCGGTTGGAAAGCGCCGACTGAGCCTGCGACGCGCTCAGTCTGGAAAAGCAAAACGGGCGGATGAAGGCAAGATCACCTCCATCCGCCCATCTTTCATTCAGAGCGTTACGTCGTGTTAACGACTATTCCCCAGCAGCAAAGGGGAGATAGATGAACGAACTCAATCCGTCAACGTAAGCACTCAGCGGGAAGTTCTCATCGTCGGGCAGTAGACCGATAGCAAAGACGCTCAAGATGTCGCCATCCGTGCAGCATGACCGGCGGCAGATCAAGCGCAACAGTCTCACAGTTGGTGCCGGCCAGCGCAATCAGCAGGTCATAATCACCAGCAGCCAGGGGCAGATAGTCGGTCACCTGGGGATATTCCACGTCTTCCAAACGGGTGCACCGCGTCCGTGCAGATGTCCACAGCCGTGCTACCAGGCGTGTCGGCGTCAGCGAAGGGTGCTAGGTGGCCAATGCGCACCAGCACGCCAGACTCAGGCGCCATGGTCTCATCAATTAGCGGCAGCAGCGCAGTTCCCAGCTGTTGGCGCCACCGATCGCCGCAACCGTGTAGGCGCCAGCCGGATCAAGTTCACCGTCGCTGAATCGCTAGGTCTCCGTTCCCGTCGGCAGAACCTCGATCAAGAGCTCCTCACCGGCAGGCAGTTCGACATCCTTGATCACGTCACCAAATTTGAAGTCGGTGATCGCATCAGCGCCATTTACCCTGACCGTGACGCTCGTGCCATCCACATCCGCACCAAAAGGCGCAAAGTGGGCTACATTTACCGTAGCAGGAGCCAGCGGAAGATCGGTCCACACGTCAAGCGGGAAGTTCGCATCATCCGGCAGCAAGCCGATGGCAAAGACGCTGCCGATGTCGCCGTCCATGAGCTCGACCGGGGGCAAGCTCGAGGGCAACGGTCCCGCAATCGGTGCCGGCCAGGGCAATTTGCAGGTTATCATACTCACCTGCAGGCAGCGGCAGATAATCGGTCACTTGCGGATATTCCACGTTAGGCAGGAGTACGGCGCCATCGCTGCAGATGTCCACAGCCGTGCTGCCGGGCGTGCCGGCGTCAGCGAACGGGGCCAGGTGGCCGATGCGCACCAGTGCGCCCGACTCCGCTGCCATAGTCTCGTCGACCAGGGGCAATAAAGCCAGCTCCCAGTCGTTGGCGCCACCGATGGCTGCAACCGTGTAGGCGCCAGCCGGATCGAGTTCGACCGTCGCTGAGATCGCCACGGTCTCCGTTCCCGTCGGCAGAACCTCAAGCAAAAGCTCTTCACCGGCAGGTAATGCGACATCCTCGATGACGTCACCAAACTTGAAGTCGGTGATCGCGTCATCACCATTTACTCTGACCGTGACGCTCGTGCCATCCACGTCGGCACCAAAGGGTGCGAAGTGGGCGACGTGGACCGTGGCCGGAGGTGGCGGCGTTTCGTCGACACTCACAGTTAACGGGAAGTTCGCATCATCCGGCAGCAGGCCAATGGCAAAGACGCTTACAATACCACCGTCTTTGAGCTCGACCGGGGGCAGGCTCAGGACCACTGTCCCACAATCGGTGCCGGCCAGGGCAATTTGCAGATTACCATACTCACCTGCAGACAGCTCCAGATAATCGGTCACTTGCGGGTATTCCACGTTAGGCACGAGTACGGCGCCATCGCTGCAGATGTCGACAGCCGTACTGCCTTCCGTGTTGGCGTCAGCGAAGGGAGCGAGGTGACCGATGCGCACCAGCGCACCAGACTCAGGCGCCATGGTCTCGTCGACCAGCGGCAGCAGCGCCAGTTCCCAGCTGTTGGCGCCGCCAATGGCTGCCACCGTGTAAGCGCCATCTGGATCAAGCTCAACCGTCGCTGAGATCGCCACGGTCTCCGTTCCCGTCGGCAGAACCTCAATCAAGAGCTCTTCACCGGCAGGAAGTTCGACATCCTCGATTACGTCACCAAATTTGAAGTCGGTGATTGCATCAGCACCATTTACTCTGACCGTGACACTCGTGCCATCCACATCGGCACCAAAGGGTGCAAAGTGGGCAACGTTCGCCGTGGCAGTCATATCCTCAGCCTGGGCACGTAGCATCCCGGGGAGAAAGACGACAGCCAGTGCAGGCAGCATAAGCGTCAAAAAGACTCGAGTCCATCTAGATGGACGAATGGTAGCAAACATATTACCTCCATGAAATGATTTTGCAGTTTGCAGTGATTTAGTGAGTACTTGCAGGGCAGGTACGGCGTAACCTTAACAGAGAGAAAGTCGTCAAAACGTATGCCTTCGCCCAATTTACCATACAAATGCTATGCAAAAACTATATAAACGCTATTGATTCGGTAGAAATCGTTCGAGAAGGAAGAATGATGAATCGACAGATTCGTTCACCGATGTTCGTTTGGCGTGACATGGCGATGACGTTGGAATCTGTCACCAACCGGCGAAAGAGGTGAGCTAATCAGAGTAGGCGCCCGGCACGCCGGTGAAATCGCGACGCTGAAACGGTTGCACACCCGTCGACTTTGCAGCACAATGGTAGCGAAGCAATTGATGCATCAATGAAGAATCAGGTGACACGCATGACTAGTGAACCACTCCTACCAACTCTGCTTGACGACCGGACTGATGAGCTCACCGACTGGTGTCGCCGCCAGCTGGATGAAGCGGAAACTCCTTTTGAAGCCGCCCAGCGGCTCGTGACGCGACTCGGTGCGCACAGCAACGGCGGCGTCACAGAGTTTGGCTTCTGGCTGCCGGAGAGTGATGACAAGCAAGAAGTCGCTGTCTGGTTGGAGCTCCTGCGCCCGGCCGACCCAATCGACTTTTCCCTTGATCGGCAGAACGTTCGCTTTCACCGCGTGCGCCTCCCCCTGACACGCTGTGGCGACTTTCTTTGGGCGGCAGTGGCTGACGCCCAGCTGGGCAGGCGAGACGCGATCGGCGACTTCTATTGGACGCGCCGGCAGCTAGAATCGGCTGACGAACGCGAAGAGCCTGCCATTGTCCGCGACCTGCTGGCCGATTCGCTGCCCTTTGGCGCGTTTGCACCAGCCGAGCTCTATGATATTGAAGGCATGCTGGCGACGCGTGGCGACGCCGGTCACTTCCAGGCGCTCTCCACCGCACCGGACCCGGACGGCACACAGCGCGTAACGCCGCCCGTCAACGTACTGCAGATTCATCCGGGCACCGCCTCGCCCGAGGGAACACTGGCCGGCTTGCGACGCATCTATGGCGAGATCAGCGCCAAGATCAGCGAGAATGAACCCCTGTCAACGGCCGAACAGCACTTTGTCGGCTACGACGGCATTCAACTGACGCCAATTGAGCCGGGCATCGAACATGAAGGCGGCCCCGGCTTCTGGCAGATCGTCGAAGACCATCCCGATTCAGACATGGTGACCTTCAACCTGCAGCGGCCCGACATGACCAATTGGGGCTACGATGCGATCCTCATGGGGGCCAGCGCCATCAATCCGGTCTTACTGGAGAGCAAACGGCCCGATGAGTTGCTCGACCTTATCGTGACGCTCCACAACTTCGCCGGCGGGCCGATCCACGTAACGCTCGATCTGGCGCTGGGCCACTTGGATAACCAGGCGCTTCTGTTGCTCGATCCCCGCTGCTTCGCCGGCGCCAGCCGCTATGGCCAAAGCCTCAACGTGGGCGAACCATTCGTGCGTGCGCTCTTGACAGAAATTGTGCGGCGCAAGCTACGCTATGGCGCCGATGGCATCCGCATTGATGAGGCGCAAGAGATCCAACTGCGCGGCCCCGACGGCGCAGATGGGTCGGTTGATCGCGACCTGCTTGCGCGTCTGAATCAGGTCGAGCAGCGCGTGGCCGGCATCCGCTACCGCCCCTGGATGGTCTTCGAGGATGGCCGCCCCTGGCCCGTGGACGATGAACCACTGGCCTCCAGTTACCGGTCGCATGGGCCAGTTGATGCTACCGTTTGGCAGTTGGGGCCACTCTCGCTGGCGGGCGAGGTTCCCTATCGTCAAACCTACTGGCTCGATCGATGGTGGCGCGTAGAAGAAATCGCGAACGGGGGCAGTCAGTGGGTAACGGGTTCGGCCAACCAGGATACCCTGCGCCGGGCCAGTCAGCTCGAGCCGGCATTCGCAATCAATCATCGTCTTGGCGCTTCACTGCCCGAAATTTTCCACAACGGCTTTGACAACCCCGCCATCTCGCTCCTCACTTATGCGATGCTGCCCGGCATCCCACTGGATTTCTTGCCGGCGTCGCTGCATGCGCCGTGGAGCTTTGTGCGCAACACCGACGATCAGTACAGCGTCAAAATCGTTGCCGACGAGGCCCACTTCCTCGACTGGGCCGTCTCCGAGGCTGAGTTTGCACGGGAAGACAGCTTGCGGCGCCTCAAGGCGCTCGGTTTCTATAGCCTCGATGGCTTGAAACGCTTCATGGGCGTGCTCAACCACGTCGTGCAGGCGACGGACGACGATCTGGGCAGCATCGTCGCCATGCTCAACGCGGTGGAGCCGCCGCTCAGCGGCCTTTCGATCACCGAGGCGTCGCTGAAGATGCTGGCACGGGCCTGGATGGATGACTTGGCCGAGTATTGCAACGTCTGGCGCTTCACCGATGAGCTCGACCGGCCACGCAGCGATTTCAACCACGCAGTACGAGTCTTCAGACGCCAGCGCCCCTGGCTGATGGAGAATTTCGGTCTTGACGATCAGCTGGCTCATCACGCGCCTAGCCAGGGAACCGTGCTGGTCTACGGCGTGCGCCATGCACCCGGTCGCGATGAGCAGGTGCTACTGGTCGCCAATCTGGAGGGATTGGCGCGTACCGTCACGCCGACCGAACTGCCGCTGGCGGATCTGCCCGGGGACGGCTGGCAGACTGTGCTCACCACGCCCGGCTTGGTCGTCAACGCCGCCAGTGAGCCAGTCGAGCTGGCCAATGGCGCGGGCGCACTCTTTGTGCGCAGTGAATAGGTGCAGCCCGAAACCGACAAGTTCGTCTGCCATTTGGAGCAATCATGACGCAAGAGAATTCAATCTGGTATCGAGACGCGATCTTTTACGAGCTGTACGTGCGCGCCTTTGCGGATGGCAATGGCGACGGTCACGGCGACTTCGCCGGCCTGATTGACAAGCTCGACTACATTGAGTCGTTGGGCGTCGACTGTATCTGGCTGTTGCCCATGTATCCATCCCCCCTGGCAGACGACGGGTACGATATCGCCGGGTACTTTGACATCCATCCCGACTATGGCACGTTGGAAGACTTCAAGGCCTTCCTCGATGCTGCCCACGCACGCGGTCTGCGCGTCATCACCGACCTGGTACTCAATCACACCAGCGATCAGCACCCCTGGTTTCTGGAAAGCCGCAGCAGCAAGTCGAATCCCAAGCGGGACTATTATGTATGGAGCGAGACGGACGACAAGTATACGGACGTGCGCATCATCTTTTTGGATACGGAGCCCAGCAACTGGACGTTGGATGAGACCACGGGCGAGTATTTCTGGCACCGCTTCTACAAAGAGCAGCCGGATCTAAACTTCGACAACCACGAGGTACAGGAAGCCATGCTTGGCGTCATGAACTTCTGGCTGGACCTGGGCGTGGACGGCTTCCGCGCTGATGCGGTACCCTATCTCTTTGAAAGGGAGGGCACGAACGGCGAAAACCTGCCCGAAACCCATGCCTATCTCAAACGCGTACGCGCCCACCTCGATCAAAATTATGCTGACCGCATTTTGCTGGCCGAGGCCAACCAGTGGCCCGAAGAGGTCGTCGAGTATTTTGGCACGGGCGAAGACGAATTCCACATGGGCTTTCATTTCCCCGTCATGCCGCGCCTCTACATGGCCCTGCAGCAGGCCGACCGCACTTCGGTCATCGACATCATGCGCCGGACGCCGCCCATTCCCGATAGCTGTCAGTGGTGCATGTTCCTGCGCAACCATGATGAGCTGACCCTGGAGATGGTGAGCGAAGAGGAACGCCAGTGGATGTGGTCTCAGTACGCGCCGGATGCGCGCATGCGCCTCAACCTGGGCATCCGGCGCCGCCTGGCGCCCCTGGTAGACAATGACCGCCGCAAGATCGAGCTGCTGAACAGCCTGCTCTTCACGCTGCCCGGCGCGCCGATTATCTATTACGGCGACGAAATCGGCATGGGCGACAACATCTGGCTCAATGATCGCAACGGCGTACGCACGCCCATGCAGTGGCACAGCGGCCACAACGCCGGCTTCAGCGAGGTAGCGCCCGAGCAGCTCTATGCGCCGATTATCGATGACGCAGTTTATGGCTTTGCAAGAGTTAACGTCACCGATCAATCAAACTACGAAGGCAGCCTGCTCAACACCATGCGCCACATGACGCACACGCGCAAGGAATCGCTCGTCTTCAGCCGGGGCTCGCTCGAATTCCTGGAACCGGCCGATCCGGCAATCCTGGCCTACCTGCGTCGCTACGAGGATGAAGTGCTGCTTGCCGTGCACAATCTGGCAGGCGAAACGCGGACGGAAACGCTCAATCTCTTTGAGTTTGCCGGCCGCGCGCCCCGTGAACGCCTGACCCAAAGCACCTTTCCGCTTATCGGCCACGAACCCTACAGCGTGACCCTGCCCCCTTATGGCTATCTTTGGCTGGAAATCTGATGGCCGCATGGGGCGCACTTGCGCGCTCTGCGACATCTGTTGCCAACGTTCCGGACCAATAACTGGTCGATTCCCGATATCTTGATGCGCCGTTACCCAAGGAGTGAGTGATGCAACGAGAGTGCGCTAGCCGTCGATTCGCCACGCAAATTCGATTATTATGTCAAACACCCGGAGCGCCGATCAATCGGTGCGATGCTGCGGCAGGAGGAGACGTTGCGGGGCAACGTCTGTACAGGAGCCTGGCCGGTTTCGCAGTGGCGTCAATTTTGGCCTTTGTGATGTCGTTGGCCATGGTGACGCACGCCGCGGCGGCACCGCTTCTGGACGATGCCCCCTCGCTCCCCGCAACACCGGAACTGATTGAACAGGCCTTTGCTGCTGGCGAAATCTCGGCAGAGGAGCGCCTGCTCTACCTGGCATATGCGGTCTATGAGCCAGCGTCTCTGCCGGAGCGCTTCGAAAGTGACACGCCGTGGTCTGGTACTGGGGTCGTGGCCGAACTAACTGGTGCAATGGCAAACTTGGAGAGTAGCAACGGCCTGGTCTCGGCGGCAACCGCGGATGAGCTGAACAGCTTATTCCAGACGCAGGCGGCCACCGTTTGCGACCGCCCTGATCCCGCCAACAGCTTTAACAGCGACCATTTTCATTTTAATTACGACACCATCGGCGGCGGCCTCACCATCAATGATTATGCCATGGCGATGGACAAGGTCTTTTCAGTTCAGGTGAATGATTATGGCTGGGCCCAGCCGCCCCTGTGCACGGCGGGCGTAGGCGGCTGCGGCGCCACCAATCCGTGGAACCGCTATCCGGTTCAGGTAGCTGGCCTCAGCAATGGGCTCTATGGCTACGTGACTGCGCCGGGCGGCAGTTATGCGGCCTTTATGGGGGACAACCCCAACACCCCGGCAATCGAAAGCGCGGCTTTGTCCTCGTGCATGGTCTTGAATCAGGACTATACTGGCTTCCCAGGCACGCCTTTGCTTGCCATGCGCGCCACCGTGGCACATGAGTTTGCCCACTCCATTCAGTTCGGCTACGGTGACCCGGCGCCGTCTGAAATCGGCATGTGGTATGAGTCCACGGCTGCGTATGCCGAGGACGAAGTCTTTGATGACGCAAACGATAACTATGGCTATCTCTATCCCCCCTTCGACCGTTGCCTGGGCAATGCACCCTCAAATTCAATCCTTGTCTATCACAACTGGCTCTTCTTTCGCTATGCGGCCGAACGTTCGGGCGGCACAAATCTTGCCGGCGGCGGTGAAGAGATTTTTGAGACGTTTTGGGCCAATGTAGCCACGGGCGAACGCGCGCTGGATGCCTATGGTGACGCGCTGGCTGTTCAGGGTGCGGCCTTTGGCAATATGTATCACGACTACGCGATCACAGCAGGTTTCATGGAGGCTTGTCCGGCCAGCGCGCCCTACTGTTTTGAAGAAGCGGCCGGCTATGTGGGGACGGAAGGCCTCCCGGCCACGCATGGTCAGATCAACGCCGTCGGTGACATAGTGGAAGAAACGCTGGAGAATCACTTTGCGTTGAACTGGATTCAGCTTCCTCTGAACGGACCCTACAGTGTCAGATCGGAAAACCTCAGCGTGGGCGGCCAATTTCGGGTGAGCATTGTCGCGTCCACACCCAGCGGGCTGGACGTGCAACCCCTGCCTGCCCTGATCAACGGCAATGAAAGCCTCGCGCTCTCAAACTATGCGCCGCCGCCTGGCGCCACCCGGGTGCTGGCAGTCATCACCAACGAGCAGAAACTCAGCAGC
Source organism: uncultured Chloroflexia bacterium (assembly GCA_963807905.1). Classification (GTDB taxonomy): domain Bacteria; phylum Chloroflexota; class Anaerolineae; order Caldilineales; family Caldilineaceae; genus JAGRCP01. The sequence continues at coordinate 71,032 of CAWEEJ010000017.1, read as the reverse complement.
GCACCATCCTCCTGTACCGCTAATCCATACCGCCTGAGCACCGCGACCGCGACGCCCACCAACGTTACCATTTCAGTCGATGCGCCGGAGGATATCATTGCGGAACCTGGTGACGAACTTCTCCACCGCTTCCTCCTCCGCAACGAGGGCAGCGAGGGCGGCGCCTTCACGCTGGCCGCCACATCGAGTTTGGGCTGGGCGGACACGAGCACGCTGCCCATCAGCGTAACTGTGCCGTCCGGTGACGAGGTACCGGTCAGCATCCCCGTCTTGGTGCCGGCCGATGCACTGGCTGGCGCGGAAGAGGTCACCGAACTGACTGCCACGTACGTGGACGACAGCGCAATTCAGGCCGCTGGCGCGGTGCGCACTGCGCTTGAAGCAGATCTGGAGCCAACAAGCTTTCTCCCGCTGGTGCTGAACAATGGCAGCCGCGCCGCGGATTGTGTCGCCGATCCGCCCGGCGAGTCGAGCAACATCGAGGATGCCCGGACCATCTGCTCCGGCCAGCAAGTGAGCGGCAGCGTCAGCGTGGCGGACGAGGATATTGATGACGTCTACCGGATTGAGGTGACCGATGGTCAGGTATTAGCAGCGGAGTTGAGCGGCATGGGTGGTGATGTCGATCTCTACCTCTATCGAGGCGACACGACCGATGTCCAGACAGATCCATGGGCGTCGGCGTCAGGCTCCGACGGCAACGAGGAAACCATCAGAATTTTCTTGACCGAAGGCGGTCCGTGGTACGTTGACGTCTTCGCCTATGACGGTGAAACCGACTACACGTTGACCGTAGCCACAGTGCCAAATGACGGCTTCTACAGTTGTACGCCCGACACGGGCAATGAATCGAGCAACATCGACGATGCTATACGCGTCTGCAGTGGCCAGTTGACGCAAGGGGCAGTCGGCCCGGCGGACGACGCGCGATGTCTACAAGATCCAGACTTCGGAAGATTGGTACCTCAGCGCCATCATGACGGGTGAAGGCGGTGACGCGGATTTGGCGCTATATGATCCAACTGCAAGCGACGTCGATGTCGATGTGCCCGCAGCCACCTCGGGCAACGACGACAGTTTTGAGACCATCGACGGCCGAACGCTTACTGGCGGAGATTGGTATCCCATGCCCTTTGCGTTTGACGGTCTAACGGTATATGAGTTGGGCGTCTATGTTTCAGAAATCAGCGCGGGGAATGTCGGTAATCGTTCGCGGGCTGATCGAAGCGGGAAAGTTCAGCTTATCCAGGGTGGGAGTGCTAAGTAAAGATACGAGTGCGAGCGCCGGTTGAGCTTGGTTTCGACAAGCTCAACCGGCGCTGATCGCATATGCGCGATTGCAGCTTAGCCCACGGCAGTGTCGCCACTCAAATAAGGATATGAGCAACGGTCGGCTAGGTTTTGGGGGCATCGGCCTGTGCCGTCTCCAGCGCTGCGTTCGCCTTCATCGCCCTGGTTTCCTGCCACTGCAGAGAGCGCTTGTAGACGGGTTCCACAAGACGCACGAGCAGAGAGCCGGCGATCGCCATAATCAGCACGTAGGCGGCTGAGAGGGGCAGCAGATCGCTGGTCGCGCCGGCTGACGCACCCAGGCCCGCAATCACGATTGAGAACTCACCGCGAGGGATGAGGGCAACGCCTGCACGCAGACGGCCCAGTGTTCCAACGCCGATGCGTCCCGCTGCATACCAGCCAGTGGCAACCTTGGTGAGCGCGGTGATCGCCCCCAGGAGCAATGCGAAGGGAATGGCGGCGGGCAGACTGGCGGCGTCAGTCTGCAGCCCAAAGAAGAGAAAAAAGATCGCTGCAAAAAGATCGCGCAGAGGCCCCAGCAACTCGTGAGCTTTGTCTGAAATGGGCCCGGAGAGCGCGATACCGACGAGAAAGGCGCCGACCGCGGCCGATACCTGGAGCTGCTGGGCGATTCCGGCCACGAGCAGGATGATGCCAAAAACGGTCAGGAGTTGGATCTCGTCCGTGCCGCCGCTGAGGTAGTGGCTCATCACGCCGCCGTAGCGTATGGCCACGATCAACACCACGACGACCGTGATCAGCGCCACAGAGAGGGAGATGACGCCCGAAACCACGCCGGTGCCGACCAGCAGTACGACCATCAGCGGCAGGAAGACCGCCATGACCAGATCTTCCAACACGAGGACGGTCAAGATGGCGGGCGTTTCGCGATTGCCCAGCCAGTTGAGGTCATTGAGCAGCTTGGCAATCACGCCGGATGACGAGATGTACGTAATACCGCCCAGCAGCAGCGCCGTGATCCATCCCCAGCCGAGCAGCAGGCCAAAGATGAAGCCGGGCGAAAAGTTTAGGAGTAGATCGACAAGGCCCACCGGCCAACCATAGCGCAGGCCATTCGAGAGTTCCTCGCCACTATACTCTAGCCCGATCATGAAGAGCAGCAGAATCACGCCAATTTCCGAACCGGCTTGGATAAATGATTCTGTGGCATCGCTCATCGGCACGACGCCGACCGCGCCAATAAGGAGCCCGCCCAGGAGGTAGAGGGGAACTGGTGAGAAGTTGAAGCGCATTGCTAGACGCGCAAGAAGCGCCATCCCCACCAAGAAGAGTCCTAACTCAAAAAAGAGTACGGCGATTTCGGCGGAGCCGGCTGGAACCGGTGCAAAGTGCATTGGGGTCTGCCCTATCCGCTCTCAAGAAGTTCAAAGGTGCTGCGGATGCCGTCCGGCGTGCCGACGACTACCGCTGTATCACCGGCCTCGAGGCGGAAGTCGGGACCTGGCGACGCCAGCGTATCACCGTCACGCAGCACGGCGACAATCGACGCGCTCGTACGCGGTCGAATTGCGAGTTCTGCGATCGTGTGTCCGGCGCAGAACCAATCCTCGGCAATCGGCACCCAGTCGATTGTCAACCCGGGTAGCGCTTGCTGCAGATCAAGCTGACTCTTGGCTATCTGAGTCGCCCCCAGCAATTCGGTCAGCGTATGCGCGTCCTCATCTTCCAGACGCATAACCGTCGAGCAGGAATCAGGATCACTGCGATCATAAAGCAGCAAATCGAATCGTCCCGTTCGATGGGCAATCACGCCCATCTGATCGCCGGCCCTGGTCTCAAAATCGTAGCGCACGCCCACGCCCGGCAGATTTGTTTCGTTAATAACAGTCATCTCTCGTCATTCCTCCCTTGGTTCCCTCCGTTGGTTTCCTCCGATTAATAGCGTTGACAATGGTAGGAGAAGCGGCCAAAGCAGCGCCATGGTCCTTCGGATCACGATATTTCCCAACTCACTCTATGATAGGATCCTGGTATAGTAAACTCTGTGCCCCTTACTCCTTTTGAACGCCAGAAAATGATACAATAGGCCCATGTATGAAGACTTTGTTCAGATCGCCGCCGCCTACATTCCGCTTGATCGCCGCCGGGCGCTCGCAGCAGAGTCAGCCTTGCCAGCCAGCGCTTGGGGTGCCGTCCTCTTCGCCGACATCTCAGGCTTCACGCCGTTGACCGAACGCTGCGTTCAAGCCTATGGACCGCAGCGAGGAGCCGAAGAGACCACGCGGCGCCTCAACCAGGTGTACGCGCTGCTCATCGAAGCGCTTCATCATCATGGCGGCAGCGTCGTCGCCTTCAGCGGTGATGGCATGATGTGCTGGTTTGAAAGCAGATCACCCAATCCGAAAGGTGATCTGGCCGCGATGGCGTACCAGGCCCTTGCCTGCGGCCAGAGGCTTCAACAGGCACTTCAGCGTATTGCCAGCATGGAAATCGGCGAGAGCAAGATCGAGCTTGGCCTCAAGGTTGCCGTCGCGACCGGCCGGGTGCAACGCATGGCCGTCGGCGACCCGGCGCTTCACCTGATGGACGTCATCGCCGGTCCCCCTGTTGACGCCGTGGGCTGGTTGGAGCCTGAAGCCGGGCCCGGTGACGTGGTGCTAGATGCGCCAACAGTCCACCTGCTCGGCAACTCGGTTGAAGTAACCTGGCGCAACCGAAGCGCAGATCCACCGTCAAACGATGATCCCCGCCCTGCACCGAACTTTGCCATCCTAACGCGCCTGCACGCGCCAGCAGCGGAGTACGCAGACCAGACGTTGGGCCCGCCATCAGAAACCTTCATACTAACGCGCGATCATGTGCGGCCGTGGCTGGCGCCCGCAATCTACTCTCGTCTGGAGGCCCACTTCGAGCACTTCCTGGCCGAAATACGGCCAGCCGTCGCCCTCTTTCTACGGTTTGGCGAGCCCATAGACCGGCAGAACACCCGCATTGATGCGGCGTCGCTGGACCGTTTCATTCGCTGGGTTCAGCAGGTGCTTCAACGGTATGAGGGCACGTTCATTCAACTCACGACTGGCGATAAGGGCAGCTATCTCTATGCCGCGTTCGGGGCGCCCGCGGCCCACGGCAATGATGGCGTGCGGGCGGTCGCTGCTGCCCTGGCGCTCCGCCGGCCACCTACGGATCTCGGCTTTGACCCCCAGGTGCAGTTGGGCGTTGCCCAGGGGCCCATGCGCGTGGGCCCTTATGGGAGCAGCAGGCGACGCACCTATGGCGTCCAGGGACCGGCGGTCAATCTCGCGGCCCGTCTGATGATGCACGCGGCTCCCGGCGAAGTCATCCTGGACGCAGCGGTGGCGGACAGCGCACAGGGACTCTTTCACGTGGAATCTCGCGGCGCAGTCGCTATCAAAGGAACGCGTGAGCCGCAGGCGATTTTTACGGTGAGCGAACAGGTTGCCGCCGAAAAGCGACGCTTTTCTCAACCCAATTCGACGCAACTCGTCGGACGCACCGCCGAGCTGGCGCGGCTACGGACTCTCCTGGGCGCGGCACAAAGTGGTCGTGGGGCCCTCGCACGCATCGAAGCCGAACCGGGGCTTGGCAAGAGCCGCCTGCTGGACGCATTTGCCCAGGCGGCACGGGCTGAGCCCATCTTCCTGGCCGTGGCGACCTGCCAGATCACGACCCGCGATACGGCCTATGCCGCCACCCGTCAGATCGGACGCCAACTGCTCGGACTGGATCGACCGGAGCTTGAAGATGATGACGCCCGTATTGCTCAGGTCGAGGCGTTGCTGCAGCAGATCAACCCTGCGCTGTTGCCGCGCATGCCGCTGCTTAGCGAGGCCCTGCGGTTGCCGATTCCCGACAACGAACTGACGCGCGGGTTGGATCCGAAATCACGGCGCGAGGCGCTCCTGGCCTTGACGCTGGAAATCATCCAGCAGCTGGCCCAGCTCCAGCCGATCGTCATTCTGGCGGAGGACATTCACTGGCTTGATGAGGCATCGGCCGAATTGCTCGCAACGCTCATCCGGGCAGGGACTGCGACTTCGTTGCTCATCGTTGCCACGCACCGCCCACCAACGCCCCAAACAGCGCCGCTGCTGACCAAGATTGACGAACTGCCAAATCAGACGCTGGTTCGGCTAAGCGAACTCGTTGATGCCGAACTGATTACCTTGGCCGTCGCACGCTTGCGCGCGCCACTGGATGACTTGGCGCTCGATTTCCTCCAGGCCCAAGCCCAGGGCAACCCCTTCTTCATCGAAGAGCTCTTGGATAGTCTGCGCGAGAGCGGCGATCTTGTGCTCGATGAAGAGAACGAGGCGCCGGCGCAATGGCGGCTGGCAGCACCATTTGTGGCGCAGCTTCAAGCAGCGGACTGTCTGATGGCTGTTGGAGACGGCTGGCGCCTCAAGTCACAGACCAGCCTTTCGGCCGCAGCGATCGGCCTGCCCGATTCCATCCACGGCATCGTGCTTGCACGTCTGGATCGCCTGCCCGATGCCGTCCAGCTTACGGTCAAGACGGCCAGCGTCATTGGCCGCGACTTTGAACTCGATGTGCTGCAACGTGCACATCCGCAGCGCATCGACCAGGCAGAACTGGCGGCGCACCTGGCAGCGCTGGAAGAGCGCGACTTTGCGCGGATTGAAAGCGCAGAACCGGCGCTGGTCTACCGTTTCAAGCACAACATCACGCAAGAAGTCGCCTATCAGACGCTGCTGGATCGCCAGCGCCGGCAGCTGCATCAGACCGTAGGCGAAACGCTGGAGGCGCTCCAGCCAGAGTCGGTTGATCGGCTCGCCCTTCACTTCTACTACAGCGATACTGATGACACCCAATTACGCGCCAAGTCCCTCCACTATCTGGATGCTGCCGCCCGGCAAGCCAAGTTGGACTACGCAAATCAAATTGCGCTCAATTATTTGACCCGTGCGCTCAAGCTGGAGCGCTCATGGCCGCGCGTACGCGACAAGGTTGAACTGCTGCACATTTTGGGTCGCCGGCAAGAGGAAGCGGAGGCGCTAGCGGTGCTTGATCAGGAGGCCGTCACTGAGGCGGAGGTCAGGCCTGCGCCGGCGGTAAGACTGATTGAGACAAAGCTGCTCTGGAGCGGCTATTACGATGCGGTGAGTAACTATGCCGGGGCCCGTGCCATTGTTGCCGAGGCCTTGGAGAGCAGCCGCATGCGCGGCATTTGGCGTGCGGCCGCGCGCTGCTACGCACAGCTTGGCCTGATTGCGTGGCGGCTGGGCGATTACGCCGACGCCAAACGTCATTATGCCGATGGGCTGGCAGCGCTTGAGACGACGGAGGCAGCGACCGAGGCTGACGCCCAACAGGAAGTAGCGGAGATCCGTTACGGCCTAGGGTTGGTGCTCCGTCAGCAGGGCCAATACGCCGCCGCGATCGAGCAATTCGAGCGCAGCCTGGCCCTTTATCAAGCTACCGCCAATCGCATCGGGGAAGCCCGCGCGTTGAAAGCGATCGGATCGGCCGAAAAACATCGCCAGGATTTTGACGCCGCACAAGTGTATTATACCGAGGCCCTGTCGATTTATCGCCTCGTCGGCGCACGCGTGGGCGAGAGTGAGACGCTGCTCAACATGGCTGAAGTGCACAGCCTCAAGGGCGCTCACGATCTGGCCAAGGAGCAACTGGGCAGCGCTCTGTATATTCAGCAAACCCTCAACAATGAGTGGTGGCAGCTGCGCATTCTCAACGGTCTGGGCATTGTTCAGATGTCTACAGGCCAACACGGGCAGGCCTTGGCTTGGTTGGAGCAAGGGCTGGCGCTTGCCGAGAAGCTGGGAGACGAAAGCGGTCAAGCTTACCTCCTCTGCAACCTGGGGCAGACGCTCACCCACTTGGGGCGTTATGCGCAAGCGGCCGATGCCCTTCAGCAGGGCTGTGCCCTGGCCGAGGCGCAAGCTGATATCAATTTGCAGGGCCTGGTGCAGACAGAACTGGGTGTGCTGGCGCTGGCACAGGGCAACGCCGAAGCGGCCAAGCAGGCGGCGACGGCGGCCGTCGCCTGCTTCCACGAGTTGGGTCTCGAGGCAGCCGTGGCCACAGATCTGGCCACGCTGGCCCTGGCGCACCTGCAGCTGGGGGAACCTGAAGCTGCGCGCGCCACAGTAACTGCCTTCAGCGCCATCCCCACGGCGGATCTTGCGCAGTCCGGTGATTATCCCCAACGCAACTATCTTGTCTGTTCGCAGGTGCTTCACGAACTGGGCGAAGATGAGGAGGCTGCCGTCATGCTCGCCCAGGCAGAACGCATCATGCTGGAACGAGCGGACAAGCTTGCCGCGCCGGCCACGCGGCAGGCGTTCCTTGAAAACATTGCCTACAACCGCGCCATTCGGGCAACGCGGTTGTAGGTACAAAGGGCGCGCTACGGCGTTTGCACCAGCGGCAGCCATATCTCCTGTGGCGCCTGCTCGTAGAAGAGGGCATAGATGCCCACGCCGGCGCTCTCCGCTGCGGCAAGCTGCCAACCGTCCGTACGGTCGTCAAGCGCCTGCACGGTTGTCGCCAGCGGCTGCCACGCACTGCCGTCGTAGAAGTGCAGCACGGGGTCGCCGGCCCCCAGCTGGCGTGCAGCGGCCGGGGGATTGGGTTCGGCCTCAAACTCCAGCGCCACGGTGCCGGCGTCAGCCAGCTCTGCTCGGGAAGGCGTCCAGGCGATAGGATTGGCCAGCGATCCGCTTGTCTGCGGGCAAGGGAGGCGTGCCGGGCATGCTCTGCCAGGCAATCGATTCGCCCGGCAACAGGAGACGACCGCCCTCGGGCGTGAAGCGTGCGTGGCCGTCGGACGAGATGACGAGCACGCCGCCGCCGTGCCAGGCGGCGCCAAACGCGCCGCCGCCGCCCGTGCCGCGATCGGCAACCGTTTCGCGCACGCTCTGCGGCGCAGGCATAGACTCCTCCACCCACAGCTGCATGAAGATCGGCCCGACAATATCGCCAAAGGCGGCAAAGTCGACCGTGTGCGTGTGCAGCGCGCCCGTCCGGTTCATGGTCACGGCCGGATAGCCGTCCTTATACTCCGGATAGACGCGCAGCGTGATGGTTGCGACCGGGTCGCTCAGTTCCTGGACAACAGAAATGGCGACACGAGTTGCGTCAAGCTGACGAGCCTCGATCAGGGGGCGCCAGGCTTCGTTCTTGCTCATGGCCAACGCGGCGTCATTCGGCGCGATGGTCTCGCACCCAAACTGGTAGCGCGGCGTGGCTTCGTCGAGTTCATCTTCGCCGTGATCGTTGAGATCATAAACGCAGAGTCGATCGCCCAAGCGGCCGTCGGTCAGCTGGACCTGGGTAAGGCCGGCCGGCGGCTTGCCCTGGTCATAGATGCGCTCGTCGCGGAAGGTGAACGCACGCGCCTCATACGATGCGGTCTCGCTGTCGACATAGAGCAGATCAAAGAGCTGGCTGGCGGCCAGAGGTTGATCCGGCAGCGTGGCCGGCGTCACAAACATGACGTTTGTGAGGCTTACTGGCGGCGTGAGCGCCGCAGTGGGCGTCTGCGGCTGTGGCCCGGTCGGCGGCACGGTCCAGCCATACCAGCCCTGAATCGTCTGCCACTCGGAACGGCCGACCGTCTCGGCATAGGCCAGCGTTGTGCCGCAGCCATTCGCCCAGTGGTCTGCATCCCACACAAAACTCTGGTTGACGGCACTGTAGGGATTCCCCATGGCGCTACCGTAACACTGATCGGCCAGCGCCTGGCTCTCGTTGCCCTCTGCATCCAAATAGGTGTCATAAAGAAAGAGCAGATAGTGGCCCAATTCGTGGGCCAGCGCAATCGCCCAGTCATCGAGCAGCGTCAGCGGATCGATCGGCGCGCCGCCCACGACGATCTCTTCACCCGGCGCGGCCATGTAGCGATTCCACTCCTTGCCCATGGACAGGACGCCCGGTACGTAAGAGATGGGGTTCGTCGGGACAATGTCTGGCGTCAACGCAGGCACAATGCCGCCAATACTCGAGTTGGGGCGGTTGATGTTGGAGGGGTAGACGACGGACATCGGCCTCTTCCCACTGCTCGCCGCTCTGGTAGACCAGAATCTCACCGAGCATGAATTGACCGTCGGTGAAGTCATAGAAGTAGTCAGAGGCATCGAGCATGCGCTCTGTCAGCAGATCCCGATAGGCGGGTCGCCCGTCACCAGCCACTGTGCCGAGACCTCGAGATCCTGCACCGCCAGAGGACGCGTCGGACCGGTTGCCACGATCAATAGGCCGTTCGGGCCAAACGCGTCCTCACTGACCGAGATGACCTCGCTGGTGTGGAAGAATCGACTCGGCGGAACAACGGCATCAACGCTCGCCGGGTCGATGGATGTCAGACCCCAGAGCGTATCGCCATTCACCACGAGTTGCGGTGCATTAACAAAGCCATCCTGATCAAGTGAGAGCGCCTCAGTCTCACCCGCTGCGGTGGTGCGGTAGAGCACCATCTCTTCCGCCGCGATGCACTCATTGTTGGATTCATGGCAGACGCGGATATTCCGCGGCGTGCAGTCAGTGTCAAGCAGTCGCGCTTCATTCCACGTGCTCGGGTCGTCAAACGACTTGGTACTCGGCCAGCCGTAGTCGTCGTTAAGTCCGCCGGCGTCATGTTGATAGACGGCCAGGCCATAGGGTCGTTGACACGTGTAGAAGGTCGGTAGAGGAATGCGATATTCGGCCGAATCGAAGTTGAATGCGCTCTGGCTGCCGTCGACGACTGCAGCCTCAAAGCCGCCCGGCAACTGTCCGGATTCGTACCCCCCTCGCCCCGTTCCCACCAACGCGCTGAGGTCGCCGGTCGTCACATCGATGCGTAGGGCATAGTCGTCCGCCTGGGCCACTGTCTCACGCTCATTATCCGTATCGAGATAGACGCTGAAGTAGCGACGCTCAAACGTACCTTCCGGCGCCATAATGCAGAGAGTTAGGTACTTGTTGCTGTGGCGAACATAGATTTGGCCGACTGCACCGCCTGGACCGTCGTAGGATACCGTTGCGGCATTGGCGTACTCGCGACAGAAGCCGTCCAGTTCAATACTGGCGGCTTCGTATGGAATGTCGAGCGTCGCCAGGGCGCCGGACGGCGCGGTCGTGGTCGCGGGCGCGCTGGGATCGGCGCGAACGCCAAGAATCATGAAGGAAAGTGCGGCCAGTGCCAAGCCAAGGGCCAGCGGCACACGGCCGCGTCGCAGTCCGTTATGTCGTGTAAAAGTCATCATTTCTCCCTTTTTTAGGGTGCATATAGCCAGCAAAGTGGTCAAGGTGTGTGCCAGCGTCGGCTCACATACGCTGCAGGCGCCCCACCACGCTCAACGCTGTCGCGGGTGATCGCCCTACCAGTCACCGCCGTCCATATTGGCTTCAATGCGGCTGTCCCGTTCGGCCACTACGCGCGGCAGGTCGAGAATCGTGATCACGCCGCGGTCGAAGTCGATGAGGCCGCGCTTGCGCCAATCGCTGAGGATGCGATTGACCCATTCGCGTCGCGCGCCGACCATGGAGGCCAGGTCACTCTGATTTAGGGCCAGGTTGACCCGATACTGCTTGCCTGGCTCGATCACCTCGCCATAGCGCTCGTTGTGCAACAACAAAATGTGCAGCAGCCGGCCGGCAGCGTCAAACTGGGCGATAGACTCAGCGTAGGCCGCGGTCCAGCGTAGTTTGGCGGCCAGCACCCGGCTCATGCCAAAGGCGAGCCCCGGCATCGCACGCATGCAGTCCAGGAAGCGGCTCTGGGAGAGCGTGAGCAGCGTCACCGGGCCGATCGCCTTGGCCGTGGCTGAGCGGGGTTGATCGTCAATCGCGGCCAATTCACCCAGAACGTCGCTGGTCGAAAAGATGGCGATGGTGGTCTCCTCTCCACCCGGACTGATTTTATAGACCCGCACTTTGCCCTTGAGCACCATATAGAGCTCACGGTTGGCGTCTCCCTGGCGGAAGATGATCTCATCGCGGTCATACTCACGTGCCCGCAACTCCTGGGCCAACGTGGTCAGATCGGCTTCACTCAGTTCGGCAAAGAGCGGCATGGCGCGCAAAGTAATCACTCGATGATCGATTCGCTTATCCACAATTCAGACTCCACTAGTATAGCGACGGTGAGGGGCTGACCGCCGTGAAGATCCACAACGCACTCCTGTGCGCTACGACACAGTCCAGCAGCAAAAAGGGGAATAGGTTCAGTCCGGTCTGATTATCGGGCATCTTTGACCGCGCCGCAACCCTGTAGCCAGGGTGTAGCCAGTCGTCGCTCACAATGGGCTCGATACTGATCCCCCGCATAGGCGACAAGGAGGCAGTCATGTTTACGAAGTATACGCGAATTCGAGTCTTCGATCATTCCATTGCCTTGCTGCAGGTCATTGCGCTCGTTACTGCGCTTGCCCTACAGCCGGCAGGCGCCATGGCCGCACCGGCCACAGAAGCGGGTGCGGCGTTGTCAATCGTTGGCGTCTCGTTTCCGGCCGTCAATTGCGTATTCGATAGCGACTGCACTATCACCGTGACCGACACGACTGATGTGATCACGCTTCCTGGAAGCAGCGGTCAGGGCTTCCTCCAAAGCCGCACGCTGCCGGTTGGCGAAGCGGGCACGCAGGCAGCCGGACTCTATGGTTTCGAATACCGGATCGATCTGCGCAACATCGCCGCAAACCCGCCCGTGCCGTGCATAACGGAGATGGGCATCGACTTCGGTCCCGTTCAATCGCTGGACTACGATGGCACTGCCGGCATGGAGGAGGTGTACGTCGGCACGAGCGGCGGCATCGGTTCTGTGGGTCCATCCTCGGCGCAGCAGAGCGGGAATACCGTCACTTTCCAGTTCAATCCCCCAGTCTGTGCCGGCCAGAGCAGCTATTTCTTTGGCCTGGCCGCTACACAACCGGCGCGGCCGGTGACGGCCCAGCTGATGGGTACGCCCAACGTGAATCTCACCGTTGGCGCACGTGCGCCACAGGGTGCGCCTAGCACCTGCGTGGAAATCTTTGATCCCGAAGCCATTCCCGCGCCGGCCATCATAGACTTCGATGACGTCGGTGATGCAGTCGAGTTGGAGAACGTCTACCGGCCAAGCCATGGCCTACGCTTTGGCAACAATACTGTCACCCACGTGATCTCTTACGCCGACCGGCCGGCAGATCCGACCAAGGCTCGGTCATCGCCCAATGTTGCGACTAATGACGCACGCTTCCCGGCGACCAGCGCCAATGTGCCGCTGGAGATGGAATTCAATGCGGGCAAGAGCCATGTTGGTTTCTACATGGGCAATGGCGAGTCCGCCGGGCTGGCCGCCCTGCTGTTGGGGTACGATGGGGCGGGCAACGAGATCTGCCGCGTGGCCCATCAGCCCGTGCCTGAACGGTACACGGAATTTCTGGGCATGTATGATCCGGCAGCGCGTATCCGGCGCGTGACGCTGGATTATGGCGACACCGCGCTGAGCGAGGCCATCGACGACCTCTACTTCGCACCCCATGCACCAGACGAGCCAATCTTTGAGGGCCCGGCGATCGAAGTTGAGATTCTGCAGTCGGACAACACGCAATTCGGGGCCGCCGTCAACTTCCCCCCGCCTCAGCTCTTGCCTGTCCAGGGCGCTGATGGTCAGTCCTATCAGCAATTTGTGATGCCGGGCATCGATCCCATGGTCGGGCGCCCCGGTCTGCCTGGCGTGCCCATCTACCACATGTTGCTGGCGGTGCCGCAAGGCGCCGAGGCCATCGTGGAGGACATCCGGGCGGAGCCCCTGCGTGAGCTCTCCGTACTTCTCTATCCGACTCAGCCTGAGGCGGCCGATGCGCCGGCAAGCCAACCAGGTGAGGATGTCCCCGTCAACGTTGAAGACATGGGCGATCCGCCCTTCGAGCGAGATGAAGAAGCCTATGCCGAGACCAGGCCTCTGCCAATGGACATCGTGTCGGTCCATCCGGTCGGCCAGGTGCGCGACCTCGATCTGGTGCAGGTGAGCGTGGCAGCCGGACAGTATTTCGCGGCGCAAGAGTATCTGGTCATCTTCAGAGAGATCGCCTTCACGCTCAAGTACGAGGGTGGTGAAGGCGGTTTTTTACCGGAGGAGCGCCAGGAGATCCCCTTTGAGCAGCACAACCGACCCCTCTACGCCTTGGCCAAAAATGCGACCGCAGTCTTCGAGTACCCCTATTCGATCGGCGAGCTTGTGTTCGATTGTCCCGGCGAAGAACTCCTGATCATCACTGATCCGGCCTTCCGCATCGCCGCAGAGACGCTGCGCACCTGGAAGATCGCCAAGGGTATCTCCACGTCGATCATCGAGACGGGCAGCGGCGCCGGTGAAGCCGGCGTGACGGCAGAAGAGATCCGGGGCACGATCAAGACGCGCTATGACGGCTGTCTGGTGCGCCCCTCGTACGTGCTGCTGCTGGGCGATGCCGAGCATATTCCGACCTTCTATCTGCCCACGCTCTACGGCGACTTGGCCGGCAGCGACCTGCCCTATTCGACCATGGGCATCGACGAGTTCTTCGCCACGCCCGATCTGGGCCTGGGCCGTATCCCCGTCGACACCTTGAGCGATGCGCAGACGGTGGTCAACAAGATCGTGGCGTATGAATCAAGCCCACCGTTGGCGTCTGGCTTCTACAATGACATGACGCTGGCCGCCTACTTTCAATGCTGTCGTCCGGAGGTGGCCAGCGACGGTACGGCCTCGCGCAGCTTCGTGGAAACTGCGGAATTGGTGCGCAGCCACCTCAGCGGGCTGGGCTACAACATGGAGCGCATCTATGAGACCGGCGTCGCCTACCACAGCGACCCGACGAAACCGGGCTACTACGACAGCAGCACGCGCAGCAGCACACCCAACCGCTACTATAACGGCGCGCTGCTGCCGCCAGACCTGCGTGCGAGCAGCGGCTACGCGTGGGACGGCGACACCGCTGACGTCGTCGCTGCATTCAACGCAGGCCGGGGCCTGATCCTCCATCGCGATCACGGCAGCATTAGCGGCTGGGGCTCTCCCGGCTTCTACTCGAGCAATCTGGCTTCTCTCTCGAACGGCAATCTGACGCCCGTCGTCTACAGCGTCAACTGCGCCAGCGGGCTTTTCGATAACGAGACGCGCAATCCGGCTGACGATTACTACACCTATCCCACCTCGGTGGGCGGCAGCTACTGGGCCGAGAAGCTGTTGCGCATGGCCGGGGCGCGGCGGGCATCATCGGCGACACGCGCAACAGTCCGACCTGGGCCAACAGCGCCCTGACGCCGCGGGCTCTTTGATGCCACGTGGCCCACCCTGCTGCCCGCTGACGGCGGTCCGGCATCGATCCGTCGCCTGGGTGACGTGCTCAACTATGCCAAGCTTTACACCATCAACCAGATCTGGTCGGCCCAGACCGCTGGAGACGTCAGCCAGAACGCGGCGGTGACAGACCAGGCGATCTATCACCTCTTTGGTGATCCGACCATGGAACTGTGGACCAGCGTGCCCTGGCGTGTCGAATTGCCTACGGTAATCGAGCGCTTGATCCCGATTCCAGGTGGCTGGACCGTTCGCTACCCGATCAATCGGGCGCAAATCACCGCGCTTGCAGACGGTGAGCCAGTTGCGCGGGGTACGGTCGTCGACGGCGAAGCAGTGCTGCAGGCTGTGGCAGAGCCAGGAGCGACCGACGAACTCGTCTTGAGCGCAGCGTTCGAGAATGCTGTGGCCACGCGCCTCCATGTGGCGTCAGCTACAGCGGAGATCGGCCCCGAAGGCGGCACGCTGACGACGGACGAGGGCCTAACCGTCGAGTTCCCTGCCGCCGCGATGACCGAGACGGTGCGCCTGCTCTACGCCGACCCGCTGGTCGCGCCCGAGGATGACGGCCGCGTCAAGCGGGTCCATGGCTTCAGCCTCCATGCCTACACCGGCGACGGTGCGCCCGTCGCGCAGGTTGCCGGCGAATTTACGATCCAGTTCGACTACGACGAAGAAGCGATCGGCGTCGCCGAGGGGGGCCTGCATTGCGCCTACTGGGACGAGACGGGCGAAGCCTGGATCAACCTACCCGGTCAGCTTGATGCCGAGCAGAACCAGTTGCGCTGCACCAGCGATCACCTGAGCGACTTTGGCATTTTGGGCGTACCCGGAGTTCACCTGCCCATTATCGCCAAGCAGTGAGTGAGCGGACCAAGAGCCGAGAAGTCTGGCTTCGGGAAGAGCCAGGCTTCTCGGTGTAGGAGGACGGCCTGGTACACAACAACTGATGGAGAATGGAACGGATACGGCAGTCGTCTTGCCGACAACACGTGTGGCGATCCGCCGCATTGCAGTATCCGTTCCTTTCCATATCAGTTGTTGTGTATCCACCATTTGACCGCGGGCAACGCTGGCATTCCGCACTCCGCACTCCGCATTCCGCACTCACCCCATCATCGGGTGTATAATCAGCGCTATGTCCGATCTTAAACGCTTATTCGCCTACGTAAGACCCTACTGGCTGCGCATGACGCTGGCCGCGGTTGCCCTGGTCTTCTCCAGTTTGATCACGCTAGCCTTGCCCTGGGCCATTCGTACGCTGGTCGATACGGTCTTTGTATCGGGCAACGTGGCGCAGCTCAACGCAATCGCGACCGGTTTGCTGGTTCTCTTCATCATCCAGGGCATCATTTCATTTGCCCACCGCTATCAACTCAGCTATGTGGCCCAACGCGTCGTGGCCGACCTGCGGCTCCAAATCCATAGCCATCTGCTCGAGCTGCCGCTGGGCTTCTTCGCCAGCCACCGCGTGGGCGCGATCGTCTCGCGCGTCACCAACGACGTGGGCGTGATTCAAGGTGTGTTGGTCGATGCGCCGGTCAACCTGCTGCGCCAGATCATCACCTTTGTGGGCGGTATCGCGCTCATGCTCTACATGAACTGGCAGCTCACGCTGATCATCCTGGCGCTGATCCCGCCGCTGATCCTGATTTCTACCTTTTATGGGCGCAAGCTGAAGCGCCTTTCCACCAATTCGCAGGATGAACTAGCCGACGCCACGACCGTGCTGGAAGAGATGCTTTCGGGTATTCGCGTGGTCAAGAGCTTTGCGCGTGAACCATACGAGCGGGTGCGCTACGGCGAGCAGATCGACGAAGCTCTGGATGCGGCTCTGGCCCAAACACGGGTACGCTCGATCTTTGTCCCCATCATCGCCTTTCTTTCCTTTTTGGCCATGACGGTTCTGCTCTGGGTCGGAGGACGCCAGGTGATCGCCGGGACGATCACGCCGGGTGATCTGATTGCGTTCATTCTCTACATGATCATCGTCTCGTCGCCCATGGCGGAAGCGGCCGGACTCTACGGCCGCGTGCAGGAGGCTTTGGGCGCGTCACAGCGGATCTTCGACATCCTCGACGCGGCGCCGGAACCCGGACTTTATCAGCTGGAGACCACCGCGCCCGCCCAGCTGCGCGGACAGGTACAATTCACCGACGTCAGCTTTCGCTATGCCGCGCCGGTCAACATTGTCGACGATGCGAGCGCGATGGAGGAAGAGCCTGTTATGATCCCGCAACCAACACCCGTTGTCCTGCGCGACATCAATCTCACCGCCCAGCCGGGTGAGGTCATTGCGCTCGTCGGCTATAGCGGCAGCGGCAAGACGACGCTCGTGAACCTCATCCCCCGCTTCTATGACGTAACCAGCGGCTCGGTCAAAATCGACGGCATCGACATCCGCGACGCGCGCCTGGCGGACCTACGTCATCAAATCGGTCTGGTGCCCCAAGAGACGTTTCTCTTCGGCGGCACCATTCGCGAGAACATCCTCTATGGCCGCCTCGATGCAAGCGAGACGGAAATGCGGGATGCGGCGCGTGCGGCCTACGCCCACGACTTCATTATGGAGCTACCCGACGACTACGCAACCGTCGTCGGCGAGCGCGGCATCCGCCTTTCTGCTGGCCAGCGCCAGCGCATAGCCATTGCGCGGGCCCTGCTCAAAGACCCGCGCATCCTCATTCTGGACGAAGCCACCTCGGCGCTGGACACCGAATCGGAACGGTGGGTCCAGGCCGCGCTGGAGCGGCTCATGGAGGGGCGCACCTCCTTTGTGATCGCGCACCGCCTCTCCACCATCCAACGCGCCGATCGCATCCTCGTGCTCAGCCGGGGCGAAATTGTCGAGCGCGGCCATCACCGTGAGCTTCTGGGGCGTGATGGGCTCTATCGCCGGCTGTATGATATGCAGTTTGAAGCGGGGGAGTTGGTTTAGGGGGTGGGGTCTTGGGGTGGTAGGGTTGTGGGGGTAGGGTTGTGGGGTGGTGGGGTGAGTCGGCGAGGGCTAGCGCCGATTGAGCTTGCACCGTCCTGAGCTTGTCGAAGGGTCGAAACCAAGCGGGTCAACCAGGGCCAATTTGTCCTATCCGTTCCTTTCGGGGAGCCCCTGGGCCCCGCTGTTGTCACTGCAAACACAGAGATAATTATTATGTCAACTATTTTCCGTAAGGCCTCATTCGTTCTTCTTTTCATCGCTGCCGCGCTCTTGCTAGCCGTGGCCGATGCCCATGCCCAGACGCCGGACGCGCCCCATGCCTGCGAGGATGGCGATCAGGCGTCGGGCGCGATTTATCGCATCTGTCTGCCCAACGGCTGGGACGGGCAAAGCCTGGTGCTCTATGCGCACGGCTATGTTTCACCGCTCGAGCCGATCGGGATTCCGGAGGATCAGGTCAAGCCGCCGGGCGCGCCCCTCTCCTTTGATCAGCTCTTTAACGCCCAGGGGATCGCCTTTGCCATGTCGAGCTACCGCACCAACGGGCTGGCAACGCCCCAGGCGATTGAGGATACGCTGGACGTCCTGCGCATCTTTACGGAGAAGCACGGCGAGCCCGCCGAAGTGACGGTCTTTGGCCTCTCGGACGGCGCGCTGGTCGCCGCCCTCATGGCCGAGCGCTATCCCCAGGTCGTGCGCGGCGCGGTCACCCTCTGTGGACCCATCGCTGACTATCGTGCACAGATCCAGTACTTCGGCGACTTCCGCGTGCTCTTTGACTACTTCTTCCCGGAGATCGAGATCCCCAACTCGCCGATTGACATCGCCGCGGAGATCATGGAAGGCTATGAAAGTTTCTACGCCGAGACGCTGCGTCCGATCATTACCGATCCGGCCAATGCGGCACGCGTCGATCAGCTGCTGGCCACCGCCAATGTGCCCTTCGACCCGGACGATGCTGCGGCCACGCGCGAGAACAGCATGGAACGTCTCTTCTGGTATAACATCATGGGCGTCAACGACGGGCAGGTCAAGCTCGGCGGCCAGCCTTTCGACAACGTCGGGCGTACCTATACCGGCAGCAATGATGACGCGGCGCTCAACGCAGCTGTTGCCCGCTACGCCGCCGACGCTGCCGCACTCGCCGCCATCGAAGCCGACTACGAAACGACGGGCCGCTTCGCGCGTGCCGCTGCTCAACATGCATACCGATGGCGACAACCTAGTGCCATTTACCCAGGCTGTGCGCTACGGTGAGAAGGTTTCGGCCGCCGGCGCTGACGCGTTCTACACGCTCATCCCCATTACCGAGACTTACGGTCACTGCAATTTCAGCACGACCGATCTGCTCAGTGCTTTCAACGTGTATCAGGATATGCTGGAGGAGATTGCGCCCTTTGATGCGCCAAAGACCTACCTGCCGATCATCGCCAGCCCACAGTAACGCCTGGGGCCGCCGAGCCGCAGCTCGGCATTAGCTCGACTTGTGTGCGGTCGAGCTGGGGCTCAGCGGTCCATTCTGGAAGCTAAACTGAAACCTCTACGAGAACATGACTTTCAGTAGATGCGACCGCATAGATGCGACCGCATAGATGCGACCGCCTCTGCCTTCGACAAGCTCAGGCGGCGGCTACCTTGAAGCGCTGACTGAGCCTGCTCGGACTGAGCCTGCTCGGACTGAGCTTGTCGAAGTGTCGAAGTGTCGAAGCCGGATCTACCGAAAGGGCTTGCAATACCAATGTTCTCGTCGCACGTTCAGTTTAAATGCCGGTCAGGGCGATGTTGTAATCATTGGCGATGAAGAGGCTGCCCTCGGTCGTGCCCTGGGGCGCGATGCGAGCCAGTTGGGTCTCAAGTTCATCAACGCTGCACGCCCCGGCGAGGGCGGATTGGAAGGCTTGAGCCACCTTGGTGACTTCCTCGGCGCTTTCGTGGGCGAACTCGAGTCGGAAATGGGCGATACCCGCGTTGAGCAGGCGTGGCAGATGCTTGGCCGCACTTTGGGCTTCGGCGCCAAAGACCGTGTTGCGACACCCTACGTCAGCCAGCACCGGGTGCTCGCGGCCATTCACGTCGCGTAGCGCAACCTTGTGGCTCTCGCAGGGGTGGCCGCAATCCAGATAGCTCGTCCCCTCCGAAAGAAAGCGACAGAAGACACAGTGCTCTGTGTGGAAGACTGGCAGATGCTGGTAAGCAATCACCTCGAGCTTGGATGAGCCGATGGCAGCGCCAAGGTCGGCCACTTGCGCGGCGTTGAGATCATGAGTCGGCGTGATGCGCGTCAGCCCCATGGCGAGAAAAGTCTCAGCCGTGAGCGCGTTGGCGGCGTTGAGGCTGAAGTCAGCGATCAGCGGCGGACGATCCTCGACCTGTAACGCCTCTAGCAGCCCACCTGAACGCACCACAATCGGACAACCGAGCCGCAGCAGGAAATTCACCACCCGTTGTTCGCTCGGCTTGAGAATGCGCGGGCTGGCGACACGGGCGTCAATGCCCGCGGCCTGAATCTCCTCCACCGCAGGCCGCAAGCCATAGAGTTCCAGATAATCGAGCGTGATGCTGGCCGGGCGTGCTTCCAGCGCAGCTGTCAACTGCTCCGGCGTACGCACGAGCAGATGGAGTTGGGGGAAAGCGCCTTCCTCCCCAGCCACAGCGCCTACAGCCTCTTGCCTTGACTGCCGAACCGATGCCAGCGTCTGCACCGGATCGGCAACGTAGGCCGTGGACGGCGCACTCTGCAACGCCACCAATTCTGCCACTGCGCTACGCCGCAGCTGGTTGAGAAGCGAGCTGGGCGCAAAGGGCTCCCCGGCAACGTCCAGCACGAGTTCGTCCAGGACATACGGCGTGTTGCCCAGTCGGCCAAGCTGCGCACGCAGGTAGTCGGCATCGAGCATCCGTTTCTGCGCGGCCAGCATCGGCTCGGGCGTCTGCACCGTCACCGTGATATCCGGCCGGTCGGCAAGCGACCAGACCGACGTCAGCGGCGCGCCTTCATGGGCTGTGACCGCCACACGCAGCCCTTGCTTGTGGACCGGAGAGTTGGCTTGCGTCAGTGGCTTGGCCGCCTTGTCCACGTCCGGATCGTGGGTACGCCACAGCTGATCGCCCGGGCGGATGCGGTCAAAATCGATGGCGTGGTTGCCAAAGCGTAGCTCCAGTCGGCCGCCCTTGCGCGGCTGCATCTCATAGATGCGTCCGCCCTCTTCGGGCTGCTCGGGGCTGCGCCAATCCGCGGCGTCGAAGACCACGCCGTCGCCCGGCTTGAGCGGCATGGGCGCGGCATGCGGGTCGGGCTTGATGATGACGCTCTGTTCCGTGACGTCGGTCACGCGGCCCATGTGCACGCCCCGGTGACGGGGCGCCCTGCCCGAGACGACGGTCTGGTGATTGGTGCCGCTGATGAAGTGTGGCCCCATGCCGCGTGAATAGACCTGTTCGAGCCGCAGCTCCTCCGTCGGCGTGATGCTCAGCGCGTGACCGGCCCACGCTTCGTCCACGGCCTGGCGGTATGCCTGGGTCGTCAGGGCCACGTAGTTGGCATCCTTGTAGCGCCCCTCGATCTTGAGCGCCGAGACGCCAAGCTGCACGATCTCCGGCATCTGCTGCAACGCGTAGAGGTCGCCGGGCGAGAGCAGGTAGCGCGCATCGTCCAACGGCGTGAGCACGTCGTCGACGATCAGGTCGTAGGGCAGCCGGCAGGCCTGCGCGCACTGGCCGCGGTTGGCGCTGCGCCCGCCCCAGGCCTCGGACGAGAAGCACTGGCCCGAGTAGGAGACGCAGAGCGCGCCGTGGACAAAGATCTCCAATTCGCAATCGGTCTGGCCGCGGATGGTGCGAATGTCGTCCAATGAAAGCTCGCGTGCAAGCACGACCCGACTCACGCCAAAGCGCTGGGCCAGGGCAATGCCTTCGGCGCTGGTGATGCTCATCTGCGTCGAGCCGTGGACCTCCATCCCCGGCGCGATTTCGGCCGCAAGCTGGGCGATCCCCACATCCTGCACGATGACGGCGTCGGCGCCGGCGGCGGCGATCTGTGCCAGAGCGGAAGCCGCCTCTTCCAACTCGTGGTCGAAGATGAGCGTGTTGAAGGTGACATAGCCGCGCACGCCGCGCGCGTGCAGCGTGCGCATGACGTCGGGCAGTTCATCGAGCGTAAAGCCAACCTTGGCCCGGGCCGAGAAGTGTGTCAGGCCGAAGTAGACCGCGTCCGCGCCCGCCTCGATGGCGGCGTGGAGCTGGGGCCAATAGCCGGCCGGACTCATGATTTCAGGTTTGGCGGGACGAATGGGCTGGGTCATGGGTCATCCTGGGACAGGTACGGTACAGCAAACGTGGAGCGCATGATAGGCGGGAAGGGCCCGGATGGCAAGCGAGAATGGCTTTAGGACATCTGTTTGGCCGCAATCTACAGACCAGGCGCGCAGACGCGGAAACCGCCGTTGCCGTAGCGATCTTCCAAATACCAGCCGTAGCGGGAGGCGCAACGCAGGAGACCCTGATGGTTGAAGTAGGCCCCGCCGCGCAACACGCGCGCCACGAAGTCCGGGGCCGCCAGGTCTTCACGGCCATCCGTTGGGTCATAGGGATAGCCAAAGTCGGGATTCATGAAGTCTTCCCCGAGCAAGCTCATCGTCCACTCCCACACGTTGCCGCTCATGTCCTGACACGCATAGGGGCTTTGCCCGGCAGGATAGAGGCCAACCGAGCTTGTCGTCCCAATCGTCAGGTCAAAGTTACATCGATTCTCATCGGGTTCGTCGTCTCCCCATGGATAGCCGCGATTCTTGCCGTGACCCTTGGCCGCCTTCTCCCACGCAGCCTCGCTCGGTAAGCGCACCGTCTCGCCAAGCTCGGCGCTGAGCCAGGCACAAAAAGCAACGGCGTCATGCCACGTAACGTCGACCACCGGATGGTTCATGAGTTCCGCCGGCGGTTCGTTGCCCGGCCACGTGCGCGGCGCCTCCCGGTTGGTTGCCGTCACGAACGCGGCGTATTGAGCATTGGTTACCGGGTACTTCGCCAGGCGGAAGTCCGGCAGGTGCAGCCGATGAGCAGGTTGCTCATTGGATGCGCCCTGATCATCGCCCATCCAGAATTCGCCGGCCGGGACCGCACACCACACGATGTCAGGCACGTCGTTGACCACACCGACACCTGGCCGGGGATCACCCAGGACGCTGAGAATACGACCGGCATCGGCGCGTTCCGGGGCTGTCAATCGACCCTCGCGGACTATGGCCACCATGCGTTGCGTGAGCCGCTCCAGAAACGTGCGCCCGCCATCCGGCTGCTCATCTTTGACGATTTCCGCCGGCCCCATCAGCTTGGCCATCTGACCGGACCACAACGCCGTGCGCCAGTCTCGCTCGGTCACTGGCTCGCTCGTCGTGCAGAGATCATACATGAGGTCAAGCAGCGCGGGCGCACTGCGCCGGTTGTAGAGCAGTTCCTCGCCGGCCAATTGCGCGGCCAGATACCAAGCGTCGCTCTCCTCTGCGTACGGACGCATCTTGCGGGCCGACGGCCGTCCGCTGACCAGATAGCAGCCGGCCAGATACTCGCGAAAGGTGCGGTGCGGGAAGGTATAGGTGACGGGGTGACCCGCACGCTCACTGCCTCCCTGGCCCACCAAAATGCCCGCCTTTTCGTCCACATAGTGCAGGAACTCATCGGCCAGCGCCACATCCCCCAGGTAGTCTGGCTGGGCCAGCACTTCGATGAGGCTGCCAAAGCCGAGGGCGCCCTCTTCATTTAGCCCTTGCAGATGGGCGTCGTGGGCGATGCGCTCCATGATCGTGCGCATCTTGTGGACGTCGGCCAGCACGGCGCCCAATGACTCGCTGACGCGTAGGCCACGATGGCGCTGCCAGCGATGCAAGAGCACGGTGACGGCCTCGTCGTACAAGCGCACGCGTTCCTTCGGGCAAGCCCACTTCACGTTGGTGGATGATGGCCATTGCGGTCACGAGCAAGGGATTCTCGGCCAGTTCTCTCAGTTCCTTGGAGAGCGCAGCCTGAATGAGATCAGACGCCCTTGCCGCGGCTACGTCTGGCGTGAGTCCTTGCAGATCAGCCTGGGCAAAATACCAGCACTCGGCGAAGCGCCGTATCTTCTCGTCTGCAAAGGGCGCGAGCCGGTGATCGCCAAAATTTGGTAACACGGCATTGCCGACGTAGGAGCGGATGCGACAGGTAACGATGACATGGGCGATGTCGGGATAGGTCGCCAGCAGCGCATTGAGCATCCAGCCGACGCGTATCCGCGTGGCCTCCGGCACTTCGTCCAGCCCGTCAAAGACGACCATCGCAGCGCCAGAAGTCAGCGCCCCATCCAGCACTTCCAGGACCCAATCTGCCGGCATGGGCAGCGACTCGACGTCCGCCCGCCACTGTTGGTATAGCACGGCAATAATCCGCTGGTTGCGCTCATCGCTCGACAGGTCATTAAGCGCCAACTCGGTGAGGTGCGGAGCGAGGTCACGTAAGTTGGTCAGTATGGGCAGTAGATCGGCCGACCAGCCGTCCGGAGGGTCGCGTTCATCCAGGCCGGCGCTTGCCAGCCACGCGGCCAGCTGCTTCACAAAGGTACTCTTGCCACTGCCCGGATCACCCAGCAAGGCCAGGCGCGCTTCCTGCGTGGCGGCTTCCATGGCGGAGAGTGCTTGGTGCGTCTCGCCGAAGGCGCCAACCTGAGACCGAACGGCTTCTGACTCATCATGCCCCATGACAGGGGACAGCGTATCCAACTCGACGTAGACCTGGTCAAGCCGGACGGCATCACGCAGGCTATCCTCACCGCCAATGGCGGCCATGGGCAGCACCTGAAGGCGATTGCGCAGCCGCTTGAGGTAGTCACTGCGCGCAGCGGCCAGTTGCGTTGGCTTGTCTTCACCCACTGTGATCTGCTCGTAGTAGTGCTCCGCCTGGATCTCATTCTTGTCGCCGGCGATGTAGTCGCCGCCACTCGTCGCCACCTGATTGTCGCCCAGTTGAACAATGTCACCAGAGACATCGCCAATCACGTTGTGGTCACCCTGGACGTGACTCAGCCGTTCGATCGTCTGCTGTGCCTCTTGCGCCACTGCTGGCCAGCCGCCAACAGGCATCCCCTTGCCGCCTTGAATCAGTGCAACCGGGAAGTCTTCGCTGGCGATGCTCATAAAGGGCACCTGCTCGGCATTGAACATCCGCAGCGCCGTCTCAGAAACGGCGCGATTGAGGTGATTCATTAGATGAGAGAGTCGCACAACCGTGTCGCCGGGCTGGTTTGCCGCCCCCTGGAGCGCTTCGAGCAGGTGATGGGTGAAGACGCTCAACGTACCGTCGGCGCGTACCCACGATTGCTGATCGCCGCGGGAGGAGGTGAAGACCGCACGCCCGGCGCCCGTCTGGAGCGCTTCCAACAACGTGGGCGGCGGCGCGTGTGGCGCGAAGCCGTGCGGCAGCTTAATAGGTACCGTCTCCTTGGCGGCCGCCATGCCCTCGGCATGACAGCTGTCGATAAAAACCAGCAGGCGTTTTGCCGGCATGGCGCGCAGGGCTGCCTGGAAGTCATCGGCCGCCAGCGCAGAGCGAGGCAGGTCGAATGGGTCCACGTCATAGGGGATCAGATAGTAGCGCGCGGTCTCCTGGTCGAGCCAGCCATGGCCCGAGTAGGAGACGACGATCGTGGCGTCTGGATCTTGCGTGGCACACGCCGTGAGCCAGTCGAGTCCATCCAGGATGGACTGGCGCGTCGCCGTTTGGTCGTGCAGCAGCCGCACGTGTTCCCGATTGTCGGGATAGGCACAGCGGGCGGGGTCAATGAGCAGAGCGTGCAAACCCTTCATGTCGCTGACGGTAGCCGCAAGCGACCACTTGGGATATTCGTCAATCTCACCGACGCCGATGAGCAGAGCATAGCCGTGGCTGAAGGTGTGAGGCATGAGCGATCCGTCCTTCCAATCAGTACAAGGATGGGGCTACGCCGATCGGGGCGCAGATCATGCGAATTTATGCTTGGCAGAAGCGCCGCAAGGCAACGCCTCCTCGATTGGATGTTTGGTCAGGAAGGGGCTAGAGGGGTGGCGTAGGCTGGAAGGCGCGGGCGGTGGAGGCGTTGCAGGGCAATGTCTGTACGATGGCCGAGCTCTGTGCAATGGGCAAGCACTGTGTAGTGAGTAGTTTGGTGGGGGCGATTTGGCGCCAAGCATCACTATCCATGGCGTGACTCCTAGATCTGGCACAAAGGATTGGATTTGCAGCGTGGAAATGGTAGCGACGTGTGGGCGGCGGTAGTGTAGCACAGCACGCGCTGGATAATTCGGACCGTTCGCGGTGCATTGCCTGACGCTTGGATTACGACAAGGCTTCGAAAACGGGCGCATCTCATTTTGGGAGCGGTGCAGGAACGGATGGGTCGCTTTCTCTAGGGCTGCCCCCCAAAATGTGGTATGCATCCTTCGGAAGTTCGGACGAGGCATGTTTGCACGCTCAAAACCGTTCCAGTACAATGAGTGGACGTCACACGACAGTTGTACGCAGGAGAGTCCGTGCCGCGGCCGCAAATAGGAAAACCGCTGCGGTCGGGCGCTATCCATCGTCGTTTTTCACCCATCCAAGTGAAGGAGTTTTTCTATGCAGAATCCAACACGACTGCAGCGTATGCTGCGGCGCTCGCTGTGGAGCGGTTTGGTTATCGTGCTGCTCTTCGTGCTGGCGGCTTGTGCTGCGCCCGCTGCGCCGCCTGCCGCCGAGAGCGCGGACGGCGCTGATGCAGCAGCCGCCACCGAAGAGCCGGCCGGTGAACCCAAAGCCGGCGGCGTGCTGGTCGCGGCCCGGGCCGCCGACGCCACGGGGCTCGATCCCCATGTGCAGACGGCCTTTGCCTCCCACCGCGTGCTCGAACACGTCTACGAAACGCTGCTAGGGCTGGATGCCGATATGACCGTGATTCCCCGCTTGGCCCAATCCTGGGAATGGTCGGACGATGGTCTGGCGTTGACCATTCAGCTCCAGGACAACGTGGTCTTCCATGACGGCACGCCCATGACCTCAGCTGACGTCAAGTACTCGTTTGAGCGCATCCTGAACGAAGAGACCGGCGCCGCGGCGCGCGGCTTCTTCACCGCGATCGAGTCGATCGACACGCCTGACGACAACACGGTCGTCTTCAACCTCAATGCGCCCAATGTCGCCATCCTTGCTGCCATGACGACGACCAATTCGTCCATCCTCTCGCAGGCGTGGATGGATGCGGGCGGTGATCCGGCGGCGGAAACCATGGGCACGGGTCCCTTCAAGATCGCCAACTGGGAGCCGGACAATGTGCTGAATATGGAAGCCCATACGGAGTACTGGATGCCCGATCGGCCCTACCTGGAAGGCATTGAGTTCCGCACGATTCCTGACGAATCCTCGATCCTGGCCGGTCTGCGCGCCGGTGAGATTGACTGGGGTCTGATCAATGACCCGATCGTGGCGACGGTGGCCGACGGCAGTGAAGAGTTGAACCTCATGCGCGCGCCGGCGCTGGCCTATCACGTGCTGCAGCTCAACGCCAGCCGTCCGCAGTTTGAAGACGTGCGCGTGCGCCAGGCCGTCTCGTGCGCCATCGACCGCCAGCAGGTGCTTGACACCGCATCCCTGGGCGAGGGCGAGGTCACCAGCCCGGCCACGCCACTGAGCTATCGCGCGCCGCTGGATGAGCTGACCTGCTACACCAAAGATCTGGAACAGGCCCAGGCGCTGCTTGACGACGCCGGTGTGAGCGACGTCAGCTTCACCATCATGGCCGCGTCGCTGGAGCCGCCGACTGCTCTGGCCGAAGCGCAGAACATTCAGGCACAGCTGGCCGAAATCGGCATTACGGCTGAGATCGAACCGCTGGAACTGGGCGTCTATGTAGATCGCTGGCTTGCCGGCGACTTCGACGCTGCGGTTGCGCTCAACGGCGGCAACCCGGATCCCGACAACATGTTCTATCGCTACTGGCACAGCACGGGCAACCTCAACAGCGTCGCCAACTACTCGACGCCCGAGTTGGATGCGTTGCTCGACGAAGCGCGTGCGGTTGTCGACCCGGCAGCCCGGGCCGAACTCTATCTGGAAATTCAGAAACAGCTGGCCGAAGCTGCACCGTGGGTCTGGCTCTACGTCGGCAACGAGTACCGGCTGATGCAGCCCGATGTCCAGGGCTACGTGCCGCTCTCCAACGGCTCGACGGTCTCCCTGCGTGACACGTACTTAGACCGTTAACCCATAAATCACCAAGCGTAGAGGCGTTGCGATGCGTAGAGACGTTGCATTGCAACGTCTCTACGCATCGTCCTCGCACCCAACCGGTACTCCATGCAACGCTACATTCTGCGCCGGCTTCTAGCCCTCATTCCAACCTTGTTCGGCATCTCGATCATCGTCTTCCTGGTCATGCGCCTGATTCCCGGCGACACGATCAGCGCCATGATCGGCACGCAGGTCAAGCTCACTGAGGCCCAAACCGAGGCCCTGCGCGCCTATTTTGGCCTCGATCAGCCGCTACCGCTCCAATACTGGACCTGGCTCACCTCCGCGCTACGCGGCGACTTCGGCTACTCTGTTCGGACGGGTAACCCGGTCATGGAGGAGATCCTGGCCCGCTACCCGCTGACGCTGGAACTGGCGCTGATCGCGGTCATCATGGCGCTGATCATTGGCATCCCCACGGGCATCCTCTCGGCCACACAGCGGGGCAAGCCCGTCGACGTGACGACGCGCATCTTCGGCCTCATTGGGCTGGCTCTGCCCAACTTCTGGCTTGGCACGCTGATCATCTACGTGCTCTCCGTCTACTTTGGCATCCTGCCCAATGCCGGTAATTACGTCAGCTTTACCGAAGATCCGCGCACGAATCTGACGCAGATGTTCTTTCCAGCCTTTACGCTGGCCTTTGCCTTCAGCGCCTCGGTCATGCGCACGACACGCTCCGCCGTCCTGGAGGAACTGGGCGAGGATTACATGCGCACCGCCAAGGCCAAGGGGCTCAACAACATCACCGTCTTGCGCCGCCACGGCCTGCGCAATGCGCTTATCCCCATCATTACCCTGATCGGCTTTGAGATCGGCTACCTTCTGGGTGGGGCCATCATCATCGAGGAGATCTTTGCTCTGCCAGGCATCGGCCGGCTCCTGCTCAATGCCATCGCCCAGCGCGACTACGCGCTGGTGCAAGGCACCGTGCTCTTCATCGCCGTCAACTTCGTATTGATCAACCTGGTGGCTGACATTCTCTACACCTACGCCAATCCCCGCATCCGCTATGAGTAGCCCGCGATGAAATCCAAGCGCAAGGGCGTCTTTCGCCGGCTGCTGGGCAACACCAGCGGCGTCATCGGCCTGGCATTGATTGGTCTCTTTATTGTGGCCGGAGTCTTTGCCGAACCCCTGGCCCCCTACCCGCCCAACGAGCAACATCCGGCCGACCGCCTGCAGGCGCCGTCGCTCTCGGGCTATCTCATGGGCACCGATCAATTCGGCCGCGACGTCTATAGCCGGCTTCTCTACGGTGCGACCAATTCGCTGACGGTTGCGCTCAGTTCGGTCACCTTTGCACTGCTGGCCGGCATGGCCGTGGGCGTGCCCGCGGCGTACGTGGGCGGCAGCCTCGACAGCGTACTCATGCGCCTGGTCGATCTGCTCTTCGCCTTTCCGGCAATCTTGCTGGCGCTCTTCATTGCCGCGGTGCTGGGGCCGGGCCAGCGCAACACGATCATTGCCATTGCCATTGTCTATATGCCGATCTTTGCGCGCGTTTCACGCGCGTCTGTGCTCGACGTCAAAGATGACGAGTACGTCCACGCCGCCTACAGCATCGGCACCCGCCACCCGGCTATCATCTGGCGCCACATCATGCCCAACGCGCTCTCGCCCCTCATCGTGCAGATCAGCCTGGCCTTCTCTTGGGCGATCCTCACCGAGGCCGCGCTGAGCTTTCTGGGGCTGGGCGTCATCCCGCCCGAGCCGTCGTGGGGCAGCATGTTGAGTGAGGCGCGCCTGCTCATGGAACTGGCGCCCTGGCTGGCCTTTGCGCCCGGCTTCGCCATCATGTTTGCGGTGCTGGGCTTCAACCTGCTGGGCGACGGCCTGCGCGACGTGCTCGACACCCGACTGACCCGCTAGCGCCGATGAGCAGAACGCCAGCGGCTGCCATCGCCATTCGCCCCATGCAGTCCGCCGACATCGCCGCAGTCACAGGGCTGGTGCTGGCCACGCCGTTATGGCAGCGTCACGGCGTTGAGGGCACAGCCTTCGCCGCCCGGCTGGCCCACGGGCTTGACGCAGCGGCAACGATTCTCGTCGCGGTCGCCAAGCGCTCTGACGCTGCGCCCGAAGAGATTGCCGGCTTTCTCTGGTACGTGGTCGACGGCGCGTTCGTCCGTAGCGGTTACATTATGTTAATTGGAATTGCGACAGCGTGGCAGCAACGGGGCATTGGTCGCCTGCTCATGGACGCGGCTGAAGCTAAATTATTCTGCCAAGTTACTGATGTTTTCTTGCTCGTTTCCGACTTTAATGAGCCGGCCCACCGCTTCTATAAAGCACTCGGCTACACGCAGGTCGGCGCCATTCCGGACTACGTCACGCCGGGGATCGCCGAGCTGATCTATCGCAAGCGGGCCGGCAGTTCCACAGAGTAGATTGTGAGGAGTGCGATGATTGTCATCGGTTTGATGTCAGGCACGTCGGTCGATGGAATCGACGCCGCCGTGGTGGAGGTGACGGGCAGTCCGCCCGATCTGTCGGCCCAACTGCTAGCCTTTGAGTTCGTCCCTTTTGAAGCGGCGCAGCGGCAGCGCATTCTGGCGCTCTTTGATCCCCAGCAGGCCGATCCCCAGACCGTCTGCCAGATGAACTTCGTAATCGGCGAGTGGTTTGCCGAGGCTGCGCTGCAGGCGATCCGCAGCAGCGGGCTGTCGGTCGAGGAAATCGACCTGATCGCGTCCCACGGGCAGACCTTTTATCACCATGTGGGTCCCGGGGTTGACACGCCCTCTACGCTCCAAATTGGCGAGTCGGCCGTGATCAGCGTGCGCACGGGCGTGACGACAGTCGCCGACTTTCGCGTGGCGGATGTCGCGGTCGGCGGGCAAGGGGCGCCCCTGGTCTCCTACGTTGATTGGCTCCTGTTGCGCCATCCCACCAAGAGCCGCGCGGTCCAAAACATCGGCGGCATCGCCAACGTCACCTATTTGCCTGCCGGCGGTGATGCAGGGGCCACGCTTGCCTTTGACAGCGGCCCGGGCAATATGATCATTGACGCGGTGGTTGCATGGCAGACGCAGGGCGCACAGACCTATGATACCGGCGGCCGCCTGGCGGCAGAAGGGATGATCGGCGAGGAACTGCTGGCCGAGTTGATGGAACACCCTTATCTCAGCCTACCTGCACCCAAAACAACGGGCCGCGAGGAATTCGGCGCGCAATTCGCTGCCCGCGTCATCGCCCGGGCCAAGGCCCGCGGCGTCAGCGGCCGCGATGCCATTGCTACCGTGACCGGCTTCACCGCCTGGTCGATTGCCGACGCGTATCGCACGCTCCTGCCCGCGCTGCCCGACGAGATCATCCTTGGCGGCGGCGGGGCGCACAATCCGACCCTGCGCCAGATGCTGAGCCAGGCGCTGCCGGGCGTCGCCATCCTCACCCATCGCGACGTCGGCATGGATGACGACGCCAAAGAGGCGCTGGCCTTTGCCGTACTTGGTTACGAATGCTGGCACGGACGCCCGGGTAATTTGCCTTCGTGCACACGAGCCGACCAAGTGCTCCCCTTAGGCAAGATTACCCCAGGAGCAAACTTCAGGCGATTGGTGGGAACGCGGACATAAACAACGGATTAGGGGGCACAACGTAGGGGGGGACGGCGGAGGGATGGAAACGGAGCGGATGCTACCTGCTGATCTATTCACCTCCGCAGAGGCGATACTTGTGCAATGCAGCATCCGTGCCAACCCGAATTGCGTCAGCATGGCATGTGGTCCAGCGGGTCTGCTGGACCACATGCACGCTTCTGCTGACAGTGATATGCTACTTGCCTGCTACGACCGGTAGGTAGAGTCTCTCATCTAGCTGATCGACGTCTACTGCTGCAGGAACACCGTATTCCTCACCGAGCAGATAAGGACCATAGCGCTCCTCATCACCAGCGATGTTAATCATGTCGATATAGTAGCGCTCCCCTTCTACGCGTGCTTGGTAAGCATAGCGCACAGGCGTCACGGAATCGATGACCTGGGAAGGTAGCAGATCCGGCGTGACCAAACTCAGTTCGCCATCCACCTCCATGTAGATGCGGAAGCCAGCATTGCCCGTCTCTGTCGCTGTTTCCCAGATGAAGTAGACCGTACCGTCCTGCACGCGCTCGGCAAAGGCATAAGACAGCGCTACGGAAACTGAACTGTCTGATCGAAAGCCAAAGTCATAGGACGCGATTTCTGCTTCATCATTTGCTGGTGATGCGTCCGTTTGGCCCTGAATCGGCTGAGCATCGGTGCCCGTATGATCGTTGGAGTCATTGAGCGCCGTGCTGTCAACGGCATTTACGGTCGTCGGGAAGTAGTCGTCAGGCGTGCCTACGCTGATCGAGTAGGTCGGCTCAGAACCACTGCCGTCACCGTTGTAATCTTCGTCCAACAACAGATTGCCGAAGCTGTAGTAGCCATTGGCATCGGTCTTTGTGACCACGGTCACGACCGTCCCATCCGGATAGGTGATCGTCAACGTAACCATCACGTCGGCGATACCCGGTTCCAGATCGTCCTGAATGCCATCACCGTCCTGATCTTCCCAGACGTAGTTGCCCACAGCGCCTGGCTCCACATAGTAGCCAAAGTCGGCGGTCAGGTTGTTCGGATTGCCCGGCGTGAGTTGGACGGCGTAGGGATCGGCCTGGCTGTTGTTGTTGACACCATCCTCCCCGTCTGAATGCCAGTGCCCGGCCAGCACGCCATTCTCGTCCGTGACGTCGACGATGTAATTCACAGGGCCGTCACTGCCGTTGTTGGCGGGCAGGTTGCTGAAGAGGTAGTCGCCGTTGACGCCGGTTACCGTGCTGCCCACCAAGGGCTCGCCCGGATCGATGACGCCATTGCCGTTGCTATCTTCATAGAGATCGACCGTGACACCGGCAATGCCGTTCTCGCCGTCATCCACATCGCCGTCGGCGTTGCTGTCCAGCCAGATCAGGTTGCCGATGGAACCGGCGTCCTGCACTGGCCGATAGCCGAAGTCCTGTTGCAGATTGATCAGCGACTGACCGTTGCCAATGGTGACGTCGGACTCATTGAGCGTACCGCCGTCAGGATCGACTGCGTTGCTCACGCCAGGCGGCAGCGTCGTCGTGTCGACCCGCACCGTGTAGGTGCCCTCCGGCAGTCCGCCGAAGTGGTAGTTGCCGTTCTCGTCGGTCACGGTGCTGTCGATCAGGTTGCCATTGGCGTCGTAGAGATTGACTGTCACGCCTTCGATGCCTTCACCGGCATCCGGCTGTCCGTTGGCGTCCCGGTCCAGGAAGATCGTGTCCCCGATCAGCCCTTCGCCATTGCTGTGGCCAGGCGGCGCATAGCCAAAGTCCTGGTCCAGCTTTTCCACACCTGCCGTCTCGGACCCGGCCGAGTCTAGATCCACTGCACTTAGGCCCAGTACGCTGTCGGCCTGGTTGGGGCCGCCGGCGCCGCCAGCGCCATCGCTATCGTTGGTGCCCACAAGTTCACCGAGCACATTGTCGGTGTCGTTGACGAGCACCAGGTATTTGCCGTCGGGAACGCCCTCAAAGAGGTACTTGCCGTTGGCGTCAGTGGTGTCGGTGGCAATGATGGGTTCCGTTGCCGGATCCCAGATGCCGTCGCCATTGCTGTCCTGAATCAGAGAGACGGTGACGCCGGCGATGCCGGGCTCGCCTGTATCCTGGTTGCCATCCGCATCCGCGTCGAGCCAGACGCGGTCGCCCACGGTGTTATCCTGCGCCGCCGGCGGCTGGTAGCCGAAGTCGGCGTTGAGGAAGACGTCGCCTGGGGCCAAAATCACGGGGGTGGTCGTCTTGCCGTCGTTGGCAGCCGGGCTGGCATCCGTCTGACCGAAGTGGTCGGGATCGCCTGTCTGGGTGTAGCCGGTGAGCTTGTTGTTGGTATCCGTCACCTGCACCACGTAGGCGCCCGGTTCCAAACCATCGAAGATGTAGTTGCCGTTGGCGTCCGTCGTGACGATGTACGGATTGCCGGAACCATCCGGATTCAGAACCGGATCGTCATAGACGCCGTCGCCATCCGCATCCTCGAAGAGCTGGACGGTGACGCCGGCGATGCCGGCCTCGTTGGGATCCTGTACGCCATCACCATCGGCGTCGATCCAGACGCGATCGCCCAAGGCCGCAGGTGCAGCGGTGGCCGGATCCGTGCCCGTATTCGTCGGATCGTTGACATCCCCACTGGGATTGTAGTTGTAGCCAAAGTCCGCCGTCAGGTTCTCACCACCCGATGGCAGCGCCACCAGATAGCCATTACCGCCGTGGTCCTGGTTGCCGAAGTCGGCGCCAGCCAGTGTGCTGGGCGGCGTCTGCGTCATGCCCGCCGGCAGCGTGGTCTCGTCGACATCTACCCGGTAGTCGCCCGCCGGCAGATCGTCGAAGAGGTAGCCGCCGTTGGCGTCAGTCCGCGTCTCGGCAATGAAGTTCCCATCTGCATCGTTTAGCACCACGCGTACGTTGGCGATACCCGGTTCACCTGCATCCTGAAGGCCGTCCGAGTTCTCGTCCAGCCAGATATAGTTGCCGATACTGCCGCCGACGACGCCGACGGTGTCACTGTCCTGAACAGTCGGGTAGTCCCGTTCGTTATCGACGTTGGGGTCAGTGTCGGGCAGGCTCGAGTAGCCGGTGATTTGGGCAATGTTCTCGATCTCAGTGCCGGGCAGCAGGTTCGCATCCACGGTCGCCTGGAAGGTGATGATGGTCACGCCGTCGACCGGGAATTCGACCCAGGATGCAGCAATCGTCGGCGCAGACGAAGCGTCACAACTATCCGGTGTCTCAGTACCGTCGTCACAGTCCAAGCCGCCGGCGTAGGTCAGACCCGTCGGCAGCACATCCTGCGCAGCAACTTCATATGCTGTAGATGTGCCGATGTTTTCGATTTCGATACGCACCGTCACCGTGTCGTCGGGGCCCGCCGTACTGGGCACGATCGTCTTGTTGATGATCAATTGCGGCTCAACGATCTTGACGTCATCGCTGTCCGTAATCTGCTTTGACGTACCGCTCAGGTCCTGATAGAGCAGTGCAGCCAGGTTGTTCAGCACATCATCTCGCTCGTTGCCCACCACATCGGCCACGCGTGCGCTGAAGCTAATCGTGATCGGACTGCTGGTCACCTGGGCGCTGCCCGGCTGCCAACTCCGATCCAGCGTGACGGTTGCGCTACCGTCATTCAGAGTGCTGACGTTAAACGAAGCTGGCGCTGAAATGCCGGCACCGATCACGGCATCTCCCAGGTAGATCATGCCCGCCGGCAGGGCGTCGCGGATGATGAGGTTCTGCAGGGTGCCCTTCGGGCTGTTGATGGTCAATGTGTAATTGATCACATCGCCAATTCGGGCTTCGGTGCTGTCGTCGTCCGATTTTCCGAAGGTCGGCGCGGCCACGGCGAAGATGGCGTCATCTTCGTCCTGATCATCGTCAACCTTAATGCCATCCGTGTCGTCATAGGTGCGCTCGTTCGTGTTGTCCGTGCCGTTCTGGCTGCTCCAGTCGGCGTCCACCACATTCTTGTGATCACCGTCGATGACAATGCTAGTTTGCACGACCACCGTGTAGGTGCACTCGATATAGCTGTTAGGTTCGGTCGCAGGAATGTCCCATGACCCGGCAGGATCGCCGCCAAAGGTGACTTGGCCGGCGCCAGGAACATTGGTCGCCGCACTTGACGCGACCGTTGCTCCCGTCTCATCGACACACTCCGTTAGACTGTCAAACAGTGTCCCCGACGCTGGCGTGTCGACTGCCGTCACGTCGAAGGCGTCGCTATTGCCCGTGTTGGTGAAGCGCACCTTGTAGGTCAACGTGTCGCCGGCCTCTACCCCGCTGGTCAGATCCACCGACTTTGTCGTCGTAATCTGCGGTTCGACAATGTCGACTGTGGCCGTACCGCCGCCGACGGTCACAGTACCGCCATTGGGATCGGACTTGGTAAACTGCAGGTCGGCCTCGTTGGTCAGGTTATCGCCGTCCTGATTGCCAGTGAGATTGAGGACGACGGCCGTCACGCGGACGACGAAGCTGTTGTTGGCCGCATTGTTGCCGTCAGGCGTGACCGTCGTGTCGCCAAAGGACCACTCGATGCGGTTGCCGTCACCACCGCTTGTGCTGGGCGTCGGATTGGCCGTCGTGAAGGTCCCGCTGAAGTCAGCTGTCAGCAGGCTGCTGTCCGCCTGCGTTTGGATGATCTGGTGGCTCTTGTAGGCAAGACCGGAGGCCGTACCATTGCCCGGAAGGTCGTCGCGGACGACAAGTGCTTGGGTCACGCCTTCGGGCAGCGTTACCAGGATGTCGAACGTGACTTCGTCGCCGATGGTGAAATCGTTGGGCGTCGGCTGCTGCTTCTGGATTGTCGGCTGGTCCAGTTGGACGCCGACATTTGCGCTGGTCGCATAGTCGTTGACGCCGCCATTTCCGTTGCGTTCGCCATTGTCAGCGCCACTAGCGCCGGGCGTGTTGGATCCAGTTGGATTCCCGGTCGTTCCCTGCTCGCCTTCAAGACCCGTATAGGTCAATGAGGCGACGTTCGGGATCTCTTGTCCTGTCGGTGCGTTGTCATTGACCGTCGCCACGATTTTCAGGACGACCGAATCGCCCTTGTTGAGACGATCGACCTTGGCGTCGATCAATGGCGCAGACGTGGCCGTCGTGTCTACCGTCGCGTATCCCGGTTTTGAGTCGACGGTGACGCTCTGCAAGGTTAAGTTGGCGTCTAGCGTGTCCTGCAACGCAATCTCAAAGGCATCGGCTCCATTATCGCCGGTCGCGCTATTGGTGAACGTCAGGAGATAAGTCAGCGTATCTCCGGCGTCGATGCCCGAGGCTGGATCCACGGTCTTCTGGAGCGTGATGGTGGGCTCGGCCACCTTGACATCCACTTGATTAGAGGTAGCGATGTTGGCGCTATTCACCCGCACGATAAAATCGTTGAGGTGCGAACTGTTGTTGGCCTGATTGCCGCTGACATTTAGCACCAAGGCGTTGAAGGCAACGATCACATACTCGTTATCATCGTTATCGCTGTCGCTGTTGGTCAGATCGCCCAGCTTGAAGTAGACGTCGGTGCCGTCGCGATAGTTGTCTTCATTGGCGGTAGGACTGCTGGAGACAGCCGTATCCGGCAGGACGCAGTCTGGATTGGAGTCGGACGTGGTGCCGGTGAAGGCCAACGTAGGATCGGCGCCGCCGGTGCAGACCAGATCCACCGGTTTGAGCGTCGTCGACGTGATGCCGGATCCCGTATCGTAGTTGGCCACAAAGCGGACCATGGCGGTGCCGTTGTTGAGAAACTGCAACCCAGCCGGGAGCCGATCACGCAGTTGGAAGTCGGGGTCGACTACTTCGGGCATGGGATAGACTAGCTTGTAGCGAACGATTTCACCAATGGCCAGCCGCTCGACATCATCGACTGCGCTCGTATGCTCTTCAGAGGTGGAAATGATCGACTTGACCGGCTGGCCCGGGCTGATCGTCACGGCGCCCGTATCGAAATTGCTATAATCGTTGGGACCCACGCCACTGCCCGTGCGTTCGCGTGACGCGTCGTTATAGGAAGACAGGTCCGAGTCGGTGGGACCAGGCAGGCTGGTCCAATCGATGTCCGCCCGGTTTGTGATCACATTCCCTACGCTCACATTCTCCAGCGTCACCTGGAATTTGATCGTGCTGACGCCATTGTCGGGCAGTTGAGCCCACGTGGCCGTGATTTCGGGCGCACTGGCGTCGCTGCAGACCGGCGCAGCAGGGTCTGGCGCAACCGGCGTACAGTTCAGACTGCTCGGCACGTAGTTCATGCCGGGCGGAATCGTGTCACTCAGCAAGATATTGAAGGCGTCGGCATTGCTGCCGCCGGTGTGCTGCACCTGCAAGGTGATGTCGATGATGTCGCCGTTGTCGCCAACCGTCGGATTGACGGTCTTCTCGAC
Source organism: uncultured Chloroflexia bacterium (assembly GCA_963807905.1). Lineage (GTDB taxonomy): Bacteria > Chloroflexota > Anaerolineae > Caldilineales > Caldilineaceae > JAGRCP01. The sequence continues at coordinate 33,341 of CAWEEJ010000017.1, read as the reverse complement.
AGCCAGAACCGGCTCGACGATGGTGACGTCTTCTGCAGCATCTTCAACCGTCTTGATGCCGCCGTCACCGTCAGACCACTGCCAGACGGCCCGGTTATCACGCGCTTGTCCGGCCTGATTGGCCTGCGTATTCAGGACCACCGCCGTATAACGGAGCGTGATCGTCTCGGGATCGGCGTCGTCGCTTTCACTATTGGTTACTGTGCCAAAGTCGTAGGTAATGACGGTTCCGTCACTTGCTACCGTCGGATTGGTCGGGTCAATGCAGCGATCGGCAAAGGTGCCTGAGTCAACGGCTAATCCCGTTGTTGCCGTTACGCTGACGCAGTCCACAAACGCCAACCCGTCATCCAGCGTGTCGACGAGCTTGGCGCCGCTGCTCGTGCCTTCCGGCACCGTGACCACCACCTCGTAGGTGACGATCTCGCCGATGGCCACGTCGTTGTCGTCTGTGTGCGTTTGATTGGTGGCCACGATGCTCTTGTCGACCGACGGCGATGCAATCGTGACGGTCGCATCGTCGCTCGGTTCACCAAACGTCTCAGTGAAATCATCGCCGCCGGGCAGGCTGGCGTAGTTGATCACGCTGCTGCTGTTGGTCAGACTCTGATCGGGCTGCACGGCAACGGGCAACACCACATCATAGGTAATGATCGCGATATTGCGACCGTTTGCATTAATGTTACCGTTGGGGTCCTGTCCCCGCTCTAGGGAGCCCAGAATGGGAACTGGCAGGGTGACATTCGGATCGTTCAGTTTCAGACCGGCTGCACCAAAGAGTTCGCTGATGCCGCCGGTGAACGCCGGCAAGGTGCCGTCACCCAATTGAACACAAAGATTAGATACATCGCCTGCGGTGATCGGCGCCGGCAGGCTGTCCCGAATCGTCACGTCGAACGCGCCATACTGGCCGCGCCCCGTGTTCTCGACCACGATGGCGTAGGTGACGCGATCGCCGGCGTCGGCGTTGGTCAGGTTGCTGTCGAAGGTGCTGCCCAAGTTGGTCGAATTGACAAACGCGCCAGTGCCGGTCAGGCGGGCGCAGCTGCCGGAACTCCCGATCGTTGCCTCAGCGGGGACAACCGGCGTAGGCGTCAGCGTGCTGTTGGGATTGTCGCTGGCAATCACCCCCTTGCGTATGTTCAGTTCCGGTGCGTTGATCTGGAACTGGACGATGGCGTCCTGAGGGGTGGCCACGTTAAATGAATTTTCTTCATTGGTGCGCAGCTGATTGGTGAGAAAGAGGCCGTCGGCAAAGGGATCGCTCGTCACGGTCAGCGTGAGAAGCAGTTCGATCACCGAACTCGCAGCCCCAGGCGTGACGCCTTGGACGGGCGGGACGTCATAATTCCCATACGTAAACAGCAGGCTATTGGCCACAGCGTCAACGCTGATCTGCGGCGTCGGCGGATCGGTCAGATTCGAATCGATGGTCGATCCGGGCGTACAGTGTAGAGTGTCCTCAGCGCCGTAGGTAAAGGTGCCGGCCGGCGGTGGTGTTCCCGAAGGAACGTCACCGCTAGCACACTGGACGACGCCTGCAGGAGAAATCGTGCCATTGCCCTGGCTGAGCGACTGGTTGTCAAATGCCCAAGCATCGCTACCGGTGTTGTCCGCGTTCCAGTCATCGGCGCGCAGTACGGGCAGCGGCAGGAAGTCGGTCAGCGTCAAGTCTTCAAAATCGGTGTGGGGCAGCGTATAGCGCAGCTTGTAGGTGATGGTGTCGCCGGGCGACCACGGCCCGCTTATGTCGTTGGTATCACCATTGCGCGCATAAACCTCCTTGGAAAGCGTACCGATGGGCATGGTGACGCTTGCTGAGCTGTCCTCTTCACTTACACCAGTTTTGGGTTTGCTGGGATCCTCATTGTCCAGCACGTCACCGTCAATATCCACGTTGTTGTTCAGGCTGTCGTTCTGGTCAATGGACTGATCAGCGGGGGGCTGGCAGGAATAGACGTCTTGAATGACGGTGCGATAGGTCACGGTGGCGGTAGCCGCCTTCGCCTGGTTACCCGGATTACAGGGAAAAATGGTGTCGTTGGGATCAGTCGCGCCGGGTACGACACAGCCGCCAACCAGAGAAGCCGTAGCCGTCTCGGTTAGGGTGCCGCTATCAGCGCCATCCACTGTACCTTCACCCGAAATGTCTACGGCGCCGTCAACTACGCTATAGGTAAAGAATGTCGGCGGGCTGTCGTCGTCGATGTCGGCGGCACCGCTGTTGTTCAGATCGACCCGGCCGTCAAAGATGCTAATAGCGCTGATCGTCCCATCGTCGTCAGCATTGACGACGCCGCTGCCGTCAAAATCAATTTCACCATCAACGATGGTAAACAGAGCCGCCAGGCGGTCATCATCGATCAGCTGCTGCGACAGGTCAAACTGGAGGGCAGTTGTGCCATCACCGCAGGCGCGCCCGGACTGAAAAGAGCCGGCCGGCTGCTGGCTGTCATTTACGACAAGATTAACATCGGTTGTAAAGACGGCGCCCGGGGTGAACGAGCCGTTTGTCGGCCCGTTGCGGTCGTCCACCTCATAGGTCGGATTAAACGTTGTATCAAAGAGTTGACCGTCGGAGAAGACGTCATCCATCAGCAATGATTTGGCTTGCGGGACACCTGCGCCGGGACCGCCCAAGGTGAAGTAGTCGGACACCTGGATGGCATACGTATATTCCAACGTGTCGGTCGGTGAAGGTCCACTTGGTGGACTGTCTTGGTCACCGACAACCCCAACGTCCTTCTGGATCACTAGCGCACACGCATCAAATTCCTGATCGACGTCGCCTTTATCGGCCGAAAAGGTGGAGCCCTGATCCCGATCGTCAATGGGATCCCAGGTAGCGGACGCGATTTCGGCCTGGTTGGGAATCGTCACGCATCCCCCGAGCAGGGGGTTGAGAATGGAGGCGCCGGTGGCATCATATTCTGGAACGTAGAAGCTGAAGGTCACCTCCACGTCGCTGCCGCCGGAACCCTCTACCTCACAGATGACCACTGACAGTTCGTTGTCGGGTGCATTATAGGGGGCGTCAGAGGCAGGTTGTACTTCAATCCAGTAGTCTGCGCCGCCACCGCAGTTCGCGCCGACGCCGGCTGTGACATCGCTTCCCTCGACGAGTACCGAAATCAACGCCTGATACTGAATCGTATTGGGTAGCAAATCGGTCACATCGAGATTGGTAATGGTCTGACCAGGTGCGATCGCAATGTCGATCGTGTACCTGCGGACCCAGTTGGGCCCTGTAGCCGTCTCATTCTCCGGTCCGTCAAAGCTCTTGGTCAAGATGAGCAAAGTTGGAGTCACTGAGGCAGTGGACGGCGTGGTCTGCAGAATCGGCGGATCGGCGTCCGGATTGTCCAGCGCGTCTTTTCCATAGCGGAAACCGGAAGAGGCCTCGATCGGCAGCGGCTCGCCCAGATCGGCGTGATCGCTCATGGAGGCCGACACCGAGATCGCGGCCGGTGGCTGACCGGGCACAAAGCTGCCGAAGGGCAGTTCAAGCAACACAAACTCCCACACGTAAGGTGAGGGGCCGTCGTAGTTGGCCGGTGCGGTCGGGCAAGCGACCGGCAAACCTGTGAAAGGATGGACTATCGTGAAACCGGCGGGACAGCTGAGCGTCTGGCTGGTCACGGGCGCGCCCAAATACGTAGCGCTGTTGAACGTGATCCCGTCATCTACGGCTGGACCGCCATCTGTACTCTGCCCGTCGATCCCGCTCTTGGGCAGGAATAGGTCGACGTATGGACCATACCCCACATCGGTTGCCGTGGACGACGCGTTGTCAAAGTTCACGGTGAAGGAAACACTGTCGCCAATAAAGGCTTCGGCTGGCGCCGTCAGCGTTGCCGTCGGTATTGCCCCCCCCTGCGCCAGGAGTGCCTGCGGCTGTAGCGCAAAGAGAGCAAGTGAAGCAACGAGCAGCAGCACAAGCACGCCGGCGTTGCGCCGACTGATGGATGAAAGCCTCATTAAGATTATGGGCAAACTCTTGGATGTATTCATTCTCTTGCTCCTTATTTCACAAATGATGGCGAGCTTCTTTGATGGTCTGGTTCTGCCATCCTGTGCCAAACCATACCTCGATTTGCATCCGACAGATGCTGATCTTACCTGTACGTTGATGTCAAGCGGCGTACGTAGCATTGTGCAGCAGTATTACAAAGATGATTACGACGCCAATCGCGATACAGGCTCACAAAGTCGGGAGCCTCTTCATATCGGACGACGTACGTCAGCATATGAGGTTACGCGCACATCATGCAGAATCTGCCAACGCATGGCTTTGACGATTGGAGAAATAGTTTAGATCGGAAGTGGCTGTGCAGCCTTGGAGAGGTTTTGCGTACTATTGAACGATTGATTAGCACGCAAATTGTGAGTTTGTTGTCACAGAGTCTATCGAAGCATCCAATCCAGTCGTTCGAGGCCGTCGATTGCCGATCTCTGTTGGATTGGGGCCGGCGACAACACGCTTCACGTATCGATGATCAAGTCAGTCGCTTTCGCCACTCTGCCGGCGATAGGCGTCGTGGTCTGTCACAATCACGACGCAGTCTGCGGCCTGCAGGGCTGCAGGCAAATCGTATGCGCACGCGAACGGTCCATCGCTCATATTGAGGGTAGGCACCTACGGATCGTGATAGGAGAAGAATACACGAAGGGAAAAGAGTACGGCAGAACGGTGGATTTGCAGACAAGGGATGATACACGTTGCTAGGCCATCACCAGCTTACCAACGCCCGGCGCCGCTACGCGGCGCGATTTCCGTGCTTGTCAATATCCACCGCTCTGCCGTGCTGTAGCTCGGTGCTCGGTTAGGTTGATTATCGTCATGCTGGTTAATAGAGCACGCAGCGCGGGGACGATTCCCGCGCAGGGCGTTAAGAATTCATGTCAGTTGCGGTTCGATCCGTCGATCATTATTCGGACTGTCCCACCGTGACGTCGGCCTGCTGTACCTGACCACCACGGATGAACTGCAGACTCACGCTGCGCCCGACCCGGTCCCCAACGAGCAGCGCTTCCAACGCGTCGATATGGGGCGTCGGCTCGCCGTCCAGTGCCACGAGCACGTCACCCTGGACGATGCCTGCACCTGCGGCCGGAGCGTCCGCCTCCACCGACATGACCATGAGGCCGGTCTCCTGTGCCAGCGACTCCTGCATGGCATCGGGGAGACGTACGGGCTGAAGGCCGACGCCCAGATAGCCGCGCGGCATGCGCCCGTGGGCCAGAAGCGTCTCCACCACCTGGGCCACCGTATCGGATGGCACGGTGATGCTCACGCCGCGGCGCAGCGCCGATGTGTTGATGCCGGCCAGCGCGCCCGCGGTCGTGGCCAGGGGGCCGCCCGAGAAGCCCGGATACATGAGCACGTCGGTGCGCACGAAGCGCGTGCCCCGACCGGGACCACGTCCGCCAAAGGGTGCGCCCAGCCCGCTGACGATGCCGTGTGTGGCCTGGACGCTCTGCCGTGGCCGTGCCAGGGCAAGCACGAAGTGTCCGACGCGCAGGTCGTCGCTTGCACCCCACGCGGGGACGGCGAGACCGCTGGCGTCCACCTTGAGCACGGCCAGATCGCTGCTCGGATCGCGGCCAATCAGCGTCGCCTCGGCGTGCGTGCCGTCGGGCAGACCAACGACAATGCCCTCATCGCGCCGCACGACGTGATGCGCGGTGACGATCACGCCGTCTTCAGACCAGATCACGCCGCTGGCAGAGAGCCGGCGTCGGGCATTGACCTGTACAACATGCTGGCCGGCGCTCTCGACGAGGTCGGCCAATGCCGTAGAAAAATCCTGAATTGCTGTCATAAAAATGGGGTTCCTTTCACTCAAAACAGTATGGGCAGGCCGGCGAGGCGGCGTCGATCCCCAGGCCATGGCTTTGGACAAGGCGGTTCGAGCGAAGTGGGGCAAGATTGCCCTCAACGCGCCGCCCGCCGAACCTGCGTCGGAACCAGTATGACAGACAGACAGAGCAAGCGCCCCATCCATTTGGGCAGGGAGCGGTCATTCTTTCAGGTAGGCGGGTGGGGTGGACAATTGACAATGGGCAATTGTCAATTGCTGATTGTCCGGTCGTCGACCATTCCGCGTTCCGCACTTCCCGTTCCGCGCTACAAAAAAATCAGGCCGGCGCGGGTGGCGCGGACGACGGCTTCGGTGCGGCTTTGGGCGTCGAGTTTGCCGAGGATGGCATTGACGTGATACTTGACCGTGTTCTCGCTGATGCCAAGCCGGCGCGCAATTTCTTTGTTGGCGGCGCCCTCGGCCAGGAGTTGCAGCACGTCCATTTCGCGTGCTGTAAGCTCCTCCAGCAACGGTTCTCCCTCCAATGGGTGAAGGTTCAGCCCGGCGGTAAACTCGGGTTCAATGACGGCCAAGCCCTGGCTCACGGCGGTGAGCGCTGCTTGGATCTGCCCCACATCAGCCTGGCGCCGCAGCAGGCCACGGGCGCCTGCTGCCCAGGCCGCGCTGACAAGCTCATCATCATCCAACAGCGCCAACAAAGGCGGCCCGTTCTCCGCAAATGCACTCAACAGCTCAAAGTTCGGCGCGGCATCCCAGCCCAGATCCCAAAGGACCGCATCGGGCCAAAAGAGTTCAGGCGCCCGGTCCAAATGCTCATCAGCCGCGCTCTGCCCGACCACCTCAAGATCATCCGCATCAGTCAACAATGCAGCCAGGCCAACGCGGGCCAGGGGATCGTCGGCAATGAGAAGAATACGCAAGGCGTTCGTCGGCATAAAAATTGGTCTTTTCGGATTCGAGTTCGTTGTGTATATTGAAGGAGCAGTATAACTCAGATGCTGACCGCCTCTGATTTTCGGACTCGACGCTTACGGCTTTGCGAAGCGCGTCGACAACGCACAGATCAGCGGTCTACCGATCCCAGCGCCAAGCTGTTCGCCACCTGTAGGCCACTTCGGAAGGAGGTAACCGTTCCAATTGTACGTGGGCCGCACGGTCCAAAAAATGTATTGAACACAGATAGCTTAAACGACTAATCTAGCGTATGGAGAGGCTGAATGATGAAACCAACTCAGTTTTTGGTGGTGTTGTTGATTGCAGTGTTGGGTCTTGCGGGCTGTGCCGTCGCGCCGCCGGCGGCCGAATCGACCGGTGAATCGGCGTCGGAAAGCGGCGAAGCAGCCGGTGAAGAAGTCACCTTGAGCTATATCATGTGGGATCCTTCATTCGAGGATACCGAGCAGATCATGATCGATAAGTTCGTGGCCGCCAATCCGGGCGTCACCGTAGATTTCCAGACGATTGGCACCCCGGACTACTGGACGAAGCTAGAGGCGCTTTCGGCGGCCAACGACCTGCCCTGCGTCTTCAACATGAGCGCGGGCTTCGTCGATCAATGGATCAGTGACGGTTTGCTCTACGACATCCAGGAGTACGTCGACCAGGACATCAATCCCGATGAGTACTACACGGGCGTCTTCGATGTCGTGCGCGACAAGACCTCCGGCAATATGCATGCCTTCCCGTTTGCCTTTGTCGAAACCGTCTTGTTCTACAACAAGGATGCATTTGATGCCGCGGGGATCGACTACCCCAGCGAAGGCTGGACCTGGGACGAATTTCTGGATGCTGCGCAGCAGCTAACGATCGATGAAGGCGACGATGGAACGGTTGACCAATACGGTTTCTGGCTCTACGGGCGCTACGCACATATCGAATCTTGGATCTATCAGAATGACGGACGCCTCCTCAACGAGGACAAGACGCGGTTTGCGGCAGACGACAACGCCGTGGAGGCCCTGGCCTTCCTCGATTCACTCATCCATGAACATGGCGTTGCGCCGGAGCCCAAAGAGATGGAGGGCGTGCGCCAGCAAGATGTTTTCCCGCTCGGCCTTGCGGCGATGTGGGTGGACGGCGCCTGGAATATCAACGGCAACCGAGAGATGATCGGGGATGACTTCCGCTGGGGCGTTGCACCAATCCCGCGCGGGCCGCAGGCCACGACGGATACGGCCTATGGCTGGCCGGACAGCATGGCCATTGCCGCAAACTGTGAAAATCCGGATCTTGCCTGGGATTTCATCAATTTCATGAGCGGTCCGGAGCGAACGATCGATTTGACCTTCGGCGGCAAGATTCCCATCTATTCGCCAGTTGCATCCGCTGACGAATTCCTTGAAGTGGATCAACAGCCCGACAACAAGGAATTCTTGCTGGAGTGGGCGGACTATACGGGTCCAACCTCCTTTACGCCCGGTTGGGGTGAATGGCGCGGCTACACGGACGGCGCGGGTCTGGAAGGTCAGCTCGGCGAGGTCTTCAATGGTGAAACCGATCTCGATTCGGCGCTCACCGCCATCACTGAATACGCCAACGGCGTGCTGGAGCGATTCTATCCATAAGTATCGCCACACGGCGTAGCGCGAGGCAATGAGGCCGGCAGACAGACCTTGCCGGCCTCATTGCTTCCACCAAGGAAATGCAATGAAACATGGCAAATTGACCCCCTACCTCTTTGTGTTGCCCACAGTCATCGGGCTACTGCTCTTTCGCCTCGGACCAACTGCAGTTGCGCTCTATGCCAGCTTCACCAAATGGAATATACGCACCCCGCCTGAGTTTCGGGGAATCGCCAACTACACGGAACTGGCCACGTCCGACATCTTCTGGCTCGTCTTTCGCAACACGCTTGTCTTCACGCTCATTTTCGTGCCCGGCGTGATGATCATCTCGCTGCTCATGGCGGTGATGGTCAATCAGCGCCTACGCGGGATCGCCTTTTTTCGAGGGCTCTACTTCATGCCCTACATCACGGCCATGGTTGCCGTCGCCATGGTCTGGCGCTGGATTTTCGCAACGCGGTTTGGCGTCTTGAATTATGCGTTGACGACGTTTTTTCATATCGCCGACCCGCCCGCGTGGCTGGCGGACAAGATGTGGGCGCTGCCCGCCCTGGCCATTGTGGCGATTTGGAAGCAAGTCGGATTCCAGATGCTCATCTTTCTTGCCGGGCTCCAGAGCGTACCCCGCAACTATTACGAGGCGGCAGCGATTGACGGCGCCAACAGTCGTCAGCAATTCTTCCAGATCACGCTGCCGTTGCTTTCACCAATTACGTTTTTTGTCCTGGTCATCACAGTCATCGAGGCGTTCAAAACCTTCGAAGTGACCTACGCCATGACAGGCGGCGGGCCCAACAATGCCTCAACGACTTTGGCCTACTTCATCTATCAGAATGCGTTCACCTTCGGTCGCATGGGCTACGCATCCGCCCTCGCCGTCATGCTGATGATCATTGTGGGCTTCACAACCTTCCTGTCTTTCCGTCTAAAAGGGCGGCTAGTCGAATACTCGCTCTAGCGGAGATCTCCATTGAATACACGCTTCTGGCGCACGACTTTTTCTTATATTGCGCTGCTCACTTTCGCATTTACGACCATCTTCCCCTTCGTCTGGATGATTTCGACAACTTTCAAGTCGCGCGGCGCAATCTTCTCGTTGCCCCCCACCCTCTACCCGGATCTGCTCTTCCAAGAGGGTATGTGGGATGCCTACCGCGAGGTCTGGACAGAGCACAATTTCTTCCGCTACACGGCCAATAGCTTCTTGGTAGCAGGGTCAGCGGCAACCGGACAGTTGATTGCCGCGTCGTTGGCCGGTTTTGCCTTTGCGCGGATGAACTTCCGCGGCGGCGGCTTCCTATTTGCGGTCCTTCTGGCAACGACCATGATCCCCACCGAGGTCGTCATTATCCCGGAATTTCTGCTCATGGCCCGGTTGGGCTGGCTCGACACCTATTTGCCGCTCATCGTACCGTCGTTTCTGGTTGCGTCATTCGGCACCTTCATGCTGCGCGAGTTCTTTGCCAGCGTCCCGGATGAGGTCGTCAACGCCGCGGTACTGGACGGCGCGTCGACTTTCCGGATCTATTGGAATATCTTCTTGCCGCTCTCCATTCCGGCGATGACAACGCTCTTCCTGATTGCGTTCATCCACAACTGGAATGAGTTGCTGCGCCCAGTTCTCTACATCTCCACACCAGCGTTGCGGACGGTAACCATCGGACTGACAACCTTTCAGAACGAGTATGGCGCGCAGTGGAATCTGCTCCTGGCTGGAGCCGTCATCGCGGTCCTCCCACTCATTGTGATCTACATCGGCGCGCAACGCTACGTGGTTGAAGGGATTGCCACCACCGGGATGAAGTAGCGCCTTCAACCAGAAATTACAGCAGAGAACACGATAGCCAGACCATGACCAAAATGGAAAAAAGTCGTCAAGTCAACGACGATGGCACCTTCACCGAGTGGACAGTTTTTCGCTTCCCCTCCACGGCGTTACGTCTCATCGACGCCAATCAACCAGACACCAGTGGCAAGCTGCAGGACGTTGCCCACTATCGGTGGGCGAAAGCATGTGCCCGCGGCGTGAAGGAGCCGGCAATCGTCACGTTCGCCCTGCTGGAAGAGGATCAGCCCGCGGCGCGATACTTTCCCCATCTATCGGCCGTTACCGACGAGGGAGAGGTGCTGGTTAGCGCCAATTCCTTCATCACCTACGTCATGCGCACGCTATTTGAGCGCAATTGGATCTACTTCGAAGAAGGCGTATGGCGGCTTGACGTCCCAAATCATGCGCACCAGTGGCAACAACGCGGGCAGGCGATGTTGCAGATGCTGCTTGCTGAGCGCCGACTCTTTCTGGAAGCAGGCGAACGGACCTCGGTCAATTTTGCCCAAACCGAGTTTGAGATCGATCAGGACGTTGTACCCGTTGCAGGCTGCACGTTTCTTTCCACCTTTGTCGCGCGGCACAAACCACGACTGGCCTTTAATACCGCCTATTTTTTGCTCGAACACGATGATATTTTTCACCACCACTCTGCGCTTGGTGAGGCCCATAGCTTCTGGATGGACGCGGGCGTTCTTCATCGTCCCCCCTTGTTTCGACGCGGCGCAATCTGGCAGCGACACGACGGCAGCTGGACCGTCGGCTATCTTGGCATGGAAGATGTAGGTCTTCGTCTGCCTGGCGGTCTGCGATTGGTTCACCAGAGCAGGTTAAACGGCGCCGATGAAGTGCCGTTCGCGCTCAACGAAGACCAAACGGCTCCAATCGCGCTCTACACGCGTTATTTCGGCGTCGCCAGTCGGGGCAGAGTATTGGGGGCAACGCCGGTCGAAGCAGGCCGTTTTGAATTGACGGTTATCGACCGCAGAGTGGTTGGCTGGAACGAGGGTGGCGGGACGCTACTGCCGCACAATGGCTTTGTGATCTCGATTGCGCCCCAAACGCTCACCGACCAGGATCAGCAGGCATTAGTGACTGCGCTGCAAACCGATCATCACATTGATTTATGGTTTGCAGCGCCGGAACTCCGTGGGATGCAACAGGGGATCCAGGCGGGACCGCTCCTGCTGATCGACGGCGCGACGCCTCTGACCAACAGCTATCTGGAGCGCGTCGAGCAATTTTGGCCAAGTCAGTTTGTTGATGACGGCAGATGGCAGGTCGGCGTCGTGAGCACCAATTACAAGACCGATGTTGACACGACCCGCGCGGGCCGCGCCGCGCTGGGAATCGATCAGGCGGGAGACTTGCTGGTCGTGATGGCAACGGGCGTCAACGACGGCATGGCAATTCCTGGCGTCGACAGCGCGGGCGCTACGCTCGGCGAAACCGCAATGGTGATGCACCAACATGGCGCCGTTGCTGCACTCAATCTCGACGGTGGCGGATCAACCCAGGCCTATTTTGAGGGAAAAGAGGCTGTTGTTCCAGGTGATCGCCGTGGCGTACCCGGCCAGCGGTATGAACGGTTGGTGCCGTCGCTCGGGGTCGTTCCCTAACCGCCATCAGTTCAAGCTGACGGTAGGATTCTCCGCCGCCCACTGCATGGTGTAGAGGTTGTAGTAGCGACCGCGTTTGGCCAGCAGTTCCGCATGGGTGCCCTGTTCGACAATGCGCCCCTGATCAAGGACGACGATCTGGTCGGCGTTGACAATCGTGCTGAGCCGATGAGCGATGACAAAGCTGGTGCGGTCGGCCATGAGGCGGTCGAGCGCCTGATCGATCAGCTTCTCGGTTGCCGTGTCGACGCTCGACGTGGCTTCGTCCAGAATGAGGATGCGCGGATCTGCGAGCAACGCACGAGCGAAGGAGACGAGCTGGCGCTGGCCAACGCTCAGGTTGACGCCGTCCTCGCCCACTTCGGTGGCATAGCCCTTGGGCAGCTTCGCGATAAAGTCATGGGCGCCGACTGCTTCGGCCGCCGCCTGCACCTCAGCATCCGTGGCGTCCAGGCGGCCATAGCGGATGTTGTCGGCGATCGTCCCGCCAAAGAGGAAGGTATCCTGCAGCACGATGCCAAGCTGCGAGCGCAGGCTGGCCAGCTTCACATCCCGCACGTCGTGACCGTCAATGCGAATGCTGCCGCCGGTGACGTCGAAGAAGCGAGCCAGCAGGCGGATAATCGTGCTCTTGCCGGCGCCGGTCTCGCCAACCAGCGCAATCCGTTCTCCCGGTTCGGCATGAAGCGTCACCTGGCTCAACACCGGCTCGTTGGGCTTGTAGCCAAAGTCGACGCTGTCAAAATAGACGGACCCCTCAATCGGTGGCAACTCAGTTGCACCGGGTCGATCATCCAGGTCGGGCGCCGTATCAAGCAGCATGAAGATGCGTTCGCTGGCCGCCATCGTGGCCTGAAAGGTGTTGTAGCGCTGGGCAAGCTCGCGAATTGGGTCGAAGAAGCGCTCCACGTAGAGAACGAAAGCCACCAGTGTGCCGGCCGTCAGGGCGTCGCCCAGGACGAGCCAACCGCCCACGCCCACCACCAGCGCCGTAGCCACAGATCCCATGAAGTCGACGCCGGGAAAGAAAAGCGCTGAGAGGCGCGACGCTTCCACGTTGGCGGCGAGGTAGGATTTACTGAGATCATCAAAATGAGCGCCGTTAATCTTCTCGCGCACAAAGCTCTGCGTGACCCGAATGCCTGAAATCGACTCGTTCAGATAGCCGTTGATCAGCGAGAGACGTTGCCGCGTCGAGCGATAGGCAAAGCGCACATGCTTGCGCCAGTAATTGGTCAGCAAGAACATGAACGGCAGAACCGAAAAGGTGATCAGAGCCAGTTGCCAATTCATCAGCAGCATGGCAATGACGATGCCGACCAAAATGAAGAGCGAGCGGGCCAGCCCTGTGATCGACCAGGTGACAAAATCCTGCAGCACGCTCACATCGCTGATGAGGCGGCTCATCAGCCGACCGACCGAGTAGTTGATGTGGAAGGTGTGGGAGAGCTTGTGCAGGTGGCGGAAGAGATTACTGCGCATGTCGGCCACCACACGCGTCCCCACATAGGCCATGATCGCGATGCGGTTGCGGTTCAAGATCCATTCGAACGTGGCCGCGATGAGGAAAGCGAAGGTCCAGGTGCGGAAGGTGCGCACGTCGCCGGTGCGGATGCCCGCGTCAATGGCGCGGCCGATGATCCACGGCCCGGCTACGCTCAGCAATGAAGTGATCACCATCAGCACGACGGCGATGGTCAAGCGAATCTTGTACGGCGCCATATACTGGAGCAACCGCCGCACAAGCCGGTCATCATAAGCCTTGCCCAGCATGAGTTCATCGTCATCCTCATCGACCGGCAGGAAATGACGGATGCGGTCCTCGCGCGCAGCCTGCGCGGCAAGACCCTGCTGCCGTCGCAGCGGCTCAAACCAACCAATCGTCTCGTCGCCCTGAACGCTGTCCACCGCCTGCTCTTGCGCTGTTGCTTCCAGTGTCATTGCTCACTTCCCCCTGTTGCCCTTACCATCTAGCCGCATCTAGTTTTTGGCATGTGTCGGCGGTCCTGCGCCGCTCGTGGCGGCGACCGCCCCGGCATGAATGCCGCGGGCTAGAAATCTGCGCCCCATAAAATGGGACTTCGTCCTTGACGGAGAAGCCCCGCCTCACAGAAAGCCGTCTGCCGGCAAGGACAAGAATGCCCCGCAGACCCGTTTTTGAACGTCCCGAGTATCCCGTCACGTCCTCCATGCGGGCTTGCGCACAAACCTCAGCCCGATTTCCACGGGCCACGCCCACCCGACCACTCCGCATTCCCCGCTCCGCACTCGTCATGCTGTTGTCTGCCGCGTCTCTTCCTGATCCTTCAGCTGTAGATCGTAGATTTCTCGATAGAGCCCGCCATTCGCCAGCAGTTCGTCATGGGTGCCGCGCTCGACGATTTCGCCATCGTTGAGCACCAGGATCGTGTCGGCGTTCTTGAGCGTCAGCAGACGCTGGGCAATCACGAAAGAGGTCCGACTGACCATGAGCCGCTCCAGGGCCTGTTGGATGAGATGCTCGGTCTCCGTATCCACGCTGCTGGTCGAGTCGTCCAGCACGAGGATGCGCGGGTTGAGGAGCAGGGCCCGGGCAATCGCAATGCGCTGCTTCTGGCCACCGCTCAGGGTCACACCTCGCTCGCCGACCAAGGTTTCGTAGCCGTTTGGAAAGCGCAAGATGAAGTCGTGGGCGTTGGCCGCCTTGGCCGCAGCCACGATCTCGTCCATGCTCGCGGCCGGGTTGCCGTAAGCGATATTCTCGGCGATGGTCGTGCTGAAGAGAAACGGATTCTGCAGCACCAGACCAATCTGGCGGCGCAGGCTGGCCAGCGTTACCCCGCGAATGTCTACGCCGTCGATGCGAATCGTACCGGCGCTGGGGTCATAGAAGCGGGGCAGCAGGTTGATCACCGTCGACTTACCCGAGCCGGTGGGGCCAATCAGCGCAACACGCTGGCCCGGCTTCACCTCGAAATTGATGTCATGCAGGACGGAGCGACCGGACTGATAGGCAAAATCGACATCCTCGAAGGCGACCGCGCCGGCCACATCTTCGAGCACCAGCGCGTCGACCGCCTCTTCAATCTCGCTGGCGGTGTCCATGATCTCGAAGACGCGTGCGGCGCTGGCGCCAGCCGTGGCGGCCAAATTAGCCAGAAAGCCAAGGCGTTGGGCCGGCCCGTTGAGCATGAGCACATAGGAGATCATGGCAAAGAGCGACCCGACCGTAATGACACCGGCCATGGCCATGGGGCCGCCAAAGAAGAGGAGCAGAAAGACGCTCACGGCCAGGAGGAAAGTGAAGAAGGGCCAGTTGTTGGCCCAGGTGCGGATCACACGGTAGCGTGCGTCGAACCAGATGCTGTTTTCGCGGTCGAATTTTTCCAGCTCGTAGGGCTCGCGTGCAAACGCCTTGACCACGGCGATGCCGGTCATGCTCTCCTGCATGTTGGTCGAGAGGACGCCCATCTGCTCCTGAATCGACTTAAACATGGGGCGCACGATGCTGCCAAAGCGCAATGTGGAGAAGAACAAAACGATGATCGGTCCCAGCGCAATTGCCGCCAGCCGGGCGTTCTCCCAAAACATGGCCCCGATGATGCCGATAGCCAGAATGACAATGCTGACCAGATCGATCAGGCCGATACCGACAAAGCGCTCGGTCTCTGTGATGTCACTCGTGGCGCGGCTCATCAGATCGCCCGTGCGCGCCTGATCGTGAAAGGCAAAGGGCAGGTGCTGCACCGTATCGTAGAACTGGGTACGCAAATCGTAGGCGATGCGGTGGGTGAGCCACTCGCCGTAGAAGCGCTGCGTAAAGGCCGCAATCCCGCGGACGATTGCGATGACGAGAATCAGCGAAGAAGCAGTTAGCAAGGCCTGCATCGATTGTGATGCCAAGCCTTGATCGATAGCCTGCTTGATGATCTGAGGCACGAAGAGATTGAGCAAGGCTGCGGCCATCATGGCCCCGTAGGCGAGAATGACTTGCCGCCAGTAGGGCCGTAAATAGCCCAGCAGTCGCCGGTAGACATCGAGCTGTCGATCCATGCGTTCCTCCGTCATTTTCAGCTGGCCTTGCAATCAACGGGCGCGCACGTGCCGAAAAGAAGCGGTCAATGCGCTGAAATCGACCGTCGGGAAGTGTGCGCCGCGAAATTAGACATTATACCAAAGCAGCTTGAGATGGTCAATGAAAAAATCGGACTTTCGACTATCCTACAGCGCTGGCTGAGCCTGCTCAGCCGGCGCTGACACGATGATCTATGCCAAAGAATTTGGCGTTACGATCGTTCACGATAGTGATAGTCGTAGAGCGTCTCAAATCCGGCGTTGGCGTAGAGCGCCAGGGCGCCGCGATTGCGCTGCATTACTTGGAGATAGGCCCGTTGTGCGCCCTGTTCTGCCGCCCACCCGGCCAAGGCTTGGAGCACGCATGTGGCCGCGCCCTGGCGGCGCTGTTGCGGCACGGTCGCCATGCTAAAGATGCCCAGATAGCCCCCCTCCACCACACCCAGGCCCAGGCTGACGGGCGTGTCGTCCGCCATAAGCAAGGCGAAGCCGCACGGTCCGCTGATGCGAGCAATAATGGCGCGGCGCATGGCGGCCTCATGGTCATCAAAGGCCTCCGCCTCCTGGTAAGCATCGAACCAGGTGTCATGCGGTTGATGGGCGACTGTCATCGTCCACAGGCCGCTTGGGGAGACCGGCGGCGCCGTCCAGGAGGGTGGCAAGGCTGTTGATCTGAACATGGGTATGGGCGTCGTCTGCGTAGCCGCGGGCCGCCAACGTTGCATCAAGCGTGGCCGGCAGCGCGGCCGGACAGATCTGGTAGCGAGCGGGCAGATCGTGTGTCGCATAGAATGCCTCAACCGCGTCCAGGCGTTCAGACAGCGGCATCTCCCCTTCCTGCTCGTTGGGCCAGGCGGAGTTGGCGCGCCGGGTCACGCCCTGGGTGTGGCGGAGCCGCCAGCCGCCAAGGGACTCAACCGATTCTGCAGGCCATGCACGCATTGCAAGGGTCTCAATCCGTCGAATCAGCTCCAGCTTATCGGCATTCATCGCCCACTCTCCCGTGGCTATAGCCCACGCTTTGATGATCTACGGTCTGACAGTGGAAGCATTGCAGCCAACCATCTTTGCCTCGCCCCAAGCCCAATGCTACACTCGATCAGTACGATTCCCAAGCAACTCATTGGCCTGCGCTCGTGGCCACAGCATCAAAGGCGTTCCCATGACTCAATCCGCTTTCTCAAACGACGAATATGAGCTGCTCGACAGTGGCGCCATGCAAAAGCTGGAACGGGTCGGTGACTATCGCCTGGTGCGTCCTTCGCCCCAGGCGATCTGGAACCCGCAGCTGCCCCAGTCCGATTGGGAGCAGGCCGACGCGGTCTACGAGCGTGACAGTTCGGGCAGCGGCAAGTGGGTTTGGCGCAACAAGGTCAAGCGCGAATTCGATCTGCTCTACAGCAGTCTCTCCTTTCGCATCAAGTTGACGAATTTTGGTCACTTGGGGCTCTTTCCCGAACAGATCGACAACTGGGTGTGGCTCCGCGAGCAGATTCGCACACGTATGGCCAAGACGGGCGGAGCGAATATTCACGTGCTCAATCTCTTCGCCTACACCGGTGGCAGCACTCTGGCTGCCAGCCAGGCGGGGGCCCACGTCGTCCACGTCGACGCGGCCAAGGGTGTCGTCGACTGGGCGCGCCAGAACGCCAAAAGGAGCGGACTGGACGAGCGCCCGATCCGCTGGCTGGTCGATGACGCACTCAAGTTTGTGCAGCGGGAAGTGCGGCGGGGCAATCACTACCACGGTATCATCCTCGATCCGCCCTCCTTTGGCCGCGGTCCCAAGGGCGAAGTCTTCAAGATCGAAAACGACGTCGTGCCGCTGCTGGAGGCGTGCCGTCAGCTCCTGGCACGCGACCCGCTCTTTTTGATCTACAGCTGTCATACGCCTGGCTTTACGCCCCTGACGCTGCAGAATCAGCTGGAGGAGCTCGTCGGCCGCCGCGGCGGCACTTTTGAGAGCAGTGAGATGCTCGTGCGCGACAGCCGCCAACGCGCGCTGCCGTCGGGTACCTATGCCCGCTGGCTGGCCGACTATGTGGAGCCAGATCCGAAAGCCGGGGCAGGCGCACTGGAGAAGAACAAAAAGAAGTATGCCCGCAGGAGCAAAGGCCAGTAAATCCCGGCCGAAATGAACCAATGGCTTCTACCAGAGGGTGCAGGGCCGAATTTCCGCCGTGGTATTTACGCCGCCATGTACTAGGGAACAGCCAGATAGCCTATGCTAACCGAGATTAGCAGTCCCCAGAATCAGCGGGTCAAGGAGGTCGCCAAGCTAAACAAACGCCGCACGCGCGATGAACGAGGCGTTACCCTGATCGAGGGAGAACGGGAATGTACCCGTGCGCTACATCAGGGCATCGTGCCGCTTGAAGCTTATCTTTGTCCGCCGCTTCTGAGCGCTGAAAGCATCGCGCTGCAGCAGCGCTTGGCTGAACTGGACGCAGCCGGACGTACGCGCCTCTTTCAGGTTACGCCGGAGGTCTTTGCCCGCCTCGCCTATCGCGCTGAGAGTGGCGGCGTACTGCTGGTTATCCCCTACCTCACGACCACGCTGGAAGCCCTGACCCTTGTACCCAGCCCCTGTTACGCCGTCATTGAAGGCGTAGAAAAACCCGGCAACCTGGGCGCTATCCTGCGCACGGCCGACGCGGCGGGAGTGGATGGCGTCATCGTCTGCCATGCGCCGGATCGACCCGCCACCGATCTGCACAACCCCAACGTGGTCCGGGCCAGTCTGGGCGCCCTCTTCAGCGTGCCTGTGGCCGAGGCCAGCAGCGCGGAGGCGATTGCCTGGCTGCAAGAACGGAGGGTCGCCATTGTCGCTGCCACGCCCGACGCTACGCTTCTCTACACAGATGCTCAACTGACCGGCCCGGTCGCCATTGCCATGGGCAGCGAAGCCCTGGGCCTGAGCGATGCCTGGCTCAGCGCGGCCGGTCAACGGGTTGTCATCCCCATGCACGGGATCATCGACAGCCTCAACCTTGCCACCTCAACGGCGCTGCTGCTCTACGAGGTCATCAGACAGCGTAGCGCGGGACGCGGAGTGCGGAGTGGGGAATGCGGAGTGGAGAATCGCGTATGAGGCATGGGGTTCGCGTATGGGGCTGGGCGTTATGTCATTTAGTGGCGCTGTAGAAGAGCTGTCCGGCGGCTTTTACGGTTTCTGCGACAAGCAGCGCCATCAAGAGCGGCGCGGCCACAGCAAACAGTGTGGTCGAAAGGAAGAGGCTCGCCAGCGCAACCAGCGTGCCGGTAAAAAGGACAAGGTAGGCCGGGCGCTGGGCCTTCAGAGTAGCGGCTTTTTCGCGATCGCTGGGTGCGTCTGCTCCGCCGGTCCCGAGAGCCAGGAGCGCCTGCAGCACGATTTCCATGACGACGATGAACAGCACGATCCCTGCAACAAGCGTGCCGAAACCTGCGGGTAATGCGTCGCCCGCTGGCAGAGTGGCTTGTTCACCGGCCATTTCAGTGAGGCGCAGGGCCGTGTAAACAGATGTGGCCAGGAGCAAAACAAGCGAGACGCCAGCGCTCTTCTGATAAAAGGATGCACGACTGGCGCCCGGCTGCTCGGCAAGTGCTTCGTTCTTCATGATGTCTCTCCATCCAATTCAAACATATTCATGAGTGCGGCGGCGCAGCATTCCCATGGGAATGCTGCGCCGCCGTATCAATCCTAAGCCGCTGTGCGGGCTTTGAGCACAGACATTCCGCCTTTACTCGACAGCGACCTCGGGGGCACTGCGCAGCAGGACAATCCCCACCCAGATGAACCAGACGATGCTGCCCAGGCCGAAGATTGCGCCCACATCGGTCAGCGCGGGGACGAGCGTCACGATGCCGGCTGCGCTCACAATCAGGCCAAAGATGTTCAATCCGCGTGGCAGGGCGCCTGAGCGCAGGCCGGCCCAACTGACGAGCAAGACCCACAGACCGCCCACAATCTCATTGCCGCCCCCCAGACCGTCAACGACAAGGGTGAGAGCCAGCCAAACGCTGCCGGCTTGCGCCGGGTCACGGCCAAAGACGTCGGCCACCACGCTGGCGCCAATGTTGGCAACCATGCCGCTGGCGAACATGAGGCCGGCCCAGATCAGCCCAAATGCCGTTGCGACCTGGGCCAGAGCCGGCGCTCCCTCCTGGAGCCTGGCATAAAGCGCCAGCGCCACGACGACGAGAAAGGTCCCGAAAATTACGTAGGCGACAAAATTCCATAAGTATAGAATCGCCTGATTGGCCACCAGAAACTCCACGTTCTGCAGCGGGTCGACCGCTAGGTCGCCATAGCCCGTCGGGAGGAAGACGATGACCAGTAAGGCAATGGCCACGATAAATGTCAGTGCGTCGATCAATGCAGCGACTCCACCAGCTTTTTGCAACGATTTCATCTTGATGTCCTTTCCAAAGTAGATCCCCAAACGATTGGTCACAGTCTCCGCTCCACGCTTCAAGACGATCGAACATTGACCGCCATCAGCGTTAAGCCCAGATTGTTGACTTTTCTCAGAACACCGTAGAGCGCGGCTTGATCGCGGACGCTTCCCTGGAGCAACGTATTGCCGTCGGCAGTCGCGACGACGCTGAATCCGTCGAACCAAGCATGCCAGCAATCGTCTAACTGCCCGCAGATTTTGATCTCGTACTGCTTCTGTGCTGCGTTCTCGTGTGTCATGGTGACAGCATAGGGCAGTGGGCGCGGGAAGTCCCCACCAGAACTAGTAGTTGGGATAGAAAAAAACTGTAGTTGCTGTCGCGAGAATGTGGTAGGTGAGGACGGAAAAACTGTGGGTTGATTTAGAAGCAAGTGGTTCGGTTGGTTCGTTTCAAAGCAGACCAAGCTCGCGGGCCCTGGCCACGGCCAGCGTGCGCTTGCCGACGCCCAACTTACTATAGATGTTCTTGTTGTGATAGAGGACGGTATTGAGGCTGATGACGAGCTGCCCGGCAATTTCCTGGTTCTTGAGTCCGGCAGCGATCAAGGCAAGAATTTCCAGTTCGCGTGCGCTGAGGGGATCGACCAGCGGCTGGGGCCTCAGGGCTTCATCCTCAGACAAGGAAGGATCGGCGTCAAATGCGGCGAGCAGCTTGCCGCGCGTAATTGACCATGACGCCTTCAACGACGGCGGTCGCCAACATCTCCGCCATTGGCTCACCTTCATCGACAAAGATGCGGACATACCCTTCCGGTTCTGCCAAGGCCAGGGAGCGAGCAAAGGGAGCCGTGGCAGCGGCGCTGTCTCCGCGTGCGGCGTCAGTAAGGGCCTGCAACATCAGAATCTCGATTGCGCTGCCGCTTCGCCCCCC
Organism: uncultured Chloroflexia bacterium; assembly: GCA_963807905.1. Taxonomy (GTDB): domain Bacteria; phylum Chloroflexota; class Anaerolineae; order Caldilineales; family Caldilineaceae; genus JAGRCP01. The sequence goes on along the minus strand of CAWEEJ010000017.1, from coordinate 12,145 downwards.
TGCCTCTGCGGCGGTAAGGAGTCGCTCAAGGAGGCTCTGAACCGTTTGGAGCACACCTGCATCCCGGTCGCAACGATAGCGGGCGATCAGGACACGCGCCAGGGTGATGTGTTCAAATTCGCGCAGATAGCTGAGCGCATCGTCTGCGGCGAGGTCGTGGGCGCGCGCCCAGTCCAACGCGGCGTCCACATCACCCTGGCTTGCCCACAGTCGCGCCCGCCAGGCGGCGACCGGCTGCAAATCGGGCAAGGGCGTAGGGAGATAGTGGTGCTCCGCGGCATCGAGCAATTCGAACGCGCCGGGCAGATCGCCCCTCGCCTGCGCCAGCCGTGCCCTCGTCAGGCAAAGGCGGTGCTGCCATGCGGTCAGGGCGTCCGCCTCGCCGAGGGTCGCGGCAGTTTGCAACGCCTGCGCCGCCCGTTCAAGCTCATTGCCCTCCCGCCAGATCTCACTCAGACCACGGTGAAGGTCTGCCGTACCCAGCGGCGGCGGGTCGCCTGCTGCGGAAGCGTGTTGCAGCGCCTGAACATAGACGCGCGCAGCATCACGCAGGTGCCCCAATGCCTGCTTGATATCGGCCAAAACATAGGTTGCGCTGATGGCATCCTGGACGTTGCCCGCAGCGAACATGCCCGCCGTAAAATCGCTAAAGGCGCGGTCAGCCGCGGTCAGATCACCGCTGGTCCAGTAGGTGAGGCCCAAGAGCGCCGCAGCATGGCGCCAGGTCAGGCTCGTTTGCGGAGCCAACTCCAAGGCTCGTTCAGCCTGTTGCACAGCGCTGTCGACATCCCCCAACGCCAAGTCATGGTAGGCCCAGGCCGCGGCGATCGACGCCGGCAGCGTCGCAAACTGGCTCTCGTCGGCCACGACCATTTCTGCAGCAGGGGCCGGCGTCACGCCGGTTAGCCACGCTTCTGCATCGCGCAGGCGCACGGCGCACGCAGCCATCTCGCCAAAATCCAAGAGCGCCCACGCATAGCCGACGCTGAGCACTGGCCGGGCACGCACGAGTGTATCAGGCAGCTTCTGCACCCAGCCAAGCCACATGGTGGATTGATATCCGACGTCAATCTGGGGACGAATCCGCTCAATCAGATCCGCGGCACGTGCAAAATCCTCCGCGGCCAACGCATGGCGCACCGCCTCAGGCAACGCATCCTGCGCGGCATACCATTCGCTGGCCCGCCGATGCAGCGTTGCTAACTGCTGCGGCTGCTGTTGCAGGGCGCGCGCGTGCAGGACATCGGCAAAGAGATGATGATAGCGATACCAGCGACGCTGGTCGTCCAGCGGAACAACAAAGAGATTGGTCCGTTCGAGCGTTGCCAACAGCCCCTGGCTATCGGATCGACCGGTAACGGCATCACAGAGCGAACTGTTCAAGCGATCAAGGATTGCGGTCGAAAGCAGGAAGGTGCGTACGTCTTCAGATTGGCCAAAGAGCACTTCTTCGACCAGATAGTCGAGCACGAACCGGTGGCCGCCGGTAAAGGCCTGGACAAACTCCTCTTGCTCGCTCTGCCCCCTGCGTTGCAAGGAGAGCGCGGCCATTTGCAGGCCGGCAATCCAGCCTTCGGTGCGGCGCTCCAGGGCCGAAACCTGCTCGGGAAGAAGCGTGAGGTCCATCGTTTGCTGCAGGAACTGGGCGGCTTCTGCCGGACTGAAACGCAAATCCTCCGCACGCAACTCGGTCAGTTCGCCCCGCACGCGCAGGCGTGCAAGCGGAAAACCCGGATCGCTGCGGCTCGTCAGGACCAAGGTCATCTGCGGCGGCATCAGCTCGAGCAGCGTCGCCAACGCTGCGTCGAGCGCGGGGGCATCCAGGGCGTGATAGTCGTCGAGCACCAGGTAGAAGGAGCATGCAACAGTGGTCGTATCCTGGATAAAGGCCTTCATCAACGTCTTGGCCGGGACAGACTCAGTCGATTGCAGCAGGCGGGGAAGGTGCGCTTGAATACCCGGCAGAGAGCGTACCGCGGCGGCCAAATAGCGGAAGAATTGCCGCGGGTCGCTGTCATCCTCGTCGACAGCCAGCCAGCAAACGTGCGCCTGCTCCGCTGCCGCCACATGCTGCAGCCAGGCGCTGACCAGCGTTGTCTTACCGTATCCAGCCGGCGCGGAGACGAGCACAAGCTTGACCGGCTGGCGCGCAGTCAGCTTTGCCAGCAACTGCCTCCGCTCGACCTGATGCGGCCGAATGGGCGGCATATAAAGTTTGGTCTGCAAGAGTGAGTCGAACACAGGGTGATTCTACCGCAAAATGAGCCTGCTGGTGCTATCAACGCTGACCTACTACTTCAGTGGCGTAAATGAGTCCAGAAAGCGTTCGTTGACTGCCTCATCGACGATCTTGGTGGCAACAACGGCGGAAATCTGGTAGAGACGATCGTCCACCAGGATGAAGCGTGCTTGGATCACGCCGTCGCCGTCGGCAACCTCAATCTGCAATTCACGTCCGGGATAGCCGGCGAACTCGATCTCTTGATAGTCGAGCACCTCGCCGCCGACGCCGGCAACGCCCCGGCCGGCCGCATCTTCTAATAGTATGTCCGCCGACTGCTCTGCCAACAGCGCCTCATCCAACTCAGTGAAACCGATCATATACGCCTGCGGGCCGCGGTCAACCATATAGAGGATCTGGGTCAACGGACCCAAGCCACTCTGAATCTCGTTCACCTGCATTTCTGGAACACCAGGCATGAGGATCTCGAAGCGTCCGTCCGGCGCGGTAAATTCTTGCCAGCTCAAAGACCAGCAAGCAGTCAAGAGCAATGCGGCGAACAGCAACGCGCCGAATCGTGTGTAACGTCCCATTCTATTCTCCCCAACCTATGATAAACTCCCTTGCAGAGGCAAAACGAACTGTTGTGCTGCGCATGACAGCGACATCTGGCCCGGCACACGCTTCTCGCACCATACGGGCCATCATACATCACTCATCCATGATTTCCGGAACCGGCAGCCCAACCTCGGGGGCCGGCTTTCCAGAACGCAACGACGAAGGAACGTGGTTATCGTGAAACCCCAACGCATGGTGGCGCTCGGCTTTGCTGCCGGACTGGCCGGAGCCGTGGCCTTGAACAGTCGACGTGAGCGGGGCCGAGTCTTTTTGCCGCTACGCCCGGGCCGGACGGCCTCGGCCCTGGTCACAGGCGCATCCGCGGGCATGGGTGCTGAGTTTGCCCGCCAGTTGGCCGCCGGCGGCTACCGGGTTACCCTGGTGGCGCGCCGGGGCGAGCGTCTCGAAGCCCTCCGCCAGGAGCTGCTCGATCGCTATGGCATGGAGAGCGACGTCCTCGTCGCCGACCTGAGTAGCGAAACTGGCATCACACAGGTCGCAGAGCACATTCGCACCATGGACGATCTTGCGATCTTGGTCAACAATGCCGGTTTTGGCACGGTCGGCCGGTTGGTCAAAGCTGACCCGGCGCGCCAGGCCGAGATGGTGCGGCTTCACGTGCTGGCGACTGCGGCGTTGAGCCAGGCGGCGCTCCCCGGCATGGTCGATCGAGGTCGCGGTGCGATCATCAACGTGTCGTCGGTGGCCGCATTTTCGCGCATGGCCGGCAACGTCAATTACTGCGCGACCAAAGCCTACATCAATGCATTTAGCGAGACGCTGGCCAACGAGGTGCGCGGCACGGGCGTACAGGTCCAGGCGCTCTGCCCGGGCTACACCGTGACGGAGTTCCACGACACGAACGAGTACGCCCGCTTCGATCGGAGTCGCTCGCCGGCCTTCATGTGGCTATCGGCCCAAGATGTTGTGGCCCAATCACTGCATGCGCTGGAGCGGGATGAGGTGATCTTTGTGCCCGGTCTTTTCTATAAAGTCACGGCCGGCGTGCTGCAAATTCCATTTATCGGTTCGACTGCCTCGCGCCTGGCTGCACGCCGGCGCAAGGGCTAGTTGAGCCATGAAGATGAGCGTTAGTCATGACAAATGAAGCATTGATGTTTGAAATTGAAGGCATTGATTGTGCGGACTGCGCCAAGACAATTGAGCGCGGCGTCGGACGGCTGGACGGCGTGACAGGCTGTCGCGTCAGTTTTTCCAGCGCCAGGCTCTATGTTGATGGCGCCGTGGCGGAGCCAGCCATAATTGAACGAGTGCGCGACCTGGGCTATGACGTTGCGGAACCGTCCGCGGCCGGCCAGGAGAAACCGTCCGCGTCCAGACCGGATAGTTTTCTGCACTATATGTGGTCGAGTCGCGAGACGCGCCTGGCCCTGCTGGCCGCGGTCATGATTTTGCCGGGCCTGATCATCGGCGAGATCATGGGGCAAGAAGCGTTGTGGGTCAACGTGCTGGCCATCGGCGCGCTGCTGGCAGCCGGCCTGCCCGTTGCGCGCAGCGCCTGGCGCGCCCTGCGCATCAACCACGAAATCAACATCAACGTGCTCATGACCGTGGCTGCGATCGGTGCGGTCTTCATCGGCGCCTACGTCGAAGCGGGCATGGTGATGGTGCTCTTTGCCATCGGCGAGGCGCTGGAGGGGTACACGGCAGCCCGGGCCCGCCACTCGATTCGCAGCCTCATGGAAGTGGTGCCCAACACCGCAACCCGGCTGACGGACGGCCGCAGCGAATCCGTCAGCGTCGATGACCTGGCGCTCGGCGAGCGCATTTTGGTCAAGCCGGGCGAGCGCATTCCCATGGATGGTGAGGTCTTGACCGGCTCCTCAACCGTCAACCAGGCGCCCATCACCGGCGAGAGTCGTCTTATTGAAAAGACAGCCGGCGATCCGGTCTTCGCCAGCACGGTCAATGGAACCGGCGCGCTGGAGATCGAAGTCACCCATTTGGCTGCCGACAACACGATCAGCCGCGTGATTCGCCTCGTGGAAGAAGCGCAAGAGCAGCGCGCGCCGACCCAGCGCCTGGTTGACCGCTTCGCAGCTGTCTACACGCCGGCCGTCATGGTCCTGGCGCTGCTCGTGGCCACAATTCCGCCTCTTCTTTTCGGCCAGCCCTTCCTGAACCCGGCTGATGGTTCTTTTGGCTGGCTCTACCGAGGACTGACGCTGCTCGTGGTGGCCTGTCCCTGCGCGCTTGTCATCAGCACGCCGGTGACGGTAATCAGTGCAATCAGCAACGCCGCGCGGCATGGCGTGCTGATCAAAGGCGGTGTCTACATGGAAGCGCTGGCTGGCGTCAACGCGGTGGCAATGGACAAGACGGGCACGATCACCTACGGCCAGCCTGCCGTGGAAGCGGTGCGCGCCGTGAACTGCAGCGCCAATGGGTCAGCGCCCTATGAAGGCATTTTGGCGCTGATCGCCCCGGGTGCTGAACAAGCTGAATGCGGCTGCGCGGACACGTGCTGCGACTCACCGCAGGCCGTCGCTGATTGTGCTGCGTGCGAAGAATTGATCGCGCTGGCGAGCGCGGTCGAGCTGCGCAGCGAGCATGCCCTGGGGCGGGCGATTGTCAACGCAGCCCAGAGCCAGGGCATCGCCCTACGCTATCAGCCGGAAGCAAGCGTCACGGCCCTGGCGGGCGAAGGCGTGCGCGGATCGGTCAATGGCGCCTCGATCTTTATCGGCTCTCACCGCTATTTCGATCGCGAGGTCCCCCATAGCGACGAGCACTGCCGTCTGGCCCAGGCGGACGCCGAGCGGGGCGCCACGCCGGTCATGGTCAGCGTCGACGATACGTATCGCGGCACCATTATCGTGAGTGACACCGTTCGCGCGTCGAGCGCTACCGCGATTGGCGACCTGCACGCGGCCGGCGTAGAGCACATCGTCATGCTCACGGGTGACGATCCGGCCACCGCAGCCGTCATCGCCGACGAAGTGGGCGTGACCGACGTGCGAGCCGGGCTGCTGCCGGCCCAGAAACTGGATGCCGTTGCAGCGTTGCGGGAGCAATACGGCGCGGTCGCCATGGTCGGCGACGGCATCAACGACGCGCCGGCGCTGGCTGCTGCGGAGGTGGGCATTGCCATTGGCGGCGCCCAGGGCGGCACGGGCCAGGCCATGGAGAGCGCCGACATCGTGCTCATGAACGATGATATGGGCCGCCTACCTTATGTCTATCAGTTGAGTCGGGCCACGCGCCACACCATTTGGTTCAACATCGCCTTTAGCATTGGCATCAAGCTGCTCTTTATGGTGCTGGTGATCATGGGACTGGGCACTATGTGGATGGCCGTCCTCGCCGATGTGGGGACGGCGCTGCTGGTCACGCTCAACGGCATGCGGCTGCTGCGATGGCAGCCGAAGGGCGGGAACTGAGCGTTCACAGCCAACGTTTTCTAGCTATGACAGCTCCTTCATTTTCAAGACGAAGTTTTCTCCAGATTGCGGCCGGCGTGAGCCTGGCTGGCGCCGGCGCATTCGCCTATGTTCGCGCTGTGGAACCGCATTGGCTTGATGTTGAAACGATTCCGCTGCACGTGCCAGGACTTCCCGAGAAGCTGCATGGAAAACGCATCGCCCAGCTCTCGGACATTCACCTTGGCGCCTACTTTGTGCCGGAACGCCTTGCCCATGCGGTCGCTGAAGTGAATCGACTCGCGCCCGATTGGGTCATGCTCACAGGTGATTTCTTCACCGGCGGCGATGAGCATGCGGCTGGCCTTATCGAGCCCTTGCGCGAGCTGGAAGCGCCGGCCTTCGCCATCCATGGCAATCACGACGTTTGGGGCGGTCGCGACGTCCTGCTCGCCGCGCTGCAAGAGACCCCGGTCACGCTGCTGGTCAACCAATCGCTGCCGCTGTCGGACGATCTGTGGCTGGCCGGTGTTGACGATATTTGGGCCGGCCAGCCGGATCTGCACGCCGCGCTACGCGATGTGCCCGCAGATGCCACCACGTTGCTCATGGCGCATGAGCCGGACTATTTTGACTATGTCGTCAAGCACGATGCGCCTGTTGCGGTGCAGTTTAGCGGCCATTCCCATGGCGGTCAGGTGCGTGTGCCCACGCTGGGGCCCGGACCCGACGGCAACGGTTCCCGCGCCCTGATCTTGCCATACGGCGGACAACACTACCCGATTGGATTGCGCCAGATTGGCCGGCGTCAAGTTTATACCAATCGGGGCCTGGGCATGTGGCCAATGCCCTACCGCTTTAATTGCAGGCCAGAGATCTCACTCTTCACGCTGACAGCGGCGGCATGATAATCGCACGCTTGTCACCTCCGCACGTTGGAATCGGCCCTACTGCCACCATCAGCAGACTGATCTACAATGCGATTCGCTATACAGCGGGTGCACGAGGGATAGATTTAGCTCATTTGTTTGACGCTCAACCGGCTGTATGTTAGACTTTGGCGGAATAACTCACGAACCCACGGCGTCATCTTCATGGCGCAAATTTTGGCGTTTGTCGCAGAGAATTCGATGCTGGGGCGAACTGTTCGGCAACTGAGGTTTTCCGCAATGTTGACCGAAATGTTGACCGACGTACTGTAGGAAAAGAGTATTCGGATCGTTTTATGAACTCTAAGCGTGTTCGCAACGGCATCATTTATGCCGTACTGCTCATTGTCCTGGGTATCTTTCTGTACACGGCGCTGGAACGCAGGCCCAGTTCAAATATCCCAACCGTTCCGCTGGGTGATGTCGCTGAAATGCTGCGCAGCGGCGAGATCGAGGAACTCAGCGTCAAGGATGATCGCATCCAGGTTACGATGCGGGATGGCGAAGTTGTCCAGTCACGTAAGGAAACCGATGCCGGACTCATCGAAACCCTGACCGATCTGGGCGTAACAGCCGAACAAATGGAAGCGGTCGTGGTCGGTGTGGCCTCACCGACACCGTGGGACAACTGGGGCGGCCTGCTGCCGACGCTGCTCTCGGTTCTACTCCTGGGTGGCTTCTTCTTCTTCATCATGCGTCAGGCGCAGGGAAGCGGCAACCAGGCTTTCAGCTTTGGCAAGAGCCGCGCCCGCATGTTCACCGGCGATACGCCGACCGTCACCTTTGATGACGTTGCCGGCAACGAAGAGTCGAAGCAAGAGCTTCAAGAAATTGTGGAGTTCCTTAAGGAGCCGGAGAAATTTGCAGCGCTGGGCGCACGGATCCCGAAGGGCGTGCTGCTCGTAGGTCCCCCCGGCACCGGCAAGACGCTCATGGCCAAGGCCGTTTCGGGCGAGGCCGGCGTGCCCTTCTTCAGTATTTCGGGCTCTGAATTTGTCGAGATGTTTGTGGGCGTAGGCGCCAGCCGCGTGCGCGATCTCTTTGAGCAGGCCAAAACCAACTCGCCATCGATTATTTTTGTGGATGAAATAGATGCAGTCGGCCGCCATCGCGGTGCAGGCATGGGCGGTTCCCACGACGAGCGCGAGCAGACCCTCAACCAGATTTTGGTCGAGATGGACGGCTTTGATACAGATACGAATATCGTCATCATTGCTGCCACCAACCGGCCCGACATCCTCGATCCGGCCTTGCTGCGGCCGGGACGCTTTGACCGTCGCGTCGTCATGGATGCGCCCGATGTCAAGGGGCGACGCCAGATTCTTGACGTGCATGTGCGCGGCAAGCCGCTGGCGACCAACGTCGACCTCGATGTGATCGCCAAGCAAACGCCAGGCTTTGCCGGCGCCGATATTGAAAATCTGGTCAATGAGGCAGCCATTCTCTCCGCCCGGCGCAATCGTCGCTCGATCGGCATGGATGAATTTGAAGAAGCCATTGATCGCGTGCGCATGGGTCCTGAACGCCGCAGTCGACTCATCACGCTCAAAGAAAAAGAAATTGTGGCCTACCATGAGGCAGGCCACGCCATCGCCGCTCACTTTCAGCCTGATTATGACCGGGTCCATAAGATCACAATCATCTCGCGCGGCCAGTCCTTGGGTCATGCGCAGCTGCTGCCCGAAGAGGACAACAAGCTAAGCACAAAGAATCGCTTCCTCTCAGATCTGGTGACGGCGTTGGGCGGTCGCGTAGCCGAAGAGATCAAGTTTGGCGATATTACCAACGGTGCGGCCAGCGACCTGGAGCGGGTGACCAACGTAGCCCGAGCCATGATCACCCAGCTGGGCATGAGCGAAAAGCTGGGACCGATTCAATATGGCCAGCGCGATGAAATGATGTTTCTGGGGCGTGCGATTAGCGAACAGCGCAATTACAGCGACAAGGTTGCGCAGGAAATTGATGAAGAAGTGAGTCGCCTGGTGGATGAGGCCTATCGCCGTACCCATCAGGTACTGGAGACACATTGGGACAAGCTAGAGCTGGTGGCCCAGGCGTTGCTGGAGTTTGAGACGATCAGCGGCGATGAGTTTGCTGCAGCCATGGATGGCGAAGATCCCTTTGAAGAGCGCCGGATTGCGTCCGAGGCGCCGTCGACCGAGCAGCCGTCAACGCTCAGCGAACCTCGCCGAGACGAGAAGACGCGCAGTGATTCCGAACCCGATTTGGGCGGCACCTTACCGGCCCCGGCATAAGAGACCAACGCGAGGCTCATGTCCTTTCCCGAAATTCAACCCGGTCATAACGGTCATGGACCGGATCATGTCAAGGCTCCGTCGCAGAATGGCGGAGCCTTTCATATCCAGGCAGGACTGGAAGCGCCGGCCGAGGTGATCCGCGCCAACCGCAAGCGCACGGTCTTTCCGTCCGACGCACAGGCCGATTCCTTTTCGAGCTTCCTCTACAATGCATATCGTCATGAAGTCGGCGCCATACGGCTAACGCGTTGGCTCAATATGGGGCTGATTGCTGGGGCCGTAGGCCTGCTGGTGTTCCGTCTGTGGTGGCTCAGCGGCGCGCTTGCGCTTGCGGCCATTGCCCTGATTGTTAGCGTACGAGTGTGGCGCCGGCGCGATTTTGTTCGTTTTCAAGAAGAGGCTCTGCCCGCGGTATCGCCGCAGAAGCTCCGTCCGAGTGACAAGTTGCCCATTTACGCAACGGGTCACTTCTCGGTTGAGGGCCAGTATGCGCGCTATACCTACCTGCCCGGCTATTACCGGACATTTTCCACGCGCGAGCACGCCTTGCTCTGCCTGGTACGGTCTTCCGCCTTTCTGCGCGTCGCCACCTGGCCGCCCGAGCAAACCGGCATGTGGTACGCCTTCTTCACGCCGGCGCTGATGCACAGCGTGCGCTACGGCATGCTCCACTACAATCGTCAAGCCTCGCCCGCAATCGCGGTTGAGTATGACTTCAGCTATGTCAAGCCAGGACGTAGCAAAGAACAAGTTCTGCGCGAGACGATCTACATCGCCTGTGCCGATCAGAATACAGCGCAGCGCATCCTGGCCGACCTGCTGGTCGAAGGCCCGGCCGTGCAGGATGCCGCCCGCTCATCCATGACAGCATAAGCTGTCCGCTACTCACCGTACAGCCCAGCGCAAACAACACTTATGTCAACTAATCTTCGCCCGTCTTGGGATGAATACTTCATGCAAATCGCCTTCACCGTGGCGCAGCGCAGCACGTGCGATCGAGCACACGTTGGCGCAGTTCTGGTACGCGATCGACGCATTCTGACGACGGGCTATAACGGTTCGCCGGCCGGACTGCCCCACTGTGACGACGTCGGTCACCTCATGATTGACGGTCATTGCGTGCGAACCCTACACGCCGAGCAGAACGCTATTATCCAGGCGGCGCTTCACGGCGTCAGCATCCAGGGCGCCACCGCTTACGTCACCCACCAGCCCTGCCTGACCTGTGCCAAGATGATCATCAATGCCGGTATCCGGCAGGTGATCTACGCCGGCGATTATCCGGATGAAGCCTCGCGCACATTTATGCACGACGCAGGCGTTGCGCTTGTCTTCTATGGCCAATCGCCACCCGACGTGCAGGTCATTGACCGGCCAAACAAACATTATGTCGACTAAAGGTCGGGCAGGGGATCCTGCGTCCGTCGATCGTGTACGGCCCTTTCCGCCTGATTTTTGGTGGGGAACAGCTTCATCGTCCTATCAAACGGAGGGCAACAACACCAACAACCAGTGGTGGCCGTTCGAGCAGCAGTCGGGCGCAATCTGGCGCGGCGACCGCAGCGGCCTGGCCTGCGACTGGTGGCGCAATGCCGAGCAGGACTTCGACCGCATGCAGGCGCTCGGTTTGAACACGCATCGCCTCAGCCTGGAATGGAGTCGCATCGAGCCGCGACCGGGTGAGTTTGACCACGCCGCCATCGACCGCTACCGGGCAATGATCGGCGGCTTGCGCTACCGGGGTCTGCGCCCGATGGTCTGCTGTCATCACTTCACCGATCCCTACTGGTTCCATGCGCAAGGCGGATGGGAGAACGCTCAGAGTCCCGCACGCTTTCAACACTATGTCCGGTACGTCACCCAAACGCTCGGCGATCTCTGCGACTGGTGGCTGACGTTCAATGAACCGTTGATCGGATTGGCCCAGGGCTGGTTTCGCGGCATCTGGCCGCCGCAAAAACGTGATGCGATCGCAGCGCTCCGGGTCTTTCGCCACCTCCTCAAGGCCCACGCCGCGGCCTACCACGCCATTCACACCGTCCAGCCTCACGCCGAAGTGAGCTATGCCAAAGCGATCGGTCTCTTTCACGGTCTGCGCCCCGACAATCCGCTGGATCGCTATGCGGCCGGCCTCAAGCGCTATCTCTTCGAGCACGTTTGGTTCATGGCGACGGTGGATGGCAGGCTTCGCCCGCCGTTGGGCGTCGGCGAATTTGATCCGCAGCTTGCTGATTCCTTTGACTTCACGGCCATCAACTACTATTCGCACAATCTGGTGCGCTTTACGCCAAACCCGCTCAAACTTTTTGGCACGGAGTTGTTCTCGCCCCGGGGAGAGTATTCGGATTACGGTCAGCATGGGCCCTACAGCGAATATTGGCCCCAGGGTCTTTATCAAATCTGCCAGGAAGTCAGCGCATTTGGCAAGCCAATCTATGTCACGGAGAATGGGCTGCCCGACCATGACGACGATCAACGGCCGCACTGGCTGTTGGGCCACCTGCAAGCGCTCCACCGCGCCATCGAAGATGGCTGTGACGTGCGTGGCTATTTCCATTGGACGCTCGTGGATAACTTTGAATGGACCGAGGGCTGGGGACTCCGCTTCGGCCTTATTGAGCTAGACCCGGTAACCCAAGCGCGACGCCCGCGACCAAGCGCAGCATTGTACAGCCGCATCGCCCACGAAAACGCCATCACGCCCGAGATGCCGTGATCAATCAACAATCGTCAACTGGT
>CAWEEJ010000016.1:0-28603 GCA_963807905.1 uncultured Chloroflexia bacterium | reverse complement strand
ACTACACTCATTCACCATTCTCCATTTTTTGCTAAGCGTTCTTCTTTTTGGGGCAGCGGTTTTTTCTTGCCGCGATGAGCTACATGGTCATCATCTTCACCCCATAGCTCACTCAGCTGCGCATTTGCGCTACGGCAATCCAGCGCGGCGAACGCTATCGCTCTTTTTTGCAGTGTGCCGTTAATGCTGCGCCGTTCGTTATGGCCGACCCGTCCAGGCATGAATGCCATGGGCTAGCCTGCTGCGTCCCATCAAATGGGACTTCCTCTGTCGACGACCCAGCCTCACTTACTGAATCGCCGTTTGCTAGCGAAGGCATTCATGCCCGGCGGGCTCGCTCGCGAACGCCTCAGCTCCGCGTGAGCGGCATGGTCATCATCTTCACCCCATAGCTCGACTCAGCTGCGCATTTGCGCTACGGCAATCCAGCGCGCGAACGCTATCGCTCTTTTTTGCAGTGTGCCGTTAATGCTGCGCCTTTCGTTATGGCCACCTGCCCAGGCATGAATGCCGTGAGCTAGCCTGCTGCGTCCCATCAAATGGGACTTTTCTGTCGACGACCCAGCCTCACTTACTGAGGCGCCGTTTGCTAGCGAGGGCATTCATGCCCGGCGGGCTCGCTCGCGAAACGCCCCAGCTCGTGTGAGCGGCATGGTCATCATCTTCACCCCATAGCTCACTCAGCTGCGCATTTGCGCTACGGCAATCCAGCGCGGTAATCTGCTTCGGAATCGGCCTCGGGCAGTAGCTCCGCAAGCTGCGCGGGCGTGAGCGTGGCCAGTCGTGCGTAGGTGGTAATGCCTTGCTTGTAGAGCGTCTGCTCGGTCTGTTCACCGATACCGGGAATGAGGCTGAGCTGCTGCGGCGTGGGACCTGCGTAGCGAGCGCCGACGCGATCGTTGGCTGCCGCCAGTTCCTGTGCCTGGCTTGGCCAGCCTGCAGCATTGGCCCCCGCCACCGCCTGGGTCGCCTGTTCCAATTCGTCCACGCTGGTGGCGGCCACTTGATCCCAGGTGGCAATGCCGGCAGCGTAGAGCCGCTTCTCATAAACGCGACCGATGCCGAGAATTTGGGTCAGATCGTCGGGATGATTGTCCGCGTCCCAAACGTCGGGATCGGACGGTTCATCTGGTGCAGCCGGCTTGGCCGGCGACGCGGTGCCCGCAGCGGCCGCGATGCCGGTCACTTTGGCCGCCGGCGGAGGAGCCGCGTCGTCTATGTCTGCGTCGGTCAGCTCATCCGTGACCGTAGCGGCGACGGCGGAATCTGATGTTGACGGGTGCGCCGCGCTGGCTTCCACGCCGTCCGTTTCGTCGACCGCTCTTTCGTCGGCAACAGCCTCTTCGACGACGCCACTGGCCACGGAGGACTCATCCACGCTTGGAACTTCGCTTGCCGTAATCGCAGCAGGCGCCACGGTCGCACGGTCTGCCTCCGCGAGGTCGGTCTGCTCGACAACGACAATATCAGGCGCCGCGTCCATTTCGTCGGTTGCTGTGTCAATCTGCGTTGCTGTGTCGGCGTCGACTTTGGGCTCAACCGGCTCCGTCCTGACCGCCGGAACCGCGGCCTCGACTGAATCGGTTGGAAGCGTCACATCAGGCTGCGCCGGCGCCTCGGGCGCCTTGCGGCGAGCGAGGAACCAGTAGAGCAAACCAAAGACGAGCAAGGCCAGCAGAAGCCAGAGCCACCAGGGCAGTCCATCCCCATCGTTGCTCGATTGTTCTGCCTGCGCCTCTGCCACGGCAGCCGGCGCAACGACGGCTATTTCTTCAGCATCAGTTGCGGCTTCGTCAGTGGCCGTCTCGTCGGTAGTGGTTTCGTCGGTTGCGGTCTCGTCAGCTGCGGCTTCGTCGGTTGCGGTCTCGTCAGTAGCGGCTTCGTCAGTAGCGGCATCGTCGGTAGTGGTTTCGTCAGTTGCGGCATCGTCAGTTGCGGCTTCGTCAGCCGCGTGCCTCGTCTGCCACTGCCTCTGCTGCAACCGGCGCCTCGCCGGCCTGTAGCAAACTGTCGACGACCTGGATCACGCCATTGGCGGCCACGATATCGCTGCGGACGAGCGGCGTGCCGTTGACCTGGATTGCATCGCCATCGACCGTGACATACAGCGGTGCGCCGGCCAGATTCTCCAGCTCCAAGCCATCAACCAGATCTGCCACAGTCAACCTGCCAGGCACAATGTGAAATTGGAGGGTTTCGGTGAGCGCGCCTTCAGGATCAAGCAGCAGCGCTTCAAACTCAGCTTCGCTCAGCGCTGCAAAGGCAGCCTGGCTTGGCGCAAAGAGGGTGTAGGGACCCTCGCTCCCTAGCGTGCTGATCTGCCCGGCGGCCATGAGCACGCCGCTCAGCGTCGCCAGCTCATCGTCGTTGGCAACGAGATCGACGATCGTCTCCGCACTTTGCGCTGCGGGCGCGGCTTGAATCGATCCAGCTGTTATAACAAACGCCAACACGCAGAGTGCTGTCGTCAGACCTCGCAAAGATGAGCGCATGCGCATATCCTTTCCACATACTCCCCAACGGGAGAGAGGGTACAACGAATCGCCTGAGCGGTTACGAGTGAGTGTAACTGACCGGCCCAAGATCGGTCAACCGGCACGCAGTAGCACGTCGGGAATTCGTAATCTGTCTACGATGGGCCGCGGAAAGAGCCGGATGTAGCGGATTATCGCGGATTTTTTTGGATTGATCTGCCCAGATCCGCCGGATCCGCGTAGATCCGCGGCCCATCGGGTTACTCCGCAACGATTATCGGCAGATAGATCGACGGCTCCAGCGCCGACTCGGCAAGCGTGAGGCCCACGAGGACCGGGTCGTGGTCCGACGCGCGGAACGGGTCGGGGCTGAAGTAGCCGGGCGGATTGAAGTCTTCGTCATAGTCGATCACGGGCGGCTCATCCGTGTTGATGTGCCATTCGGTCACGCCGCTGATGTGGGGCATAAGCGAAAGCCCGGCCAGCGCATGGTCGAGATAGCCGGACTGGCCGTCGAAGATATAGGAATAGGCCGTTGCGCCGCCGTGATAGGCGACGAGATTGAAGAAACCGGCCGCCTCCAGCGTGGTCACCGGGTCCTCCTTGGCATAAGCGTTGAGATCGCCCAGGATGAGCAGGTCGGGATCTTCGCTGGCGGTGGGATCGGTGGCCAGCCATTCGCTGAGCGCGGCCGCGGCAGCAGTGCGCGTGCCGTTGCAGTTGCCCTGTAGCAGATCATCGTCGGGCGCGCCGCCGCAGTCGGAACCCTTGGACTTGAAGTGATTGACGACCGCCGTGAATGACTCGCCCGCGCTGGGATTCTCTTCGGCCGAGACGGTAAAGGTCTGGGCCAGCGCCGGTCGATTCTTGTCCTGTCCGCTTTCGTTGGGATCGGTGAATGACGGATCGTCCAGGATCGCCGGTGGCCCGACCGGCGTGATCACGCCCGGTTTGTAGAGAAAGCCCACCGCAATCTCGTCTGTGCCCACATTGGCGCCGGGATCGACGTAGGCATAGAGTTCCGCGTCTGCCGCGGCGTTGAGGGCGGCAACAAGATCGGCCGCGGCGCTATCCGGGCCGTCGGCGAAGTCATTTTCCAGCTCCATCAGCCCCAGCACGTCCGCATCGAGGGCAAGGATCGCTGCCGTTAGCTTGGCGGTCTGGCGCGTCAGCTCTTCGGGCGTATCGGCGCCGCGCGAGGTGGGAAAGGCGCCGCGCGGCTCGCCGTTGAAGTAGTTGAGCACGTTGAAGCTGGCCACGCGGATGTCACCGCCAATCTCTGCGGGCGCCTCCGTACGCGGGTTGGTGCTGATGAAGGTGGGCGTGGTCGTCGGATGCAGGCGGTAGTCGCCGGCGAAGCGCGTGGCCTGGCTGGCGCAGGAACCGGTGGAGCCGGCGTTGATTTGGCCATAGTCCAGCACGCCGATCACGTCGGAGATGGTGTCACCGGCGCGGATCACTGCGGGCGGCGGGGCGCCCAGGTAGGGGACCGGGTCCGGGTTGTCGCCACAGCGGCTTGACGCCAGCCCGTCATCCAAGATTAGCAGACTGCGCGCATTGCGGTCGATGATCGTCTCAATTTCGGCCGAATCAGGGCGGGCCAGGTTGGTGGGCTGATAGAGGCGATCACCGGCCGATAGCGTTAGCTGACCATAGCGGCCGATAAAGAAATTCTGTGAAATCGTCAGGGGGCCGTCGACCCGGACGCGCATGCCCTCGAAGCGCTCCAGTTCGCCGTCGACGGTCTCGGGCAGCGATAGCACGCCGGCGCTCGGCAGCGGTTCTTCGCCGGCATCAGAACAGGAGATCACCATGGGGGCGACCAGTTGGGTGAGCGTCGCGTCGCCGGTTGTACGGTCGTCAAATTCCGCCACGGTCCCGGCCACACGCACTGTTTCGCCCAGGGAGACGTCGACCGCCAATTCGTCACCGGCATCAAAGACAAAGATTCCTTCCGATGTCGCATCGTCGCCATCCTGATCGGCGTCTTCCTCTTGAACGAAGAAGCCGCGCAGGCCGCGATTGCCCGGTACCGACTGGAAGTCACCCACGACCACGCCCTCGATCACATGCTCGTTGCCGGTCTCGGGGCTGGCTGCTCCACTGTCCTGGATGGCGCTAATCAGGGTTGCGGGATCGCCGCAGGCGCCCATCTCAAGCGGCAGGTATTCGCGCACGTAAACATCGTCCAGCCGCCATAGGGCCGAGGTCCCGCTCTCCGTGCCTGAGGAGCGATAGTGGAAGGCGATATAGACGCTTTCGCCCTCGATTGCAGAAAGATCGACGATTCCCGACTCCGTGTAGGTGCCGGAATCTTCGGCCGAGAGCGTGAGATCAGTCAATTCGGTCCAGGTGGCTGCCGCGGGATCCTCACTGTCTGCAACCGGGTCGAAGTCTTGCGAATAGAGCACGCGGAGCTGTGGGTAGGGAAGGCCTGCATCCATGTAGCGCGTCTGGGTGCGGAAGCTCAAGGCATCATTCTCCTGTGCATCCAGATTCAGCGCCGGCGTGATGAGCCATTCGTCAGCCGGCGCGTCATTGTCGAAGCCATTGGCCGAAATATTGCTGAACTCTGCGAAACAAGTCCAGGTATTCTCCGTGTCTTCATCAACGCTGATGATCGACCAGTCGGTCAGCCGGCAGTCATCGAACCCTTCTTGCAGGGGCAGGGGCTGACCTGTGACCGTTGTCGAGTCTGGCACGCCGCCGGCCAGGGCGACGCCGGCGCAGAGCAGCAGGCCGAGGCCGAGCACGGGCAACAAGTGGAGGATGCGGCGCAAGGTGAACATGAGATCGTTTGCTCCTTGGTGCAGGGTGGGCGGATGACGTAGACGTTTGATGGATTGGATCGCTTCGCCGTGACTGGTGTGCTAATCGTGCCTGATATGGGTCGGGGGCGCCGGGCGGAGGGACGGGGTGGACAGGCTGTTGATTGTCGCGCCGGCGTGTAAACGTTGGATGAACGGCGCGTGAAGAATGACGATGACCGTCTTGCTGATTCTAACACCGGCCCCGCGATCGTTCAATGCCACGGCGCCTGCCGTAGGTGCGCTGTCAACAATCTGTGGATAAAACGTATGCTACCTCCTGCTACGGCACTGGCAGTATCTGTTTGCTTGGTGCAAAGGAGCACGAGGTGAGGCGCGGGACTAAACGGAAACGTCCCCGGCACTGCCCTCAGAGCTTTGGGTAGCCGCAATCGTCCTGGGCCGTGTCAGGGACGGGTCGATAAATCTGGGATTGGCCAATCTGCTGTGGGCTATGGTAAGCGGTGCCTTTCTATCAAGCCTTGGTGCGATCTTTCCGGCGTTACAACTGAGCGGATTGAGCGCGGCCGAGATCCGACGCAGTTGGTCGGCCATGCGTCATGGGGCGTGGAAGATTGATGAACTGCTCGAAAGTTGGGGCGTCTATGTGGCCAGTGAGAACGGCTGGCGTGAGACTCGTCATGAGGCGACCGCCCAGGCATAAATGCCGTGGGCCAGCCTGCTGCGCCTCATCAAATGGGACTTTTCTGTTGACGACCCAGCCTCACTTAATGAGGCGCCGTTTGCTAGCGAGGGCATTCATGCCCGGCGGGCTCGCACCCGAACGCCACGGTTGGCCCGTTGCGCCGTCTCTGCCGACTTGTGGGAAAGCTAAGCCAAGGATTGCGGGGCGGGGGAGCCAATACCGGCCTTGCCATGCGTATGGTTATTTGCCCATTGTGCACGAGCGGGGGGGATCAGCATCAAAACTCGGCAAAAACAAAACGAACGGCGCTCCTCTGGTGAAGAAGAGCACCGCTCGTTTGTGTGTGCTTGAACAACCGTGTCGTTAGCACTCAGACGAAGGTTGTGCGTTTCCTGGGGAAGTGGCACGCCCGGAGGGACTCGAACCCCCAACCACCTGATTCGAAGTCAGGTACTCTATCCATTGAGCTACGGGCGTAAGATCAATCTGTCAAGAACCAGTGTACTATAGCCCGACTCCAAGCAACAAACCGGGCGGCCTTTTCATGCTGTCGCCACTATAGGCAACGCATATCCGGCGCGTCAATGCTTGTGCCTTTTGGATAAACGGGTAGGCTGTCACTCATTTGGGTGTAGAAGACGTTGGAGAACAGTGGGTGAATGCAGAGTTCGTCATCCGCACTGAAGATCAGGCGGTCAGGCACGGTGTATTCGAACTCGCCGACGATGTAGCGCTCGGTCTTCTCGCGCACCGCACCAACCGCACCGATTTCGATCAACAGCGTGCGGAACTCGAAGTAGTCGTCTGTCCCCATTGCGGCCTTGCCGTGACGCCGAAAGACCCGCTGCAGGTCTCCTTGCGAGAAGACGTGACGCAGTTCAGGGAGACAACGCTTGCACACGTCACGGGCATTGGGGTAGACGTTCTGGAACGCACTGAAAATTTCGCGCACGAGTAGAGCGGCCTGGGCGTCGATACCCTGCTTGACTTCCTCCTGATTGATCAAGTAACGTTGATTGCCGTTGCTCTGATGTCGTGAAAAGATTGCGTTGAGCAGGATGAGCAGGTGACGGGGCAGCAACTGCGTGTGGCGGTGGATGTAGGAGATGCTCGGCTCGTCCATGCCGCCTTCGCCGGAAATTGTCGGCGGCAGCACCTCAGCAAAGAGCGCGATGGCTTCCGAACGCGTATCCGGCGTTTGCGCACGCATCCGCTGATAGGTTTCGGGCTCATAGTACTGCAGGAAGATGGCCAGCCGTTGGGCGCTCATGAGGATGAGCTCTGCGGCCGTCCAGTGCAAAACGAGGTGACGGCGAAAGTCCTTGTTGGGATTGGATGAGAGGTCCAGAAAGCGATGGTAGAGCTCTGACGGTAAGCAGAAACGAATGTCGACAACGGCATTGGCGTCATTGAATTGGCCGATGCACTTCAACAATCCCTGGAGCGCATGGGAAACAGAGGCAATGTCCAGTCGGAAATCGTCCAGAGAGTCCATCAGCACCACAACTTGTTCGCCTTGCGACCGCAGCCAAGCCTCCACAAGACCGCGCGTAGTTGAGAGACGAACCGGGTTGTCCGATGCCGTGCTAGGACGCTCGATCATGGCGATGATTTGGTCAACATCTAGTTCCCCTTCGTTTGCTTGAAAGAGCCGGAGCATATCGCGCAGCGCCTCGTCGAACGATTGGCTGTCGGCGATGTGCAACTCGGTTAGATAGGCTTTGACTGCTTCGCTGACTTCTGCATCTGTGATTCTATTGCGCAGACCCACCAGCACACCCACCCATAGAAATTGCTCCCAAAGCTCAGCAACTGTTTCGGCAAAGGCGACGCCCTCGGTACAGCGTTGCACCGCTTCGACGACTTTTTGCAGCGCTGAGGACGTTCCCAGCTCGACAATGTGGTCATATTTGCCGTCGAAGTAGACGCTGTTGAGGTAGGCCGTCTTGCCCGAGCCTTTGCGGCCCATGATGATCGATGGGCGATCCTGCAGGTGGCGGAAGAGTTCGTTGTGCTGATCAAAGAGTCGCTCGCGCATCTCGACGCCTTTGATTTCGCCTGAATCAATCGGGCCAAAGGGCTCGCTGCGGGTGATGTAATCTGAGATAACGGGTTCATTGTTGGACAACAGCGGATCAACAACCTCACCGAAGTGATCGACTTCTAGCTTGACGCGCCGAAGGAGTCGATTGTCAGGGTTGTGGGTGTGGGCGCTTTCAACTAGCTTCGTCACCCGCTCGGTTCGCTCAGCCCAGCGAATCAGGCTGATTACCCGCTCTCGAAACTGATTGCCGCTGGTGATGCGGTATAGATCCCGCCCAAGATAAAGCTGCAGCATGATTCTCAGCTCGGCCTCGTCAAAGGCGTCGAGCAGGGCGTCATAGACGCGTCGAAAGAGGCTGTCTTCAAGTTTCACAGTGTTGTCCTTCTGGCTTGATGGGACGGTTGGCAGTAGCCTGCCGTAGGTGTGAAATCTGGGGGGCTGGCCGGTCAAGGCGGGGTTGTGAAATGCGATCCTCAGCGACGCATGCCATGGTGAAGAAATTTCAATCGCTTGCTTGCTGTAGATAGTCTACATAACCAACTGTCTGTCAGTCTACATAAAAAACCCAATTGTGTCAACATAAAGTTTGGGGAGTGGGTGAGTCTAGGGGATCAATGCAGCGGAGGATGAAAGCGCGCCGGAACAATCTGGGCGCTCAAGGCCCGTCTCGTCGGGCATCCATGCCCTGGCCGGGGAGTGCCAGTCCCGAGTGCAGTTGGCCCCGGGCGCCATTATTCGCTGCTGGCCACTGCCCGTCGAAAACGCACGGTGTGCGCCCGCAGCACGTTTTCCGCGTTGACGTCTTGCTCCTTGGCCAACGCGACGAGTTGCCACAGCAACTCGCCGATTGCGCGCTCGTCAGGGGCATCGCCCGCAAGCGCGACCAGCTGCGCGTTGGCCTGGGCCAACGCGGCCCGATCCAGCAGGCCGAGCTTGGCCGCCTTGGACTGGAGCACGCGCGCCTTCTCCAGCGCGGGGAGCCGCTCGGGCACGTCGTCGAGGGGGTTGCTTGCCGGCAGTCCTTTGTCGGCCTTTTCCTGTGCTTTGATCGCGTCCCAATTGGCCCAGATCTGGTCGATGCCGTCGACATCGGCGCTGCCGAAGACGTGGGGATGGCGGCGGATGAGCTTGGTGACGATGTGATGGATCACGTCGCCCATCTTGAAGCGCCGCTCCTCCGTGGCAATCTGGGTCAGCATGGTAACGAGCAGGAGCACGTCG
Source organism: uncultured Chloroflexia bacterium (assembly GCA_963807905.1). Taxonomy (GTDB): domain Bacteria; phylum Chloroflexota; class Anaerolineae; order Caldilineales; family Caldilineaceae; genus JAGRCP01. The sequence continues at coordinate 19,411 of CAWEEJ010000016.1, read as the reverse complement.
CCCAGCTCTTCGGCGATGTGGGCGCTGTTGTCGCCACCCTCGGGCATTGCGTCCTGCTCGGCGTCGATGGCTTCGATGGCTTCGATCGTCTCGCCCAGTAAATCTTCGCGCAGCGAGGCCAGCGTTTGCTTCCGATCCCACGGACAGCCGTCGGGCGCACGCAGATGGGCGACGATTTCCTGGAGGTCGGTGAAGCTGGCCTTTTCCAGCGGCGGCAGGTAGAGCATGGTCGGCACAGTGGCTGGAGGCAGCTGGTCCAACTCCATAAGCGGCAGTTCGGTCTGGCCCGCTGCCGGGCCGGCCGACGTGTGAAAGAGCGTCACCGGGTGATTGTCGGGATAGGCGTTCGCCAGCGTGGCCTTCAGGCGGGGTGCAAGTGCATAATCATCGAATTGGGTGATGAGCAGCGGCAGGCCTACGTCGACCAGCGGGTGATGTTGCGCCGCGATGCGCGTTGCCGGCACCAGCTGGCTGCCGGCTGCGGGATCGATGCCGACTGCCGCCAGCGCGTCAGCATAGGAAAGCGTGGGATGTCCAAACGTCATGGTCGGTTCTCTCGTCTCGTGATAACTGCTTCGTCGATCACCTGATAAAACGCGGGCTGGTCGGACCGGCCTGATTCTGGCGGACAAAAGCCAGATTGACCCGAGAATATCCGTCCGACCCGCCTGATCCGCGTTCTATTCAGCCGCGGCTTTGGATAAAGGCCTCAACCAGGCCCACCATCACCAGCGTAACCGCCACAAAGGCAAAGTCGAGCTGCTGAAACAGGGCCAGCCCCGCCAGCACCAGCAGGGCGGCCGCAAAGAGCACGCCCTGGCGCAGGGCCACGCCCCAGGCTGGCCCATGGTCGGCAGCGCCGCCGGCAAGGGCCGGCCACTGCCGCTGCAAAATCGCTGCGACCAGACTGCCAAAGCCGGCCCCCGCCAGCCCCAGGCCGATGAAGAAGAGCACGACGGCCGGAACGTCCAGCGCGCCATTGCTGTCGGTTGGCGGAACGCTGAGGAGCAGATAGCCAAGCAACGCCAGCCCACCCACCAGCATCCCCCCCGTGATCAACCAGAAGAGTCCGCGTCTCATCGCGCCAGTGTAGCACCGGGCAAGTGGGGCGCCAAGTCGGTCGAGTGCAGAGTGGGGAGTGGGGAATGCGGAGTGGTAAGGCATGCTTTGTGGCTGTCATGGTGCATGATGGGCGGACGTGGTATCTATCTGCTGGACTCAACGATTATTACTGTGAACAATTTGGACTGCAGGTCGGTAAGGGCTGGGTCGGAACAGTGCGCATGATGCAGGGGACTGCTAGGGGTTGATTTGGATAACTTATTACAGAAAAATCATTGAGAATAAATCAAATTTTCATACAGCAAGCATAACCTGATCGACCCATTAACCCATAGCCGCGTCCAGTTGCTGGTCGCGATGTTGCAGAGTCGAATCGAGATCGGGTGCGGCAGGCATAATGAAGGCCATGCCAGGACGCAGAATGCGGCAGTAGGTGCGGTTGAAGAAAAAGGCAACCCGGATGCCGTCTAGGGTGAGTCGATAAGCGTGCGTGCCATCAATGCGTTGGATCAAGCCGTGCAGACGCAGTCGTCGCAGTTGATAGGTCATGCGGCCCGGGGTCATTTGTTCGGGTGGTTCCCCGAGAAGTGCAGCGAGATGGCTGCGCAGGTCGCGATTGCGAAACCCGTTGGGCAACAGAGCAAACATCAAAGGAAGACTGAGAATTGCTTGGACAGTTGGGTCGGCGTAACGCAAGGCGGCAGCCCGTTGGCCGTCAACGTCGGCTGGCTGGTTCAATCGTTGGAAAGCATCTTCGCCGATAGAGCAATCATGGCTGAGTCATTGCACATGCAGCAACGTCGGTTGGCTGCGAAACCGATCTGACGCGAGTCAGTAGATTGGGCAGCCGTTTGCCGATGGCGAAGTCGCAGGTATTGTTGATAGTGGTTTCCGTGTGTCGGTCACGGCCCTCCTTGAAATATTGCTTGATGCGGTTCGACTCCTAATCGACATACAAGGATGAAGTAACTTCTTGGGTGATGATGCGCGTGCGAAATCGACCAGGCGTACGTTTGGTGACTCGTTGGCCAAAGATGAGTTGCACCTGGTCGGACGCCCAAGAGCCAGATTCTCACTGATGATATCTTCAAACAAGATGCGGCCGTTGAGCGGTCAGTCCAAGACCTGAGTCAAGGCGAACTCCGCTTGCAGAATCGAGATGTCATAGCGATAGCCGGCTGCACGGTCTTCCGGCGTGAAAGGATGGGCAAGAAGCCAACCATTTGCGTACCAGACTATCGATCTTGGCTGGGCCAAGTCCATCACAGATCGCCTGTAACTGCTCAAGGTCTTCGCAGGTGAGAAAGCCGTTGTCCAGTGCTTCATAGCCGATACCACGTTGACTCAGTTGGCGTTTGGCGTATTCGTGACCATTGATACAGAGTCTCCCATTGTAGGTAAAATAGGAGCAGAATTCGAGAAAGAGGGCCAAAGTCCTGGTCAACGGCATAGATGTAGTACTGGTTGACCATGGCCGTCGAACGCACAATCCAAGATAACTTTGCCCCGTCTCCGGATTGCGCCATTTTTCAGTCCGGAAGAATCTCACTTTCTCTTGAGCAACACCGATGAAAAGAACACCTTCTTCTTGGTTCAATCTAGCCAAGTACTCGGCAGCCACATCGTCTTTGCGCTGACCCTTGACAAAACGGACCAGCGGGATCTCATTCACCTCGGCATACGCTTTGATCGCCGCCACAAACGCATCCGTCATCGGCGCCATCAGCGCAGACGAGGCAAAGGTCGCACCACGGTGATAGCGGAAAAACGAAGCCATTTCCCCTTCGTATTGCAGCTTCGGCACATAGAGATTCAGTACATCCTGTCGATGCTTTCCACTTCAAGCGTCACATGGTCACGCAATATTTCGGTCACGGTTCGTGGTATACTCATTGTAGGCTCCAGTTGGGAGTGCCTTCACGGCAACCGATCTCTTTGCGATCTAATTCAGAGCGTTCCACCGCATCCGACTTGTTCTCACCAACTGGAGCCTACCTCTATTGGTGGATACACGTCAACCTACATCTCGTCGGTCTGAGGCGGAGCCTCGCTAGGGGTTGATTTGGAAGAATCTGTTTGCATCCGCCGCATCCGGCTTCTTCCGCGGTCCATTTTCTCTAAGCATTGGATTGCTGTTGTGGCCTCGCAAAACTGACAGCGGAAAGTTGTCTGTGCTATAATTTTATAGATGAATTAGTCACTGCCAATTTATTAGCTGCTGCGCTGCATGAAGCGCATTGAACTTGAGGGGAATGGATCATGGCGCGTAAACGATATACCCGTAGCCAGAAGATTTTTTACACACTCAGCATTCTAATCGTGATCAGCATGGTCTTGGGCCTCTTTGCTGTGGCGCTGACGCCCTATTAGACCCGGACGTCAACCCGAGGCGAGCTGCTGAAAACTCGCTCGATTGTGCATGAGGCATGAGCAGGTCCTCGATTTGCCTGTTGGTTGCCCATGCGCGAAAACGCCCGCTCCACAACTGAATTCATTTTCAGAACCTCTTTGGACGACCCATGTTGAAACGCCTTGCGCTCTTCCCGTTGACGACGCAGATCTCCGTTGATGAGGCCGAACGTCTCATCGTCGCGTCCTGCGATCTCGCTGCCCTGGCCGAGCGCCATGGTACGCCCCTCTATCTCTACGACCGCGCAACGTTGGATGCGAGTGTAGACGCCTATGAGGACGCGCTCGCACAGTCTTACCCGGCAGCGTCCGGCATCACCTATGCGGGCAAAGCAGGGCTCAATCTGGCGCTGGCGCAGTGGGCGGCTGAACGCGGTCTCTGGCTTGACTGCACCGGGCTGGGGGAGATGGCGGTCGCGGCTGCGGCCGGCGTCGACCGGAGCCAGATCTTGGTTCATGGCGTCAACAAATCGCCAGCCGATTTGGCGGCGGCAGTTGCCCAGGCCGGCGTGATCGTTGTCGACAATCTTACCGAACTGGCGCGCTTGGCGACCATGCGCGCCGGGACCGACGCCCCCTTTCCCGACCTTTGGCTGCGCGTGCGGCCCGGCATGGCCGTCGACACCCACGAATTTCGTCAGACCGGTCAGATCGATTCCAAGTTCGGCATGAGCCTGGAAGAAGCGGTCGACGCTGTCCAGTTTGGGCGCAGCCACGGCCTGGAAATCACCGGGATTCACTTCCATCAGGGTTCGCACTTCCATGATCCGGAGCCCATAGGTCCGGCCATGCGCGCCGTGCTGCAGATGCTGGCCACCGTGCGCAACGCCACCGGCTGGACCGCCCGCCATTTGTCACCGGGTGGCGGTTGGGGCGTGGCCTATCATGAGGATGACCTGCCGCAACCGGACGTGAGCGTCTATGTCGCCTATATTGCCCACGAGCTCATGCAGGGCTGCGCCGAGCATGGCCTGCCCCTGCCGGCGCTCCACGTTGAGCCGGGACGCAGCCTGGTGGCCCGGGCCGGTGTGGCGCTCTATCGCGTCGGCGCAGTGAAGGAGACGCCCGGTCGCCGCTGGCTGCTGCTCGACGGCGGCATGAGCGACAATATCCGGCCCGCGCTCTACGGCGCACGCTACTCCGCGTTGCCCGTGGCGCAACCGGCGCGTGCAAGCGTCGGTCCCGCCTGGCTGGCCGGACCCTACTGCGAAAGCGGCGATCTCTTGATTGAGGCTTTGCCAATGGCGGCGCTTGAGCCGGGCGAACTGCTTGCCGTGCCCGCCAGTGGCGCCTATCACCTGGCCATGAGCAGCAACTACAACGGCTCGCTCCGTCCCGCCGTCCTCTGGCTGGACGCCGGCGAGGCGCACCTGATTCAGCGTCGCGAACGGGTGGAAGACTTGCTGCAGCGCGATCTTCCTCTCCCGCCCGCAGCACAGAGCTAGTGACAATTATCAATTGACAATGGGCAATTGATAATTGTCACTGGCGCCATCATGTACCCACACAAAAAGGGCCGAATCTCGTCACGAGATTCGGCCCTTTTTGTGTGGTGCGGTCAGGGTTGGGGCGAGTTTTGGGTCGCCTTCTGCAGTTCGCGTACGACGTCGTCGATACGCCGCTTGTAGCGCAGCATTTCGCGGCGACATTCGACTTCCGCACTGCTCTCAGTCTTGAAGGTGCGCAGCGACTCTTCCAGCTCTGCGTCGACGCGCAATTTGTTCGCGTTCACCGGCCGGCCGCGTAGATACTCGCGCATCTGGCGGGCAATGATTGTATCGTAGTCAGTTAGATCATTGTGCAGATCAACCAGGCGGTCCGACGCGATGGCAGGCATCGGCATGGATCGGACGGTTTCCCAAGCTCGGTTCAACTTGCGTCGGTTCACGGTTCTCAGTCCAGTATTGGCTCGGTGGCAACGTCGGGATCGTGGAGGGCGGTTGGATTGGTCAGCCACATTGCCGGATTATCGATTGAGTATGCTCTTGGCAGCGCGCCGGGATTATAACAGCACCCTTCTAGAATGCTCAAAATTTATACGGTCTTGAACACGTCGATGCCGGGTTCTGGACTTAAGAAGGAAGGGCCGCGACTCGGTGCAGATCGGGCGGAGAAGCGCTGAATAGCGCCAAGACTCTGTTTCGACCTGCTATATCAGGACGATTTCGCAGCCCATCTGTCAGGGATGGAACATTCGTACCAATAGCATGGATTTTTAAGTTGACAGCAGGGAACGGATGTGCTAAATTGTGGGGACCGAACATTTGTTCCGAGTGGGCCGAATGGACGGAGTAAATCTCGGCGGATTGCCCAAACAAGCCCTTCAAGAATCGAAGGGCCGAACGAAGAACAGATTCGATTTCCGCTGTGGCATTTGCGCCTTCAAGTTGAAACCTTAGTGGAAGGAACTCCCATGGCCAGGCGGAACAGCAGCAAGAGCAAGCGGCAATCGGCGAACAGCGAAAGCGAGCCAATCGTGACTGATCAAGGAAAACAGAAGGCGTTGGATACGACGCTGAATAACCTCAACAAACGCTTCGGAGACGGCGTCGTCATGAAGCTGGGGGAAGCGACCAAACTCAATGTCGAGTCGATTCCCACGGGCAGCCTCAGCTTGGACATTGCCCTCGGCATCGGCGGCATTCCCAAAGGACGCGTGATCGAGATCTATGGCCCGGAGAGCTCGGGCAAGACGACGGTCTGTCTCCACATCATTGCCGAATCGCAGCGTGAAGGCGGCATCTGCGGCTTTGTGGATGTCGAGCACGCGCTGGATCCTGCCTATGCGTCCAAGATCGGCGTGGACATCGAGAATCTCTACATTTCCCAGCCGGACACGGGCGAGCAGGCGCTGGAGATCACCGAAGCGTTGGTGCGTTCGGGCGCCATGGATGTGGTGGTGGTCGACTCGGTGGCGGCGCTTGTGCCCCGTGCCGAGATCGAGGGCGAGATGGGCGATTCCCACGTTGGGCTGCAGGCTCGTCTGATGAGCCAGGCGTTGCGCAAGCTGACGGGGGCGGTCAAGACGAGCGGCACGTCGTTGATTTTTACCAACCAGCTGCGCCAGAAGATCGGCATCATGTTCGGCAACCCGGAGACGACATCGGGCGGCATGGCGCTGAAGTTCTACGCCAGCGTGCGTTTGGACATCCGTCGCATCCAGGCCATCAAGCAGGGCAGCGACGTCGTCGGCAACCGCACGCGGGTCACGGTGAAGAAGAACAAGGTGGCGCCGCCGTTCAAGGTCGCCGAGTTCGACATCATGTACAACGAGGGCATCAGCACCACCGGCGATCTGATCGACCTCGGCGTCGAGGAGGAGATTGTCGACAAGCGGGGCAGCTTCTACAACTACGGTGATCTACGCTTGGGGCAGGGGCGCGAAAATGCCAAGGCGTTTCTGGCCGAGAACGACGACATTTCCGGCGAAATTGATGCCCGCCTGCGTGAGAACTTTGGCTTGGTCGTTAACTTTGAGCCAAAGTCAGCGGCCAAAGTCGAAGAAGACGAAGAACAGAAAGAAGACGGCGCCGTGGTTGAGGAGGAGACCGAGACCGTTTCCGCGGCTGCGTAACGGCTCTACCCAGACTGCGCGACAGCCATAGCCCCACTTCATGGGGCGTACACCCAGGCCGGGGACTTCATCCCCGGCTGGGGCCGCGGCTCCACCGCCAGACATGGATTCCTCGCTTGAACCCCGCCAACGCACCCAGGCCTTCTTGATTTAGCGAACGCAATCGAGCCACACGGCAGGTTGATCCGGCATTGTGTGCGACTGAGCCCGCCGGGCATGAATGCCCTGGCTAGCAAACGGCGCCCCCTGAAGTGGGGCTGGGTCGTCGACAGAAAAGTCCTATTTGATTGGGCGCCCCAGCCTAGTACACGATGGCGTCAATAACCATGTCGGACGCTGGCCCACGTACGCGAGCCGGAGAACGGAAACGCCTAGAAGGACGGTCTCGTACACAGCAAGCGGGTCTCATGGGGCTCCCCGAAAGGAACGGATCGGGCAGTCGCCTTGTCGGCAACGCGTGTGGCGATCAACCACAGCGCAGTATCCGTTCCTTTCCCTATCCGTTGTTGTGTACTCACCAACTGACGCCGCGATCTGTCGAGCTACTTACGCCGTCCTGTACTAGCCCACGGCATTCATGCCTGGGCGGTCGCTGCAGGATCAACGGCGTATGACCGAAATCAATAGCCAGTGAAGCCTCGCTGGGATTCTTGCCTTCACCCACATATTCGACAGAGCCGGCGCAACGGGACAACTGGACCGTTCGCGAGCGAGCCCGCCGGGCATGAATGCCCTTGCTGGTAGGGGCGCCCCATGAAGTGGGGCTTCACCGGGATTGCGCGGTCGCCATGGCGATCGTCGCAGGATCAGCGACATACAACCCAATTCTGCACAATATCTTTGTGGATTCCACGTGCTTCCTCGCAGCCAAAAACATGGTTTTCAGGGCCGATTGTGCTATGATCGGCCTCATGAGCAACGAACCTTTTCGCTTCACCATCCACCAAACAGACGGCGCTGCACGACGCAGCACATTTGAGACGCCGCACGGTCCCATCCAAATGCCGGCCTTTGCGCCCGTGGGCACCTTGGCCAACGTCAAGACGCTGGAACCGCGCGACCTGCATGAGTTGGGCGCCGAATTGATCCTGGCTAATACCTATCACCTTTACCTGCGCCCCGGCCATGAGCTGGTCGAGCGCTTTGGCGGTCTCCACGGCTTCATGGCGTGGGATGGACCCATCCTGACCGACTCTGGCGGTTACCAGGTCTTCAGCCTGGCCGACCAGCGCAAGGTAGACGATGACGGGGTGACCTTTCGCAGCCACATCGACGGCAGCACCCACCGCTTCACGCCCGAGTCGGTGATGGAGATTGAGCAGGCGCTGGGGCCCGACATCGCCATGGTGCTGGACGAATGTCCCGAGCCTCTGGACCGGGCCTACAACGAGCAGGCCTTGGCGCGCACGCACCGCTGGGCCGCACGCTGTCGCGAAGCACATACGCGGACCGATCAGGCGCTCTTTGGCATTGTCCAAGGCGGCATTTTCCCCGATCTGCGTGAACAGAGCGCAGAATTCTTGCGCCAGCTTGACTTCCCGGGCTACGCGGTTGGCGGACTGGCTGTGGGTGAGACCAAGGAGCAGATGTACGCCACGCTCGACGTGACCTGCCCGCTCCTGCCTGCAGAGAAGCCCCGCTACCTCATGGGCGTGGGCGCGCCGGAGGATCTCGTCGAGGCGGTTTATCGCGGTATTGACATGTTCGACTGCGTGCTGCCGACGCGGATCGCCCGCAACGGCTCCCTCTTTACGGCGCAGGGGCGGATCAACCTGCGCAATGCCCGCTTTGCCGAGGATCCGCGCCCGGTTGAAGAAGATTGTGACTGTTACACGTGCCGCACGTTTACACGAGCCTATCTGCGCCATCTCTACAAAGCAAACGAGATTACGGCCCTGCGCCTGGGCACCATCCACAACGTGCGCTTTATGCTGCGCCTCATGGAGCAAATGCGCAGTGCGATTGAGGCCGGACGCTTTGACGCCTTCCGCAATGACTTCCTCACCACCTTCACCATCACCGATCAGGCCAAACGTCATGAGCAGCGCGCCAAGCGCCAGGCCGCCATGCGCTCAGGCTAAAAAATATGGCCGACCGAACAGAGAAGGATCTCCCCGTCTCGAACCGACCAACTATCTGACATCCAGCTTCTGACCCTGTCGTCTATGCTACGCTACGCTGGCTTGGCGGGCGGCAGAACCACCTACCTGCGCAAGAGTCGACGCTGTCATTGACTCTACGTGGACAGTTACGCGAGGTATGCTGTGCAAGAGATTATTCAGGCCCTGATTTTGGGCATCGTACAGGGCGCAACCGAATTTATTCCCGTGAGCAGCAGTGGCCACCTCGTTATCGTGCCGTGGCTTTTTGGTTGGGAGCCTTCACCGCTGCTCTTTGACACCATCCTCCACTGGGGTACGTTGACTGCTATCATCATTGTCTTCTGGCGGGATTTTTTGGATATTTTCAAGGCGACGATGAGCAGCATCTTCAACCGTTCTCTAGCCGATCCGAACGCGCGCCTGGGCTGGTTCATTGTCATCGGCACGATTCCGGCCGCGTTTTTTGGGCTCTTTTTCAAAGACTTTTTTGAAAGTCTGGTGCTGAACGAAGAGGCCGGCCCCCTGGCGGCCGGCATTTTTCTGTTGGTGACCGCCGCGCTGTTGATCGGTAGTGAACTGATCACGCGCAACGCCACCGTGGACCGCTCCCTCACCGGCATGAATGTGCGTGATGCGATCTTCATTGGCTTCGCCCAGGCCTTTGCCCTCTTTCCCGGGGTGAGCCGCAGCGGCAGTACCATTGCTGCCGGCCTGGTTCGCCGCTTTCGCCGCGATGAGGCCGCGCGGTTTAGCTTCTTTCTGGGCGCGCCGACCTTCTTGGGGGCCGGTTTGCTCCAGCTTGGCGACGCGCTGGCCACTGACAGCGCCGAGGTCGCGGCCATGGCGCCCGAATTGATCGTTGGCTTTCTCGCCGCCGCCGTCGTCGGTGTGATTGCCATAAGATTCCTGCTCCGCTATTTGCGCACCCACAGCCTCTACCCTTTTGCCATCTACTGCATTATTATGGGCCTGACGGTCATCGTACTCAATCTTGCCGGCTTCTGAGTCAGTTTTCAACCGGCCTCACTGAAGACCTTTGATCCCAATGATTCTGCATCGCTCTCCCCATCGTGCTCAGTTCGTTGCCCTGATTCTCTTCTTGGCGACATTTCTGACTGCGTGCGATCAGACTGCTGTGGGCAATGCGCCATCGACGACCGTGACCATTGCCGGTTCAACGGCCATGCGCCCGCTCCTACGTGAACTGACCGCAGCCTTCACCGATCAACATCCCAACGTGGTCTTTGACCTGCTCGGCGGAGGCAGCACGCTGGGGGAGGGATGGGCGGCGGATGGACGTGTCGACATCGCCGCCAGCACGCTCCTCGTTGCAGATGGGGAAGACGGGACAACGACTGCGGACACGTTGGTGCGCACGCCGGTCGGGCTGGACGGTATCGCCGTCATCGTTCATCCGACCATGGGCGTCGAGGCGCTGACGCTGCTGGAACTCCATGATCTCTACACGGGTAAGATCATTGACTGGTCCGCCTTGGGTGGGGCTGAAGCGAGCGTGAGCCTGGTCAGCCGCGAGGCGGGCAGCGGCACGCGGCGCCTCTTTGAGACACGCGTCATGGGCGACGAACCGGTCTCTCTCACCTCGGTCGTCATGCCGACGAGTGCGGCGGTCGTCAACTTCGTCGCTGAGAACCCTGGCGCGGTCGGCTACGTTTCGCGTGCGTTTGTGCGCGGCCTGCTTGATGCCGACGGAGAGGTGGCCGCGCCGCCCGTACGTGTTGTGGCCGTTGACGGCGCCCTGCCCAACCTGGCTACGCTGGGCGACCAAGCCTATCCGTTGCCCCAACCGCTCTATCTGGTCACGCTGGGTCCACCCACCGGCGTTTTGCGTCAATTTACCGACTTCGTGCTGAGCCCGGCCGGGCAAGAGATCGTCGCGCGTTACCACCTGCCCGTGCGCTAACTTACCTCTGCCCACAAATCGACAGAGAAAGCGCTGATGGACATCTGGGGTGTTCGTTGGCGAGCCGGCCGGGCATCACTGCCCTGGCTTGCACGCGGCGCCTCCGCAAGCGAGGCTCCCCTGTTGACAATGACGTCCGCCGCGCCTCATAGTCTCTACGTCTCCATCATTTGGTCTACCCTGCGTCAGTACCGGTAGCGCGGTTGATCGTCCCTGGCAAACTGCGGGAAATTCTTCTGCTTTGTCTGCTTTTGCGCGATAATATTTTTGCTCTTTTCAAGACTCAACCGATTCCACTTCCGATCAAGGAGGATCGATCGTGCAAGCATTGCTCGACAAACTCAACATTCGCCCGGTCAATGCCGGTGCGTGCACGGGCCCCGACGGCTGGCTCGACGATGTCAGCGGCCCGGAGCTGATCTCCTACAACCCCACCACCAACGAACCGATCGCCAGCGTAGCCCAGGCGTCGAGCGCGGACTACGATCGCGTCGTTGCAGCCGCGCAGACTGCTTTCCTCGACTGGCGCATGATGCCGGCGCCCAAGCGTGGCCTGGTCGTGCGCGATTTGGGCAACGCGCTGCGCGACAACCTGGAGCCTCTGGGCGAACTCGTTACGCTGGAGATGGGCAAGATTCGCGCCGAGGGCATCGGTGAAGTCCAGGAAATGATTGATGTCTGTGATTTTGCCGTCGGCCTCTCGCGCCAGCTGTATGGCCTGACCATGCATTCTGAACGTCCCGGCCATCGCATGTACGAACAGTGGCACCCCCTGGGCCCCATCGGCATTATCACGGCCTTCAACTTTCCTGTGGCCGTCTGGGCCTGGAACGCCGCCATTGCTGCTGTCTGCGGCGACACCATGATATGGAAACCGTCGCCCAGCGGACCGCTGACGGCCGTAGCCGTCCAGCACATCGCCAACCAGGTGGCTGCGGATCATGGTCTGAACGGGATATTTAATCTGGCGATTGGCACGAACGACGATGTGGCGACGCGGATGCTGCATGACGAACGCCTGCCCTTGATTAGCTTCACCGGCTCGGTGCGCGTCGGCAAGATTGTGGCGCAGGCCGTGGGCGGCCGGCTGGGCAAGACCATTCTCGAACTGGGCGGCAACAACGGTATCATCGTCACCCCGCATGCCGATCTCGATTTGGCCACCCGTGGCCTGGTCTTTGGCGCGGTGGGCACCGCGGGCCAGCGCTGCACCTCTACCCGCCGCCTGATAGTCCACAAAGAGATTGCCGGCAAACTGATCGCCCGCCTGGTCGCAGCCTACGAGTCGGTCCCCATCGGCGATCCCATGGACCCATCCACCCTGGTTGGACCGCTGGCGAGCGGCGCTGCGGTAGAAGCCATGCACGCGGCGCTGGACCGGGCGGTGGCCGACGGCGGCGAGATTCTGACTGGCGGCAAGGCCCGGCCGGAGATCGGCCCGAACTTTGTCGAGCCGACAATTGTCAAGATGCCGCAGCAGTCGTCCCTGGTCTGCGAAGAGACCTTTGCGCCGATCCTCTACGTCATGGAATATGAGACGCTGGATGAGGCCATCGCTATCCACAACGGCGTGCCCCAGGGGCTGTCCAGCGCAATTTTCTCCGCCAATCTGCTGGAGACGGAAGAATTTCTCTCGCATCGCGGCTCCGACTGTGGCATTGCCAACGTCAACATCGGTACCAGCGGTGCCGAGATCGGCGGCGCCTTTGGCGGTGAGAAGGAGACCGGCGGCGGCCGGGAGTCTGGCTCCGACGCCTGGAAAGGCTACATGCGGCGTCAGACCAACACGATCAACTGGTCGCGCGAGCTCCCCCTGGCCCAGGGGATCGAATTCGGCTAAGTCAATGGCGCAAGTGAACGTGATCGCCAACCAACGATCAATCAATAGAACTGCTCGAAAGGATGTAGCGATGCCTCAGCCGCTTTCCGATTACTTGACCGCCGCGGAGAACGCCAACTCGACGAGTTAATCGCGTTGCTGCGTATTCCCAGCGTGAGCACTACGGCCGCCCACGCAGATGACGTCGCCATTGCTGCACAGTGGCTTGGCGAACATATGCAGACCATCGGCCTGGAGAATGTAGAAATCATCGCAACGTCTGGTCATCCAATCGTCTACGCCGATTGGCCCCATGCCGGCCCGGCGCAGCCGACCGTGCTCATCTACGGCCACTACGATGTCCAGCCCGTCGACCCCCTGGATCTCTGGGAGACGCCGCCATTCGAACCGGCCGTGCGCGACGGCAAGCTCTTCGCCCGCGGCGCCTCAGACGACAAGGGTCAGACCTTCGTCCATCTCAAAGCGGTGGAAGCGCTCTTGTCTGCGACCGGCGCACTGCCGGTCAACGTCAAGTTTTTGCTGGAAGGCGAGGAAGAAATCGGGTCGCCCGCCCTCGTGGCGTTCGTGCCCGATCAGCAAGCAAAGCTGGCTGCCGACGTCGGCCTCATTTCCGACAGCCACATCCTTGCGCCGGACCAACCGAGCATTCTCTACGGGCTGCGCGGCATCTGGACGGGTGAGGTGACGGTCACCGGCCCTGCGACTGATCTGCACAGCGGCACCTACGGCGGCGTGATCCACAATCCGAATCAAGCCCTGGTCGAGATGCTGGCTGCGCTGCATGATGAGACCGGACGCGTTGCGGTGCCCGGCTTTTACGACAACGTTCGTGAACTGGATGCGGCCGAGCGCACGGCTTTGGCTCAGGTGCCCCATGGTGACGAGGATGTCTTGCGGGAAACCGGCGCCCCGGCCCTCTGGGGCGAGGCCGACTACTCGGTCGTGGAGCGCACAGGCGCACGGCCTACGCTGGAGATCAACGGCATGTGGGGCGGCTTCATCGAGCCTGGCTTCAAGACGGTCATTCCCAGCCAAGCCCATGCCAAGATCAGTTGCCGCCTGGCGCCAAACCAGGATCCCGATCGCATTGGCGCGTTGGTAACGGACTATTTGCAGACGCTGGCCCCGTCGACCGTTGAGGTCACAGTGACGACCGGGCACGTGGGCCATGCGTTTCTCACGCCGCTGGACGTGCCGGCCTTGCAGGCTGCGGCCGCAGCATACGAGCGGGTCTTTGGCGCCGCGCCGGTCTACACGCTGGAGGGCGGCAGCATTCCCGTCGTCGTCGTCTTCCAGCAGGCGCTCGACATCCCCGTGGTGCTCATGGGCTTTGGCCTGCCTGACGATAACCTGCATGCGCCAAACGAAAAACTGGACCTGGAGAACTTCTATCGGGGCATTGCGACGAGCATTGCATTCCTCACCGAATTAGGGCAGTGACGAACAATCGGAGAGCTTGCGAGCGCTTCGCGATGACTACTCTGGATTATGCTGCCCACCTGTCGCGTGATCAGCGATTACCCGGCAATTCCTCGTTGAGATCATCCTGACGCGTGCTATGCACCCCAGAGCTTTGAAGATCTGACAGCGAGGTGGATTGATGGAGGAACTGGTTCAGGCAACTGTAGAAGAACATGGTCGGTATCAACTAGAATTCAAGTTTGACTACACGCTATTAAACGAACGGTCTACGAACTACAAGATTGTGACCTATCTCTTTTTTCCCAGGAGCTTCGGGGTCAATCAATATACGTATGCTGCGTCCGATTTCTATCATAGTCTTCAAAATTACGTCCGTCTGAAGACGCCAACCTTTTCGTTAGTCGGTATTAGAGTTGTTCCAACGTCGCCACTACTGCGTCTACGGCGACTCTTGGCGGAACCAGACTGGGTGCGCCAACTGGATAGCACCGAACGGCTGATTTCGAACTTCAAGTTTCTCCGTGCCATCCTCAAGGTCTCCCTCGATGAAGAGGCTGACAGCATCAGGACGCTAATTGCCGAGATTGATTCCTCAACAAAGTCCGTAGATTATCTTTGCAGCAAGATTGACTTCATGCTCACTGAAACTTGTGCAATTCTCGATGCCTACCGCGATATCGGACCTCAACTAGGGCAGCGGAACGTGGATGCGCGGGTCTTGCGCTCCTTTCGTCTGACGGACGAGGCGCTAAGCCTCGTGGTCGAAGATGTACTGCTCGCAACACTTTACTTGCTGCAAAAAGGCAAGCCGCAAGGCACAGATTTTCCATGTGCTTCCCGGCTGGTGAGGGCGATTCGACGCGAGCGGTTTTATCGTAAATCACGGCATTACTTATCAGTTTTGGAACCCAACTCCGACGTAGGCGAGTTCCTCTTCCGCGTGTCAGTGCTGAAGAAATTCACCTCAAGCGTGCTCTATCTTTCGACCTCTGTCCAAAGAGAAGGGGAGACGGTTGAACAAATTCTCTATGCATTGGCGGCCGGCATCTCTATGATCTTTGCGACAATCGTCGCATTCTATGCGCAACGCCGCTATGGCAATTTTACCTTTCCACTCTTTGTTGCCTTGGTTATTGGCTATATGTTCAAGGATCGCATCAAGGACGCCATGCGCGCGCTATCCAATCGCGCCTTGCGCAGCGCACTTTATGATCGCCGCACTCGCATCCGCACGCTGGATGGTGCGCAGCAAGTCGGCTATTTGCGCGAGCGGATTCTCTTTGTTTCGGAAGATGCTGTGCCAGCTGCTGTAATGCGGGCGCGTAACCGTCAGAGTATTACGGAACTC
The DNA here is from genome assembly GCA_963807905.1 of uncultured Chloroflexia bacterium. GTDB lineage: Bacteria > Chloroflexota > Anaerolineae > Caldilineales > Caldilineaceae > JAGRCP01. Next base: position 3,733 of record CAWEEJ010000016.1, on the reverse strand, counting down.
GATAATGATGGTCAGGGTGAGGAGGTGCTGCGTTATGAAAAACGTGTCAAACTACGTCGCGCAGCGGTTCGCCAACTCTATATAGATGCGCCAGAAGTTGGAGCGATCAAGGATGTCATGCGGCTTGACGTTCGTGATTACCTGCGCAAAATGGATGATCCAACGCAGACACAGCTTTACCTCAAGGGAAATCGAGTACGCCGAGCTCGCCTGCCCCGCGTCTACTTCTTCAATATCGTTCAGGTCTACTATGGTGCGGATAGCAAGGAGCCCATTCACACGAGCCGAATTCGCGTCACGCTGACGCGTAAAGGAATTCGACGCGTAACGATATTCGATTAACGACTGCAACTATCCGTCACGCTGGGCCTGTTCCTCCGTTGACCCCCGCTTCGATTCCTTCTTGGTTCCGGAACTGGCTCATGTAGAGGTCGTAGTAGAACCCGCCGTCTTCCAGGAGCGAGTCATGGGTGCCCTGCTCGACGATTTGACCGTCCACCAGGACCAGGACCGTGTCTGCATTGCGGATCGTGCTGAGACGGTGGGCGATGACAAAGCTCGTACGAGCGGCCATGAGTTCGTCCAGCGCCGCCTGGATATGCCGTTCGGTGCGGGTGTCGACGCTGCTGGTCGCCTCATCAAGAATGAGCAAATTGGGGCTGGCCAGCGCCGCGCGTGCGATGGAGATGAGCTGGCGCTGGCCCTGACTCAGACCGCCGCCGCGCTCGCCCAGAATTGTCTCATATCCCTCGGGCAGCCGCTCGATGAACTCGTCGGCCTTGGCCAGCCGGGCCGCAGCGAGGACCTCTTCATCAGTGGCCTCGGGCCAGCCGAAACGAATGTTGTTCATGACGGTGTCGGAAAAGAGAAAGCTGTCCTGTAGGACGATGCCGATTTGGCGACGCAGGCTGTGCAGCGTCACGTCGCGGACGTCATACTGATCGATCAGCACCCGGCCGTCGGAGACATCAAAGAAGCGCGGGAGAAGGTTGACCAGCGTTGTCTTGCCGGCCCCGGTCGGGCCGACAATGGCCACAGTTTGGCCCGGCTCGACGATGAGACTGATGCCTTTGAGCACCGGTTCGCCCGGGTTATATTCGGCCCAGGCGTTGTCGAACTGGACGTGACCGATGATGGGCGGCATCTCGATGGCGTCGTCCTTGTCTTGAATTTCCGGCACCGTATCCAACAGGTCAAAAATGCGCTCGCCGCCGGCGATGGCATTCTGAATGTTGGTCCACAAAATGCTGATCTGCTGGATGGGCTGGTTGAAGCGTTGCGCATAGCCAATATATGTGATGATCAGACCCAGAGAGATGGCCGCACCCCCCATGCTCATGCCCCGCAACATCATGATGCCGCCCACGCCGGCGACGATGGCCAGGGCGACATAGCCCAAGGCTTCTAACACTGGCGCCAGCGCCGATGTGTAGGCCACCGCACGAATGTTGGCATCGCGATCGGCGGCGTTGCTCTGGCGGAAGTTTTCGATGTTGGCATCCTCACGGCTAAAGGCCTGGACCTCGCGCACGCCTGAAATGCCCTCTTCCAGCTCCGCATTGACGTTGCCGATTTCGGCCCGCGTGCGGCGGAACGCCTTGCGCGCCTGGTTGCTGAACCAGATCGTCGTCAGTGCCATGAAGGGCAGGACGGCCAAACTAATGAGCCCATAGACCCAGTTGAGTGACAGCATGGTGTAGGCGATCCAGACGAGCAGCACGACGCCGCTCAATACCTGAATCAGCGCAAAGCTCATGGCTTGCTCAATCGCGCTCATGTCGTTGGTGATGCGGCTCATGAGGTCGCCGCTTTCGTTGCGGGTATAGAAGCCCAAGGGGAGGCGATGCAGGTGGTCGAATACCTGGACACGCAGCTTGCGCAACACGTGCTGGCCCACCCAACTCATGCCAAAGAACATGAGTCCGCCGGCCAACGCGCCCAGCACGAACAGCCCGATCAGGATCAAGACCACGCGCGTCAACCCGGACAGATAGTCCGCCATGCTGGCGTCGGCGGGCAGATCGGCAAACCAGCAGTTGCTGGCGCTGGCCGATGTTTCTCCCGTCTCAATGCCCAGTGCCGACAGGTCAATCCCCATGGGCGACGATTCAACGGTCGACTCCACTGCGCCAGGTGTGAGATAGCAGTCCACGGCCTGGCCGATCATCTCGGGCGTGATGACCTGCACCCAGGCGTTGGCCAGCAAAAGGACCAGGATACCCAACAAGATGGGCCAGTAGGGCTTGAAATAGACGCCAAAGCGGGCCAGCGTGCCAAACATACTGCGTGGTTTGCTGGTCTCCTGCTCGAGCATGCCTCGAGGTCCAAACATAGAACGCTCCTAAATGATAAGTCGGAAATGAGTAAGGGAAAGTCGGAAATGTGTGTGGCAGCGAATCCTTCCTGTATAAGGACGGGCTGCTACTCCCGTAGCTCCACTTCCGTCTCTTCGACTGCCGACGCGGCGGTGGCGGTGGCGTCATCCACCAGTTGGCTCTGATAGATTTCGGCGTAGATGGGGCTGGTTTCGACCAGCTCGTGGTGGGCGCCCGTGGCGACGACCTCGCCCTTGTCGAGCACAAGGATCTGGTCGGCGTTGAGCACCGTGCTGATGCGCTGGGCGATCACAAAGCTGGTCCGCCCTTCCATCAACCGATCCAGCGCCGTCTGAATCTGGGCCTCCGTTGCTACATCCACGCTGCTGGTCGAGTCATCCAAGATGAGCACATGGGGATCCATCAGCAGGGCGCGGGCGATGGCAATGCGCTGCTTCTGCCCGCCGCTCAAAGTCGCCCCGCGTTCGCCCACCGGCGTGGCGTAGCCTTCCGGGAAGCCGACGATGAAGTCGTGGGCAGCCGCGGCTTGCGCAGCGGCGATCACCTCCTCATCGGTCGCGTCCGGGCGTCCAAACGCGATATCGTCCCGAACCGTGCCCGTAAAGAGATTTGTCTCCTGGAGCACAATGCCGATCTGGCGCCGCAGCGACTCAATGGTCACGTCGCGGACGTCGTGGCCGTCGATGCGCACTGCCCCTTCACTCACGTCATAAAAGCGCGGGATGAGGTTGATGATCGTCGTCTTGCCGCTGCCCGTGGAGCCAAGTAGGGCGACCGTCTGTCCCGGCTCGGCGGCAAATTTGATGTGACTCAGCACCGGGCTGGTGCTGTCGAAATAGCGGAAGGTGACGTCATCAAACTCGACGCGTCCCTCGACCGGCGGCAGCTCGATGGCATCGGGTTTGTCCGTGACCGTGTTTTCGGCGTCAAGAATCTCGAAGATGCGATTGGCGCTGGCCGCGGCCTGGCTCATCTGGCTGATGATGAAGCCCAGCTGACCGATGGGGAAGAAAACATAGACGAGATAGAGGCTGAACTTCTGCCATTCGCCGATGGTCAAGGTGCCGGCCAGAATCTGGCGACCGCCGAAGTAGAGTACGGCGACCTGCCCCAGGTTGGCGATCAGGAAAATCACGGGAAAGAGAAAGCTAAAGACGCGGGCGACGGTGATCTGCTGGTGCATAAGCGCTTCCGCTGCATCATCAAAACGGTCGTGTTCGGGCTGCTCGCGCACGAAGGCTTGAATGACGCGAATGCCGGCGACATTTTCCTGCAGAATGGTATTCAGAGCCGACAGCTTGACCTGGACATTGGTGAAGAGCGGCTGGCTCACCATGCCAAAGACCATGAAAAGGCCAAGTGCGATGGGCAGAATCGGCAAGATGACCAGCGTCAGC
>CAWEEJ010000015.1:0-197747 GCA_963807905.1 uncultured Chloroflexia bacterium | reverse complement strand
TCGGTGAGACCAGGCGCGGCGCTGGCGTAGTCAAAGATGTTGGGCAGCACCACGCTCTCCATGCCACGCCGGTCGCGCAGGCTCGCCTGGGCCAGTGAATTGATCACCATGTGGCGCAGGGTCGGCAGTTCGGGCGGGAAGCATGTTTCAAGCAGATCGGGCACGCGACAGGCGACGAAGCGACTGCGTTCCCAGTAGAAATCATGATGATGGGCCACGGTCTGCACGCCCTGCTCACGAATGAAGTTGGTCAGGGCCAATCCCAATGCCAGATGCATGGGAATGGCCAGGGCATTCTGAGGCACGAGGATGTCGATCTCGTACGTGGCGCAGAAATCGGCCAGCGTTGCTGTCAAAGACGCGGCCATGGCTTCAATCTCGGCCTGTAGCGCCGGATCAGGCGTCGAGTCGCCAAAGGCTCGTTCCTGAATCGCCTCGACGTCGGGATGCATGAAGTGAAACAGGGGATCGATCAGACCCGGAAAATCTGGATCCAGTTCACCAGCGCAGTAGTAACAGCTGTGCCCTAGGCTGGTCAGAATATGGGCAATCTTGCGGGTTTCCAGCGAAACGCCGTCAGTGCCGGCCAGGCGGGTTGAAACAAAACCGATGCGCATGAAGATCTCCTAGCGGATGGATTGACCTGCCCAGACACCATGGGGGCAAGAAGGGAAGGCAAATTATGTGGATAGTCGTTGCTGGCTTCCTGTTGATCGTCGTGATCGGCGCGCTGGCGTTGTATGATGTATCGCAACGAAACCGGGCGATTCTGCGCAATTTTCCGATTCTGGGCCACTTTCGTTACTGGCTGGAGGCCATCGGGCCGGAACTGCGCCAGTACATCGTGACCTCGAATGATGAGGAGCGCCCCTTCAGCCGCGATCAGCGGCGCTGGATCTATGAATCGGCGCTCAAACACAACAACTACTTTGGCTTCGGCACCGACAACGATCTCGACCACACGCCCGGTTACCCGATCATCAAACAGGCTGCCTTCCCCTTGGTGGAACCATCGCCCGCGGACTGGGACTATGATCCGACCTACGGTATCGCGTGCGCCAAGGCACTGGGCAGCTATCGTCAACGTCCACACGCCTTTCGGCCCCTCTCGGTGGTCAACATCTCCGCCATGAGCTATGGCTCACTGAGCGGCCCTGCGATCGAAGCACTCAACCGGGGCAGCGCGCTGGCCGGCTGTCTGCACAACACGGGCGAGGGCGGCATCTCCCCCAATCACCTCTACGGCGGCGAGTTAATCTGGCAGATTGGGACCGGGTACTTCGGCTGCCGGGAGCAGGACGGTCGCTTTAGCTTACCCAAATTCGTCGATACCGTCCAGCAAACTCCACAAATTCGCGCGATCGAGATCAAGCTAAGCCAGGGCGCCAAGCCCGGCCTCGGTGGCATTTTGCCGGCGCAGAAGGTCACGCCGGAGATCGCAGCGATCCGCGGCATTCCCGTCGGCAAAGATTGCCTGAGTCCCAGCGCGCATACGGCCTTCAATGATGTGGATAGTCTCCTCGATTTCGTTGAGTGCCTCGCCGCTGCGTCCGGCCTGCCCGTGGGCATCAAGTCAGCCGTGGGTGAAGACGATTTCTGGCAGCGACTGGCCTCGTGACATGGATGAGTCCGGACGGGCCGTCGATTTCATCACCATTGACGGCGGAGAGGGCGGCACGGGCGCCGGACCTCTCGGCCTTCACGGATCACGTCTCGCTGCCCTTCCGGGTAGGTTTTGCCCGGGTCTACCGCGCGATGGCGGAGTACGACCTACACCAAAAAATCGTTTTCGTCGGCTCCGGTCGCCTCGGTATGCCTGCCGACGCGCTGCTGGCCTTTGGTATGGGCTGCGACATGATCGCGGTCACGCGGGAAGCGATGCTCGCCATCGGCTGCATCCAGGCCCAACGCTGCCAGTCGGGTCACTGTCCGACCGGCGTGGCGACGCAGAATCGCTGGTTTGCCCATGGTCTGGACGCAGAGCTCCAAGCAGAGCACTTTGCCAACTATGTGCGGGCGTTTCGCAAAGAATTGCTCCGCCTGAGCTATGCCTGTGGCGACCCTCACCCCGGTCTGGTACAAATTGACCAGTTCGAGATTTTGGACGGCAACTTTGGCAGCCGTCCGCTAGCCGACCTCTTCGACTATCTGCCGGGTTATGGCCTGCCCCCTCTCGTCGAGCGCGAACGAATTTGGCATCGATACAGCGCTGGTCGCACCCAATCCGTTGTCGGCTTGCCCACGATCACGCCAGTTGCGGAGCCGGCAGCCGGCGCGCTTGCCCAGCTTAATCATGAGCCGTGAACCGCGATGCATGAAACGTGAGTCTGCCTCCGCATTCGTCACGCTTCACGGTTTACGCTTCATGGCTCACATAGTGAAGGAGATGCGTTATGCAGCAAGCACAGGTCACTACCGGCGATACGCTTATCCTCTTCGCTGAGGATTTACAGCAACTCTTCGACGCCCTGCAAGGGCAGGGCTATCGCACCATTGGACCGGCGGTCGCCGACGACGCCATTGTCTATGAAGAAGTGAAATGCGCAGCAGACTTGCCTGCCGGCTGGGCCGATACCCAGGCGCCGGGCAGCTATCGCCTGACACAAAGTGCGGACGAGCGCATTTTCGGTTTCACGCCCGCTGCCCATACTTGGAAGCAGTGGTTGCGACCGCCCCACCAAGTACTCTGGCAAGCCCAACGCGATGAGAACGGTGGTTTTTCGATCCAAAACCATTCGGAAGAGTCCCCTGCCTTCGCCTTGATTGGCGTACGCGCCTGCGAGCTCCACGCCATTCAGATTCAAGACCGGGTCTTTCTCCACGGTCCATACGTCGATGCAGAATACCAAGCCCGGCGTGACCGCGTCTTTATCGTTGCGGTCAACTGTACGCGTGCCGGCGAGACCTGCTTCTGCGTTTCCATGGATAGCGGGCCGCAGGTCGGACACGGCTACGATCTGGCGTTGACCGAGCTGATCGAGAACGAGGATCACTACTTTGTCGTGCAGATTGGTAGCGCCGCCGGGGCCGCCATCATGGGCGACGTGGCCTGTCGCCACGCCACCGATGATGAGTGTGAGCAGGCCGAATGCGCCGTGGCCGCGGTCGCGGCGCAGATGGGACGTTCTCTGGAAACGGACGGTCTCAAAGAGCTCCTCTATCGCAACCTGGAGCACCCGTTCTGGGCAGAAGTGGGCGAGCGCTGCCTGACCTGCGGCAACTGCACGATGGTCTGCCCCACGTGCTTCTGTGCCACCGTGGAAGATGTGACCGATCTGAGCGGAACACGGGCGGAGCGCTGGCGTCGCAGCGATTCTTGCTTTACAGGCGAGTTTTCTTACATCTACGGCGGCAGCGTGCGGGCGGGCGCCAAGGCGCGCTATCGCCAGTGGCTGACGCACAAGCTGGCAACGTGGATTGATCAGTTCGGCACGTCCGGCTGTGTCGGCTGCGGGCGCTGCATCACCTGGTGCCCTGTCGGCATCGATCTAACTCAGGAGATCGCACGCCTGCAGGACGCGACGAAAAATGCGCCCGGTGATGAAATCGAGAAGATGCGAAGACCCGTGAAGGCATGAAATCCAGAGGAAAGGTGACGCATGCTAACCATCGAAGCCATTCTCACGCAACACCGCTTTTTTGAAGGGATGGAACCGCGACACATTGAAATCTTGGTAACTTGTGCGCGCTACGCGCACTTCGCAGCCAATGAGTATCTCTTCCATGTCGATGGGCCGGCCGAAACCTTCTTTGTCATCGGTCCGGGTCGCGTAGGCATTGAATTGCCGGTGCCGGCACGGCAGACGCTGCCTATCCAGACGCTGACCGAAGGCGATATCCTGGGCTGGTCCTGGCTCTATCCGCCCTACAAGTGGCAATTCAGCGCGCGGGCGCTCGAACAGACCAAGGCCATTGTCTTCGATGCCGCCAGATTGCGCGGCCGGTGCGAAGCAGACCACGAATTGGGCTACCAGCTCATGAAGCGTTTCGCCTACGTCATGACGCAGAGGCTTCAGGCGACGCGGCTTCAATTGCTGGACGTCTATGCGGTCGGAGCGGTCTAATTGACGATTCACAATTGCAGATTGACGATTGGCAATGATCAGAAAGTGAGCGCATCATGATTCGATCCCGATCTACCATGGAGCCGGAGCTCTGCCGGGTGGTGGCACGGCAACAGGAGAACGATGACACCTTTACCTTGACCTTGACGCCCCGAGTCACGGCGCGGCCCAATGGCGCCCGCTTCGAACCGGGGCAATTCAATATGCTCTACGTTTTTGGCGTGGGCGAAATCCCCATTTCTATCAGCGGCAGTGCCGAGAATGGTGACCAGCTCGTGCATACGACCCGCCGCGTGGGTGCGGTTACCCGGGCCATGGGCAAGCTGGGACCGGGCGACGCCCTTGGCGTGCGCGGCCCCTTCGGCGCGGCCTGGCCGGTAGAGGAAGCGAGGGGGCAAGATGTGCTGCTGGTAGCCGGCGGCATCGGCCTGGCGCCGCTGCGACCGGCGCTCTACCACCTGCTCGCCCACCGCGCCGACTATGGCCGCATCGTGCTGCTCTACGGCGCCCGCACCCAGGAAGATATGCTGTTCCGCCCCGAATTGGAGCAGTGGCGGGCACGTTTCGACCTGGAGATCTACGTCACCGTCGACCGGGCCACGGGCGAGTGGTTTGGCAACGTCGGCGTCGTGACCGCCCTCATCCCCCACGCCCCCTTTGAGCCGCGCAACACGCTGGCCATGGTCTGCGGTCCCGAGGTCATGATGCGCTTCACGGTGCAGGCGCTGCGCAAGCGCGGCGTCGACGCCGGCCGCATCTATGTTTCCATGGAGCGCAACATGAAGTGTGCGGTAGGCGCATGCGGTCATTGCCAGTTTGGCCCTTTCTTCGTCTGCCGCGATGGACCGGTCTTTCGCTACGATCAAATCGAGCCGTTCTTCGGCATCTGGGAGGTATAGCATGTTGCAACCCCGCAAGCCCCGTCTCGGTGTCTGGAAATTCGCCTCGTGCGACGGTTGCCAGCTCAGTCTGCTCGACTGCGAGGAGGAATTGTTGGCGGTCGTCGGCGCAGTCGACATTGCCTACTTTCTCGAGGCAACCCGTGCCATCATGGAGGGCCCCTACGACATCTCATTAGTGGAGGGCTCCATCACCACGCCTGACGATTTACAGCGCATCCGTCAGATTCGGGCTGCGTCCAAGTTTCTCGTCGTGATCGGCGCCTGCGCCACCGCGGGCGGCATCCAAGCGCTGCGCAATTTCGCCGACGTGGACGAGTTTACGCGTGCGGTCTATGCCCGGCCCGAATACATCGACACGCTGGCCAAGTCGACGCCGATTGCCGACCACGTCTTCGTCGACTTCGAGCTGCGCGGCTGTCCCATCAACAAGCATCATCTGCTTGAAGTCATCAGCGCCTACCTGCACGGCCGGCGGCCTAATATTCCCACCTACAGCGTCTGTATGGAATGCAAGCAGCGGGGCACGCCCTGTGTCATGGTGGCGAACGGCACCGCCTGTCTGGGGCCCGTCACGCAGGCCGGCTGCGGCGCGCTCTGTCCAGCGTATGGCCGCGGCTGCTACGGCTGCTTTGGCCCCATGGAAACGCCCAACACCGGTGCGCTAAGCGACTGGTGGCGCCACCAGCTTGGCCAGGATGGCGACACCATCCGGCGCGCCTTCCGCACCTACAACGCCGGGTCCGAACTCTTCCGGCGAGAGAGCGAGCGCTACGATCATGCAGATCACGAAAACGATTGAAGTCAACAACCTGGCTCGAGTCGAAGGCGAAGGCGCGCTGACCGTACACGTGCGTGACGGTGTGGTGGAGGATGTCGCCCTGCGCATCTTCGAGCCGCCCCGCTTCTTCGAGGCCTTCCTTCGCGGCCGCACCTTTGCCGAAGCCCCCGACATCACGGCCCGCATCTGCGGCATCTGTCCCGTTGCCTATCAAATGAGCTCGGTCCACGCCATGGAAGACGCGTTTGGCGTAGAGATCGAACCGGCGGTGCGCACGCTGCGCCGGCTGCTCTACTGCGGCGAGTGGATCGAAAGCCACGTCCTGCATGTAGCGCTGCTCCACGCACCCGACTTTTTGGGCTACGAAGACGCCATTCGCATGGCGGGCGACTATCCGGAGATCGTCGAGCGTGCGCTCAAGCTCAAAAAGGCGGGCAATGACATCGTCAATCTGCTGGGCGGTCGGGAAATCCATCCCATCAACGTCTGCGTCGGCGGCTTCTATCGCGTGCCGCGCAAGTCCGCCTGGAACGACATCATCGAGACGCTCAAGTGGGCGCAGGAAGAAGCATTGCGGCTCGTGGCGTGGACCGCGGAACTGCCCTTCCCCGACTTCGAGCGGGACTATGAGTTTGTGGCCCTGCGTCATCCCGACGAGTACCCCTTCAATGAGGGTCGACTGGTCTCGAATCGAGGGCTGGACATCGCAATTGCCGACTTCGAGGAAGTCTTTGAAGAGACGCATGTGGCCCACTCCACGGCCCTCCACGGCTCGATTCGCGAGCGTGGCCCCTACTTTGTCGGCCCCCTGGCCCGCTTCAGCCTGAACTTCGACAAGCTTGCGCCGCTGGCCCAGCAGGCGGCCAAGGAAGCGGGCTTGAGCGAGGCGTGTCGCAATCCGTTCCAGAGCATCATCGTCCGTAGCGTAGAGACCCTGCAAGCCGTCACCGAGGCGCTGGCGATCCTCGAAGCCTATCCGGAGCCCGACCGACCCGCGGCCGAGGTGAGGCCAAAAGCCGGTCGCGGCTACGGGTGCAGCGAAGCGCCCCGGGGCATCCTCTACCACCGCTATGACGTGGATGATGCCGGCCTCATCAGTGGGGCGCGCATCGTGCCGCCGACGGCGCAGAATCAGCCGACAATCGAAGACGACCTGCGCCACTATGTGCCGCCCCGAATGGCCCTGCCCCTCAACGAGTTGACCTGGCAGTGCGAGCAAGCGATCCGCAACTACGACCCGTGCATCTCCTGCTCCACACACTACCTGCGCCTGCAGATTGAGGGGTGCTGATGGCTCCGCCCCGCACCATTCTGATCATGGGCGTAGGCAACGAGATGCGCAACGACGACCGCGTCGGCCTGGTGCTGGCGCGGTTGCTGCGGCAAGAAAGTTGGCCCGGCGTCCGCATCATTGAGACCGGTGGAGACGCCGCGATCTGGCTGCGCTTCTGGGCCGAAGCAGAGACGGTCGTGCTTCTAGACGCCACCATGACCGGCGCACAGGCGGGCGCCCTGCACCGTTGCGACCTTGGCCAGCGCGCCAGTGGATGCGCCGCACAGCGCTTCAACGCATGGCTTGGGCTTGGGCCATATTGTCGAGTTGGCGCGTGCGCTCGATCGCCTCCCCAGCCAACTCTATATTGTCGGCATCGAAGGAGCAGATTTCGGCTATGGGACTCTCCTGTCGCCGGCCGTCGCTGCGGCCATCCCCAGCGCGCTGCGTGCCGTACGCGAGCTGATCGAAGCCACGCTGCTGTCGATGCAGGGGCCGACGATCCATCATGCGCCAGTCGGTCCATTCCGCATACCAGCGACCACGGGCGCGGCAGACTGATTCGTTGGAATCGTTCGTGATCGTCCCAAAATTCTCACCGTCTTTGCGTACGTTGGACACGACCGCGAAGACGCAAATGGCGTTGACATTCGACAGGCTTGGTGCTATTCTTCAGGCGTACTCTGAATGACTCCGTATCGGATCGGAGTCTTGGTTGTGAGCATAATGAACACAGATCATTCAGTGAAAGCAGTCAACGACAACTCGGCCGACCCAGACAGTACTGTGCCCTTATCCACGTCCCAAGCGGGGTGGTCAGAGGGCCCAGGTCCAGTCGGTTGCAGTGGGCGTAATGGCTGCATCGAGGTCGGTAGTTATGGCTTCGAACAAGCAAATAGCGGTGTACGTCAACCGAGCGCGGCCTGGAGTCTTCATGGTAGCCGCGACCGATTGCGACGTATCTCGGCAAGGAGCGCCATGGCTGCCTAAATTAGCGTGCCATCCGCTGCATGTCGGATGCGTGCGCCAATCGATCGTTCTCCACGAAGCAACCCTTCCCTAGATTTCTCTGCCGCCGCCCCACCAGCCGGCGGTCGTTTTTTTCCCGCTCAGGTTGACTACCCGCCCAACACTCTGATTCGTCAGTCGGTGATCTGCGCGTCTGGACGCGTCCTGCGTTCCAGCGGCGATCATGTCGTCATTTATCATGAGGAGAGGCGATCATGGTTGATCCAATTAACATCGTCGATGCGCTCGAACATACCCAGCAGTTGTTAAACGCCGGTCAAACTGAGGCTGCCAGCGAATACCTAAGCGCGCTGCATCCGGCAGACAGTGCCGAAGTCATGGCCATGCTTGAGCCGGAGGTGCAGGCGCTCGTTGCCGCGCTCATCAGCCCCAGGGAACTGGCCGATATCATCGAGCAGCTCGATGAAGATGAGATGGCAGAGGTCGCGGAGCATCTGGACACAGAGACGCTGGCCGATGTGCTGGACGAGATGGAACCGGACATGGCGGCCGATCTGCTCGGTGAACTGGAAGACGCCGAGGTCCATGCCTTGCTGGCCGAAATGGACGATCCCAGCGAGGTGCGACAGCTGCTTGAGTATCCAGAGGACAGCGCCGGCGGCATCATGAACTATCCGCCGCCCTGCTTGCGTCGCTGGATGACCGTTGCTGAAGCCTTCGAATTTATCCGCACCCAATATGGCAAGGAGAATGAACTCCACTATCTCTATGTCCTGGACCGCTACGGCAAGCTCCATGGCGTCGTCAACCTGCGCACACTGATTCTATCGCAGCCTCAGCAGCTGATCGATGAGATTATGGATTCGGACGTCATCTCCACCAACGTGGAGACCGATCAGGAGGAGGTCGCACAGCTACTCGCCCGCTACGATTTGCTGGCGCTGCCGGTTATCAACGACGACGGGCGCCTCGTCGGCATCATCACCGTCGATGACGTCGTCGACGTGCTGGAAGAGGAGGCGACCGAGGACATCTATCGCCTGGCCCAGGTCAGCGAAAACGCAGAGATTTTCAGCCCACTGCCCAAGGCCTTGCTCAATCGACTGCCGTGGCTCTATATCAACATGTTTACGGCCCTCATCTCGGCCACAGTGATCACCATGTTCGAGGGGACGATCGCGCTCATTCCCCTGCTCGCAGCCTTCATGCCCGTGGTCGCGGCCCAGGGCGGCAACACGGGCAATCAGACCATGACCATCGTTGTGCGCTCGCTGGCCCTGGGCGAGATTGATCTCAGCGATACGTGGGCGGCGCTCCGCCACGAGGCGATGATCGGCATCATTGTCGGCCTGCTGCTGGGCACTTCTCTGGGTGCCGTCTCTTACTTCTGGCATTACGATATCTGGATGAGTTTGATCATTTCGACGTCGATGATGGTGACGCTCTTTGTGGCAACCGTTGTCGGCGTATTGGTCCCGACGACGCTCAAGCGCACCGGCGTTGATCCGGCCTTGGGCTCGAGCATGTTCGTGACAGCGATCACCGACATTACCGGTTTCGCCGTATTCCTTGGCCTGGCGACCTACTTCCTGTACCTACTGATCTGACTTTTTTCATTCTGCCAACCCTGTACTATGATCGGAAGGGTCGACGGCGCAGAAATCCGCCACCGCCTTTGTAAGCTCAGCACATCGACGCCTTGCACGCCCAATCGACTGGTCTTCACATGCTGCTGCCAATCGTCATTAGCATTCTGGCTGCCGTCATTCCGACGCTCATCTATGTCCTGCTCTTCTACTGGGCCGATCGCTACGAACGCGAGCCCGTTTGGCTGGCTGTGGTCGCCTTTTTCTGGGGCGCCGTCCCCGCTATCGCCGTTAGCCTTCTGGGCGAGTATCTCTTCGATTTGCCCCTGATTACCGGCCCCCAAGGGTATAGCCACGCGCTGGTCGGCAATGTCTTGATTGCGCCGATCATTGAGGAGACGGCCAAATGGGTGGCGCTGCTGGCCATTTTCCTCCTGCGTCGCCAGGAGTTCGATGGTCCCCTCGACGGGCTCATCTACGGCGCCTTGATCGGCTTTGGCTTTGCCATGACCGAGAACATCCTTTTCTTTGTCGGCGCCTACGGCAGCGGCGGCTACGAAGAACTGAGCACCAGCTTCTTTCTACGCAGCATCGTCTTTGGCATGAACCATGCCTTTTACACCGCGCTGGCCGGCATTGCGCTGGGCGTTGCCCGCAACATTCCCAATCCGTTCACGCGTACGCTCTGGGCGCTGGCCGGTCTGCTCGAGGCAATCGTCGCCCACTCGCTACACAATCTCGGCGTCAGCATGAGCGGGCCCGGCGGCAGCGGCTTTGCCCTCAGTCTAGCCGTTTCAGCCGCCAGCCTCGGGTTGATTGTGGTGACGGTCCTCTGGTCGTGGCAGCACGAACGGGCAGTCATGAGCGCCCAGCTTGCGGAAGAGGTCGGCAAATGCGTCACGCGCCAGGAATACGAACAGCTGCTGGCGCGCTGGCGTGCGCCCAGGCGCTTGGTGGGCGGCCAGAGCGGCCTGCGGCAGCGCAAGCAGCTTTGCGTGGAGCTGGCCCTACACAAGCAGCGCGCCCAGATGCTGGTGGACAAAGAGCCCGAATTGGCCGGCGAGATTGTCGCGCTACGCACGATGCTGGCAAGCACCATGCCTGCTGGACCGTCAGCCCAGCCAGCCATGGCCGTCGCGGATCGAAGCGCTGGTTAATGCAATTCTATCAACGAAACTAAATTCAGTCGTTCACGATTTCGGAGCATCTGTCATTCCGACAGAGCGAAGCGACGAGGAATCTCGACTGTGCGAACCTGAGATTCCTCTCCCCTCCAGTCATGGCGCTTTGCGCCCACTCCGTGAACGGAATGACAAATCGTGAACGACTGAAATTGTGTTTGGTAGCGACGCCGGTTGGGCAGTTTACTTGCGTACACAAAAAACGCTCGACTCTGTGGGGCAGAGTCGAGCGTTTCCATGTCGTCGGCGAGGAGGGACGCCGACAATTGAACAACAGCGCACGCATAGAATAAGGCGATTGGATTAAGGTCAGCTTAATCGAGTCTAAATGGTTAATAAGAATGACATCCCACGCGATTTACTTCCTAGGAACGTCCCAAAACTGCCGCCAGCACGGCCATGCGGATGTACATGCCGTTGCGCATCTGGCGGAAGTAGGCTGCACGCGGATCCTCATCGACGGCATAGCTGATTTCGTTGACGCGGGGCAATGGATGCATCACGCACATCTCTTTCTGCGCCAGCTTCATCAAGTCCTCGTCAATTACATAGTGGTCGCGCACACGATCGTAGTCAGCGAGATCGGTAAAGCGCTCCTTCTGGACGCGCGTCACGTAGAGCACGTCAGCGTCAGCGATGACATCATGGACGTCGTCTGTGATCGTATAGGCGTGCTCGGTCTCACGCACGACCTCCAACACATCTTCAGGCATCTGGAGAATTTCCGGGCTGACAAAGGAGAACTCGACATCGTAGTTGACCAGGAGCTTGGTCAAGCTGTGGACCGTGCGGCCATATTTCAGGTCACCGACCATAGCAACCTTGAGGCCATCGACCCGTCCCAGCTCTTCCAGAATGGTGAACTGGTCCAGCAGCGCCTGGGTCGGATGCTCGCCCACGCCGTCGCCGGCGTTGATCACCGGCACGCTGGCATAGTGGGCGGCCGTTGCGGCTGATCCCACCTCGGGGTGGCGCAGGACGAGCACGTCCGCATAGCTCTCCAGCGTGCGCACGGTATCGGGCAGGCTCTCGCCCTTGGTCACGGAGCTGTACTGCACGTTGTTGATCGGGATCACCTGACCGCCAAGGCGCAACATGGCAGCCATGAAGCTGGAACTGGTACGCGTGCTCGGCTCGTAGAAGAGGTTCGCCAGAATCTTGCCCTGGAGGAGATCGGCGCTGCCAAAGCGCTCCGACAAGACCCGCATCTCATGGGCAATTTTGTAAATGTAATCCAACTTCTCGCGGTCAAACTGGCGCACGCTAATAATATCCTGGCCGTAGAAGCCACTGTCGGCGAACTTGGCCGCCAGACCGCCTACATCCTTACTGATTGGTTCCATGATGCGCTTCCTTTTGGGTGTGAATGTGAGTCAATGATGCTTGGCATGGCAGAGCCACGAAGCGATAAGACTTCAAGCGCTTGCGGCAGCGTCGGTTGCGCCAAACAGGACGCGGCCGCTACCCCGCTCGGCAAGGAGTTCGCCCCCGGCATAGACCGTTGCACCGCGCAGCACGACCTCCTGAACCCGCGCCCGGATGGGCATATCCGTAAAGGGCGACCAGCCTACGCGTGTCCGCATCTCGTCCACGCGCCAGGGCGAGGGCGTCTCCGCGACCTCGACTGTCACCCAGGTATCGGGCTGGGCGGGCAGGCCGTAAACCCGGCGCGGATTCTCCACGCAGCGTGTCACGACATCGGCCTCGGTCAGACGTTCCTCGGCCACGGCGGTTAGGAGCAACGGCAGCATCGTTTCTACGCCGGGTACGCCCGGTGGCGGCGTTTCCTGGGCCTTCTCTTCCAGCGTGTGGGGCGCATGGTCGGTGGCGAAGAGGTCGATATAGCCCAGGTTCTCCCACAACGCGTTCTGGTCATCAAGCGAAGCAAGACGAGGACGCATGTCGCCCTGCGCGCCCAGCCGCGCCAAATCGTCCGTCGTCAAAAAGAGATGGTGGGGGCTGGCCTCACACGTGACCCGATAGCCCCGTTCCTTGGCCGCGCCGATCAGCTCAATCTCGCTACGCCGGCTGACGTGGACCACATGGAGCGGTACGTCATAGAGATGGCTCAGATTGAGGCAGACGGACAGCATCAGTTCCTCGGCATGGACAGCGACGGGGCCGATGCCGCCCGGGTTGTCCTGGCCGCGATAGCCGACTTCAGCCGCCTTTACAGCCCAAGAGCGGAAGAGACGATGCATGAGGTCAAGCGTATCGATGCGCAGGCTGCCAAAGGTGTCGCTCACGTAAATCTTGAGCCCGCAGGCATGCTGGGCAGCCGGCAGGTAGGCATCTTCCAAATCGTTGGTCGCGCCAACAAAAAGCCCGACGTCGCAAACAGCTTTCGCTGCCGCTCGTCGGGCTTTGTCCTGCAATCGCTCAGGCGTGGCCGTGGGTGGCTGAGTGTTGGGCATATCCATGACGGTGGTCACTCCGCCGGCCAATGCCGCAACCGTGCCGGTGAAAAAATCCTCTTTGTGCTCATAGCCGGGCTCTCGCAGATGCACATGGGCATCGACCAGGCCCGGCAGACGCAAGGTAGTCATCGGTCCTCCTCAAGCGAACGTTGATAATTGCGGGCAAACTGCCCTATTGTAGCGATGATTGGGGCGCTTCGACAAATAGGGAAGGCAGAAGAAATGAGTGGAGTGCATCCCATTTTGGAGGCGGTGCACGAACGGACGGGTCGTTTTCTCTGGGATCGCCCCCACAGGTGGTATGCACCCAAATGAATGAACGAGTTAGTCGTCAGTCAAACAGCTTGGTAGAATGAATCACTTTGGATCGCTGTCCGCTAAGTGGGCAGCAAGGAATCTTGACGCCGGTCTACCCGACCAGGGAAGCGATGCCCAAATCCTGGTCAGGACTTTTGTAAACTGAAGGTGTGGCGAGATCATTCGTTCTGCCGGCTGTCGTGGCAAACCCGGCTTCGACACTTCGACAGGCTCAGTCCAAGCAGGCCCGGTCGAAACAGGATCAGCCAGCGCGCTTCACGGTAGCCGTCGCCTGAGCCTGTCGAAGGCAGAGGCGGTCGAAGGCAAAAGCGGTCGCATCTATGCAAGTCATGTACTCGTAGAGATTTCAGTCTAACCGCAGAAAGTAGATGCTCATGATGCAAACAGATCCAACATTCTTCCAGGCCTCTCCCCGCCTGGCGCAGCAGCTGGCCTTCATTCTTGAAGTCGACCGGCTCAAGTCGGTCATGCGCCAATCGCGATTGATCAGCGATGAGCGCTATGAGAACTCGGCCGAGCACTCATGGCATCTGGCCCTTATGGTCATGATTCTGGCCGAGTACGCTAATGAGCCAGTGGATCTCTTGCGCACGATCAAGATGGTGCTGATCCACGACATCGTCGAAATCGATGCCGGCGATACATTCGCCTATGATAGCGAAGGGGCCCTGGACAAAGAAGAACGAGAGCAGCAAGCCGCTGCTCGTCTCTTTGGTCTGCTACCCGCGGACCAGGCCGCAGAAATAGACACCCTGTGGGAAGAATTCGAAGCCCGCGTCACGCCTGAAGCGCGTTTGGCCAATGCCGTCGACCGCATGATGCCGCTCATGCACAACTACTTCACCCGGGGCGGGTCGTGGCAGCGTCACGCCATTACGCGCCCTCAGGTAATCAACCGCGTCGGCTCCATCGACGACGGCTCCAATGAGCTATGGCGCGTGGCCCAAGAGCTCATCGACGCAGCGGTAGACGAAGGCATCCTTGCGCCATGAGGAGCGATTGAGCCGTGGCCGACCACCTCTTTCGCCAATGCACAAACAAGTCGTGCCGCCTTCGTTATCCGATCTTGGCAGCTGATCCCCGAGGCAGCGCATGCCCTCGATGTGGAACGGAGACGGAGGTCGTTGCAACGCGGCAGACTGACGCCGAGGCCGGCAAACGTATCTTGCCGGAGCGTCGAGCCGACGCGCCCCGGGTGGAAGTCATTGTCGACAACGTGCGCAGCCTCTACAACGTCGGCTCGATCTTCCGCACGGCCGATGGCGCAGGCATCCAGCGCCTCCATCTCTGCGGCATCACGCCTACGCCGGACAACTCAAAAATGGCCAAGACTGCGCTGGGGGCCGAACAAGCCGTGGCGTGGCGCTACTGGCCCAGCGCGGTTGAGGCGGCGGGCTGGCTGCAGGAAGAAGGCGCATGGCTTGCCGCACTGGAGACTGAGGCGGGCGGATCGTCAATTTTCGAGATTGAGGCGCCAAGCTTTGTGGCCCTCGTCGTCGGCAATGAATTGGCCGGCATCGACCCAGGCGTGCTGGCGCTGGCCGACGCCTGCGTGGCCATCCCTATGGCTGGGCGCAAGCGCTCGCTTAACGTGGCGACGGCGTTCGGGATAGCGGCCTATTTCTTTCAGCAGAAAGAACTAAAATCCGATGCGATTAAGTACGAATGAGTCGATAGAGATCTGTCCTGCTACTTTGTTGCGACTGGAACATAGACACGTGTCGTTTCACCAAATATCGCCCACACCGACAAATGGTCTGGCGTCGCAGTCACCTCGTTGGCAGCCGGATTTACGCGACTTGTCGGTTCGCGTTGCCAGGCAGATCCATCCCAGTAAAAGAGTGCCAACGTCCCTTCGTCCACCGGTCTCATATCCTCGTAGGTAAAGGATATGACAAGGTTAGCGCCGTCTTCAAGCGACACAGCGTCTTTAGTTACTGGATCGACAGCTTCGATCTTCATGGCCCTACCAACCAACGCCTGATCAGCTGAAGGAGACTGTACAGAGATCGGTTGCATGAGCAGGTCGATTTCCTGCACGAAGGCGTTGGATGGAATGCTAACGGCAACGTTGTTGTCGCTTGATACAGCGACACCGCCCGAATTCGAAATGCGACTGGTCGTTCTCAGCAAGCGCCACTCAGCAAAGTCATGACTCCCAACGCTAGCAATCGTGCGCATTAGATCAAACTTGGTAGCAATGCGTCCGCTGTAATAGTAGAGCGGTACAATCACTGCACTGGTTTCGACCAGGGTCTCTTCAGCCTGGGCATAGAGCCCGGCCGCAGTTACCGGATCCTGCTCGCGAATGATTGCACGTACGATTTCGTCATAAGTTTCATCGCGCCAGTCGCCTAGCCCACTACGATACTGATTGACGCCATCGTAAAGGTAGCTAAGGCCATCAGGATAGTCAGCACACCATCCACTTCGCCAGACCATCAGTTCACCTGCACCAATGCTGGCATTCATTTCCGGCCAAGGTAGGTCGTGCACAGTCACTTGTGCATTGAGCACGTCACGCCACTGGCCGGCGATCGAATTTGCGATGAATGCATGACCAGGACCTTCGCTGTGCCAAAGATCAATGGCCGGCAACCCCGCTCCGTTTGGATAGCCCGCCTCCGCCAGCCAGCGACGCGCCTGATCGGGGTCGCGGTCCAGTCCGATACCAGTCGCAATACCATCGACATGGCCAGAAATGCCCGGCGGCGTAAACGTAAGTGCTGGCAAACCAAATAATGCTAGAGCGCGTCGTTCGAGTGCAGTGGAGAAAGCCTTGCGAACCAAGACATCATCAAATGGTGGCATATTCTGATTAAAGCCGTACAGATACGTGCAGGACGTATTAACGGACACTGTCTCTTGGGCCGCCTTCGGGTCGAGCATCACATTGCTTCCCACGTCGACAGTATCAAGTTCACCCCGTTGATACTTTGCCCATGCTTCATCACTGTCCCCGACAACGTGCTGGTTAATATGGACAATTTGGGTTTCATTGGCGTGAACGTAGTAGGAATTCTTCTCATAGACCAGGAGTTCATCAGTAGCAGAGTCAAGACGGTAGGGGCCGCTTGTCAACAGGTTCTCCGGCATCGTCCATTCTTCACCGTGTGCTTCGATTGCGGTGCGAGGGACGACCCGACCAGCGTTTAGTGCAAGAGCTGTGAGCAGTAGCCTTGAAGGTGAATCCAGTTCAATGCGCAATTCACTGGGTGTGACAGCCCTGATACCCACATCGTCTGTCGACCCGTTCCCCGAATGAAAATCAGCAGCACCTGCGATCATAAGGAGAGACTGAGCCAGAGATGAATCTGTGGCGGGATCCAGCACGCGCAAGAGGCTATAGCGCATATCTTCGGCTGTCAGTGGCGAGCCGTCGCTCCAACGCAAACCAGGATGAAGCGTGAACGTATAGACCAGGCCATCTGCTGAAACTGTCCAGCGTTGGGCGAGGTCAGGTTCCAACGTTCCCGTTCTGTCGTTGCGATCAATAAGCCCGCTGAAGAGCTGTTCAGCAACTTCACTCCCAATCGTGTCAAAGACATAGGCGGGATCAATTTGGGTTGGCTTTTCCGACAAGCGGACGTTTAGTGTCAGGTGAGAGTCGTCCGGGGCAGGCACAGTGCTATCCTCGCCCTTTAATCCGCTTGGCGAGCCGAACCCAAGCAAACACATCATTACGCAGAGAATCACAATGGGTTGAGTGTATTGACGATTGAAGAGACGCATGTGAACCCCCAATTTATTGGATGATGCCAAGAGAATTCTGATGGGTAAACACATCTACTAGACTTTTAATTTCTACCAAGGATATGTTAACCAGCCACAGCAGCTAATCATGCACAAATCTAGTTTTATTCAGAATTGGTGGCAATGAAAGGGGTATATGCACTGAGATGCTAGGGTCGATTGTCCCAAAACAAGAAGTTGGCCGCGACAATGACGAAACACCGACAAGCAAGGGAGGAAAAGAGGTGCGAGGTAAATCCACAAATATCAAAAGGTACGAATGAAAATTCAGAAGCATGGCTTGTGCTGAAGATTGCTTGACGCAATCTTCAGCACAGTTGAGACTACTCGTTACTCATCAAGCGCAGCGTCATCAGTCAGATCGAAGCCGGCACTCACGAGGGTGAACGGATCCAAGATTGCCTGGTTGACGACGAAACCGCCGCCGTTGACGACGGCATCTTTGAGCCCGCGCGCCCAGGCGTGCTCGAAGAGCAGAATCAGCGCCGCAGAATCTGGCTCGAGCTGGTCCGCAATGCCTTCGATATCCTGGTCGTTGAGGCCAAATTCATTCTCGGCGATTGCCTCCATGCGGTCGAGTGCGCCTTCAACCGCGCCCTCTTCACCTGCCGCGCCCAGACCGATCAGGCCGCCAATCGCGCCGGCGACAAGCATCCGCTCTTCAATGCCCAAGTCGCTTTCCTGCAACGCTGCGACGTTGCCTTCTTCGTCTTTGTAGACGGCCAGGGCGTCGACGAGGCGGATGATACCTGTCTCGCGCAGGAAATCCAGCTCGTCAGCAACCCAGCCGCTGAAATCCGGTTTGTCAAACCCAAGAACCAATAGATGCAGAGGTCCAAAAGCCATATGATCTTCTCCTTGTGAATTTGCCCAGCGTTATGCTCAGGCCAGATTGAGGAACTGCCAACCGCCGTTGGATTGGCGTACGGAATCATTGTAGCACGGTCGAGAGGATCGCATCAATCAGAATGCGCCCGCCATGCCAATCGTCGGCGATCCAACGGCCGCGTACCTGCAGAGGCAGCCATGGCTTGGGCGTGCGCTGGCCCTCATGGAGTTCAGCAAGCGCAAAAGTTGTGCCATCGCTGAGAAAGAAACCCCTACCGCCTGTCCAGCCCGGCAGACGCACGCCCCACAGCGTGAGCGTTCGTCCTGGCTCCGCCCGGGCATCGGCCAGGGCAGGCGTGCGTTGCTCTGCTGTAAGCTGAGCCAGCGGAGAAACGCTCACGGGCATACCGAGCACATGGGTTTCCCACGCCAGCCGCTCGGCAATGGATTCGGGCTCAACGGCACGTCGGGCGAAGTCAAACGCAAGCTGCGCGCTGTTGCCTGCCCGGCGCTGCTCGTCTGCCTGCACCAGTAGGTCCGCACGGCTTGCACCCAGGCCATCCAGCGCACCACAACGAATCAAATTCTCGATCTCGCGCGCTTGTAGATCCACCCGTCGCCGCAGATCGGGCAAATCAACAAAGGCCGACTGACGCCGGGCCGCGACAATCTCGGCAACGGTCGTTCGCCGCAGACTGCGCACTTCGCCCAGCCCCATCCAGAGAACCGCTTGATCGCCCTCCCACTCAAGGGAAAACCTGCGCGCACTGTGGTTGATATGGGGGGAACGTACGTCGATCCCCAGACGACGCGCCTCGGCCATGTAAATTGCCGGATGGTGAAAGCCGCCTCGATCGGCCAAACGAGCGCATAGAAAAGCAGCCGGCCAGTGGCTCTTCAGATAGGCCGAGCGATAGCTCACATCGGCGTAGGCCGTTGCGTGCCCCTTGTTGAAGCCGTAGCCGGCAAACGCGGCGACTTGCTGCCAAAGGGTATCTGCCTGCTGGCGGGCAAAGGCAGGGCCGGCAGGCGCCGGACGCAGGCAGCCGGCGATAAACCGTGCGCGGATGCCGTCCATTTCCCGAGGCAAGAACTTGCTCATGCCGCGGCGCAGATGGTCAGCATCTTCCCATGTCAGGCCAGCTACCTCGACGGCGATACGCAGCACCTGCTCCTGAAAGATCAGCACACCCTTCGTCTCGGCCAATATGGGTTCAAGCGACGGGTGCAAATAATGCACGCTTTCTTCGCCCCGGTAGCGGCGCACAAAGGCCCCGGCCATCCCGCCCGTGGCCGGGCCTGGCTTGAAGAAGGCATTGGCTACGGCCAGGTCCGGCACGGAGTACGCGCCCAACTGGCGCAGCGTACGCTGGGCGCCGGTCGATTCACACTGAAAGACGCCGATCGTTTCGCCCGTCGCCAGCAGCGCGCCCGTAGCAGGATCATCAACCGGAATCTGTTCCAGAGCAAAATCGGCCGCGTGGTCGCGCCGGACCAGCGCAGCTGCATCAGCCAACACCGTTAATGCACGAATCCCAAGCAGATCGATTTTCGGCAACCCAATCGTCTCAACGTCGCCATGGGCATACTGTGTGATGAGAAAGCCTTTTGGCGTCATCTGCACGGGCGCATAGTCGGTGAGCGGGCCGGGCGCAATGACGACACCGCCAGGATGAATGCTGAGATGATGGGGCAGACCGACGATGGCAAAGGCCGCCTCGAGCATGGCGCGCAGGCCGACATCGTCGGTTGCAGCAATGAAGGCTTCGGCATCCAGACGCTGCCGTCGTTCCGGGTCGGGATGCCATCGCCCGGGGAGCCGCTTGACCAACTTGGTGATTGTCGCCTCATCTACACCATAGGCCTTGGCCGTCTCGCGCAGGGCGGACTTGGGCTGCAGCGTGCTGATGGTGGCAACGAGCGCCATGCGTTTCGCGCCGTACGTCGATCGTACGTAGCTCAGCACTTCATCTCGCCGGCGGCTGCAGAAGTCCAGGTCAATATCGGGGAGGCTCGTGCGGGCAGGATTGAGAAAGCGCTCAAAGAGCAGGTCATGGGTGATGGGATCAACCGTCGTGATGTCGGTGGCATAGGCAACCAAGGAATTGGCAACGCTACCCCGTGTGCTTACCGGAATGCCCTGCGATCGGGCAAAACGCACGAGATCTGCTACCACCAAAAAGAGTGGTGCAAAATCATGGCTGGCGATTGCGGCCAATTCGTCGTCCAGGCGCCGCCGGACATGCGTGGGGAGTGAGCCCCCAGCTGACCGTTCCGCCAGCCCTTGCTCTGCCAGCGTGGCCAGCTGTTGATTGGCATCGCGCCCAGGCGGAAGAGCCGGCGCCGGCCAGATCGGTCGGCCATCGGGCAACGCGTCTTGGCATTGTGCAGCAATGGACCAGGTCGCCGCCAGCGCAGCCGGATAGGCGCCATAACACCGCGCGACGGCCGCAGCATCCGGCCAATGCAGGGCAACGCCGGGGCTGTCACCGTCCGGCAAGCGCGCCGGGGGCACATCGGCCAGCAGACAGTTTAGGTCGATGGCGGCGAGCAGCGGCAGGCGCGACTGCTCGCTGGGAGCAAGGCAGTAGATCGGCGGGAGCGCCACGATGCCCACACCAAAGCGGTCTGCTAGCTCATTGACTGCCGCAGCCACCTCATGATCGGCATCCTCGTGCACCTCCAGCGCCAAGTAAAATGCGTCACCGAAAATACCGGCGAAGTGCCCGGTCAGGCGGGCGGCTTCGGCTCGATCACCCTGGCGCACGGCCTGTTCCACGTGGCTGCGCCTTCCGCCGCCGATGCAGATGAGACTAGCCCTGTTTGCCTCTAGCGTCGACCAGTCCAGCCCGCCGAGTTGGGCTGTCCGATTGGGCCTTGTCTGAAGTTCAGAGGAGATTTGCGTTAGGGAGCGATAGCCGGCAGCATCTTTGGCAAGCAACACGACCTCGTTGGGCGTCTGCGCATGCCCTGCCAAACGGACTGTAAGACCAGTAATCGGCACGATCTGTGCGGCACGGCAAGCCTGTGCAAAAGCGACGGCGCCATACATTGCATCCAAGTCGGTCAAGGCGAGGTGAGAGAGCGCATCCATCTGGGCGCGGGCAACCAGTTCCGCCGGCGAGTTGACGCCGGTCAGCAGGCTGAAGTGGGAATGGACACGCAGCGGGACAAAGTCAGATTTCGTAGCACTCATCTTCGGAATTGTAGGTGAAGAGAGCGCCAATCAAAAAAAGCGAGGGGCGTCATTGCCCCCCGCTTTTGCTTAGCTACCCTGCGGCCTACTCACCAGTAATCGGACCACCGCCGCCTGCGCTCTGACCGGCGTAGCGGAACATCCGTGACTCCCCTGTGAACTCGATCGGTGCGTATTCAGGTTCTGTCGTCACGATACGCACGCCCCAGAGATAGTCGCCCGGATCGAGCAGGGCGCCGAGACGATTGTCCAGGTCCGTCAGGTCGACTCGCACCTGAGTGCTACGGGTGGGCTGCGCCAGGCCGAAACCTTGCGTCAGCGGATCTTGTCCCGGCTTCCAGAAAATCAGCTCGTAGGCTTCATCCGGAGCCAGCGTACCTGTAGCGTTCCAGTCAAAGAGTACGCCATCTGCACCACTCACGCCCGGGTTTGGCACGACCAGGTTTACTGCAACAGGCAGACGCGTGGGCGTCTCAGTCGGTGTCGGCGTCGCCGTCGGTCGAGGCGTCGGCGTTTGCGTCGGTTCCTCCGTCGGCGTCGCGGTTGGCTCTTCCGTTGGCGTAGCCGTCGGTTCCTCTGTCGGCGTCGCGGTTGGCTCTTCCGTTGGCGTAGCCGTCGGTTCCTCTGTCGGCGTTGCGGTTGGCTCTTCCGTTGGCGTTGCCGTCGCTTCTTCCTCAACCACAACTACGGGCAGAGGCGTCGGCGTTTCGTCGACGGGCGTGTAGGTCGGTACCGGCGTTGGCGTCGTGTCTTGCTCCAGCGTATTAGCCGCTACCGCTGCCGGGGCCGGTTCGCCCTGATCGACATTCATGACGACGAGTTCGTCGCCATCCGACGGCACCGTTACAGATTCACCGTTGGCAAGTTGCACGATCTGATCATTGGCTTCTAGCAGCAGCGTACCCGCTGCAACCGCAATATAGGTCTGACTCTCTGGTGACGCAGCAACTTCGAAGTCTGCGCCAGCCGTTTGCATGCGCGTGTCAGCCGTCACGACTTCAAAGTGATCACTTTCCGCTAGCGGGCCATCCACAAAGAAGCTGACTCGTCCGTTCTGAACCGTAACGAGCGTAGTCGTGGCGTCATCAACCAGACTCAGGCGGTCAACGACAACACGTGAGGCGGGATCCACCACCATGCGCTGATCGGGGAATAATTCTACCTCGGCCGTTCCGTTGAGCGTCACAAGTTCATCGTGCGCCGCCAGATTCGTATCACCGGCCGGTGCAACATCTTCCAGCGCATTGGACTCGTTGCGGAGGATGGTGGCCCGACCGTCGGTAACAGAGACAGTCGCCATCTGCGTCTCACCAGGTGCAGCTTCGATGGGCGCCAACACGTCACTCGATGTAGTTGTCGTGCCGCCCGGCGTATTTTGATTGAGCATCTGCGGCAGCATGAGCACAAAGAGGAGCAAAACGACCGCAGTTGCCCCCGTCATCGTTGCGCCCATGGCGAAGCGCCACCAAGAGAAGCGTTCATTCATGGCGCCAAAGAACGAGGTACGCGGGGCCGGTTTGCGAACAGACTGTGGCGCGGCTCGCATAGGGACTGACGGCGGGAGCCATCTCCTCCGCTTCGCCCTGTTTGTACGTGAGTGCAACTTCTTCGAGAACCCGCTCGCGCACCTGAGTCGCCAGATGAGGGGGCATCTGGACAGGTGGAAGGTATTCCTCAAATAGATTCTGCAGCTCTTGATCCGAAAAATGTTCAGCCATTATTGGTAGCCTGTGCTTCCCAAAGCGTCATGTAATTGGCGAGATCCTTGAGCGATCGTCCGCTCCGTCTCACTGATTGAGAGCCCCAAAATATCCGCGATCTCGGTGACGCTTAACCCGAGACGGAATCTTAGTAATAGCGCCTGACGTTGACGTTGGGGCACTGAATTGAGCACGGTCCGAAATGAATCGACTTCGCCGCTCACCTGGGTGACCGCCTGACGGCGGCGTTTGGATGACTTCCGCTTCCGATAGTACATGGCCACTCGTTGAGAGGCCAGTGAATAGAGAAATGTCGATAAGGAAACCGTGCCGTCAAATTGCGGAATGGCCCGAATTGTTGCCTCCATCGTTGCGTTGAGCGCTTCCTCGGCTTGGGCAGGATCGGGCAGAGCGTAGCTGAAATACTGATAGAGCGGCGTTTGCCACTCTCGCAATAACAGCATCCATGCCTGCTGATCTCCCCTTTTTAATCGCCCTAGAAAGCGCTGGTCGCTTATCTTACCTAGATCAACCGTTGACCCAGGTGGCTGGCGGGTGAAAGTCTGTTTTTCTGCAATGTAAGTACCGATGCGAATTTCCCCAGAATTCAATTCAGCCCCAAATCGTGTTTCAAGCCGACGGAATGTCCCATCAAATATTGCTAAATGTCACCCTGCCGTGCACGCGGCACTGCCTGACGGGCATAAAGCCGGTTTTCGCAATGAGAGCGTCGGCGGGCAATTGTGCGACGGCAAGTGTGCACTCGACACGCGCAACCTGTCTGATCTATGCAGCTTGCAGGGTTAGGTCGGTCACGCCACAGTCCGGCAAGTATACAAAAGAGCAATCGATCCAGCAAGATGCGCAAACATTCGTTCGACTACTGCTGCAAAGAGTCTCTGCCGTGCTTATGCTATTAATCGCACATGTGAATCTGATTCCTTCGCGGCCAGAAAAGAGCGTCATGCATGTGCCCCTGTGGCACGGTGGCTACCTTGAAGGTTGATTCCCATTGATAGAGCAAGGTTTCAAGTTCGCGGCGAAAAGGCTATACTGAATCCAGACTCAGCGGCTGCCCGCTTCAACCGCAATCCCAGTCAGCCTTCGCAGCCGACCAGGGCGAGACAACCTTCCACATCGCGCCGCTACCGGGGCGCACAGGGGGATTTTGCCATGACAACCATGCCTCCCGGACCCTCAGCAACACCGCCGCCACCCGGCAGTCAGCGCAGCCGCCAACTGGCCAAAGCCACGGCGACTGCGATCCATGATGCGTTTGACACCTACCATACGCAATTTAAGACGATTACCCAGCGTGCGCAGGCGCGTTTTGAGGGGTGCCAGTGGCATGCGCAGCAAGCAGATGGGCGGGAGCGCCTCGAACTCTACACCAAAGTCGTAAACGAAATCGTCTCCGGGCTGCGTCAAATGTTGGGCGATGACGTGACGGGCAAGAGCATTTGGGAGGACGCGTGGCTCATCTACGAGCAACTCATCGCCCGACGCAACGACCTTGAGCTGGCCGAAACGTTTTTCAACTCGGTGACACGACGCATCTTCACTACCATCGGCGTCAACGAGAATCTTGAGTTCGTCTGGTTTGGGGCAACTTGGGTGCCAAACGGTGAAAAGGCTGAAATCTTCGATGTCTTTGTCCGGCTGACTTCTACCAGCGCGCTGATTGAGGCGATTCTGCGTGGCTATCAATTTCAGATCGACTGGGCCAACCTCAAAACTGATGTGGCATGGGTGGCAGAGGCGCTGGATGCACACCTGATCGAAACGTGGGACTCGCCTGAATTTGATCGCATTGAAATGCTCAAATCAGTCTTCTTTCGCAATAAGGGCGCCTACCTGATCGGACGGATTCGCTGCCGCAACCGGGTCGCACCGATCATCATTCCGCTGCTAAACACGGCAAACGGGCTGGCTGTTGATGCTGTGCTTCTCGATGAGAACGCCGCCAGTCTCGTCTTTAGCTTCACCCGCTCCTACTTTCACGTGGAGGCGGACAATCCCGGCGAGCTCGTCGGCTTCCTCAAGTCGATCATGCCCCTCAAACCCATCGCAGAGCTCTATACGTCGATCGGCTACAACAAGCATGGGAAGACTGCGCTCTACCGCGCACTCTATCGCCACATGGGCAACTCGAGCGACAAGTTCCAGATCGCACGGGGCGCCAAAGGCATGGTCATGACCGTTTTCACCCTGCCCTCCTATGATATCGTCTTCAAGGTGATCAAGGACCGCTTTGCTTATCCCAAGACGTCGACGCGGCGTGAAGTAATGGAACGCTACCGACTCGTCTTCCAACACGATCGCGTCGGACGCATGGTCGACGCCCAGGAATTTGAGAACCTGAGCTTTAGCCGCGATCGGTTTGACGAGGAGTTGATTGAGGAACTGAGCAAAGTGGCTGCCAATAGCGTCCAGGTCACGGAAGACGAGGTGATTATCAAGCACCTTTACACCGAACGACGCCTCTACCCGCTTGATCTCTACATCAAGGAGATGAATCTGGACAGCGCCAAAGCCGCCGTAGTCGACTACGGCGAGGCAATTATCGATCTGGCGGCAGCCAATATCTTTCCCGGCGATCTCTTCATCAAGAACTTTGGCGTCACGCGCCATGGACGAGTCGTCTTCTACGACTACGACGAACTCTGTCTTCTGACCGACTGCAATTTTCGTCACATGCCCGAGACGGACGACTACGAGGACGAGATGGCGGCACAACCCTGGTTCTCAGTCGCCGAAAATGACATCTTTCCAGAAGAATTCGCCCGCTTCCTCTGGTTCCCGGAACCGCTGCGCACGGTGATGCATGAAGTCCACGGCGACCTGTTCACGGTCGACTTCTGGCAGGGCATGCAGGAGCGCAACCGGCGGGGTGAAATCCTGGACATCTATCCCTATCCGCAGGAGCATCGGCTACGCCACGACGATCTGCCGCCCTGCGGGCAAGTGAGCTCAACCGCCAACACGACCGCAAAGGCTTAGCGGGAATCGGTTGCCGGATATGGCTTACGAAAATACGGCGCTTTCTATGCTAAACTGAGAAATGACCTATTTCGCTATGCAGACAATCATAACTAACGCCACCTGGCACTGAGACGCTCGCGCCGCTCACAGCCAGACCCACCGTTCTCACGTGTGAATCCTATGTCAACGATCACCCGCACAGTTTGTGCACGCATTCCAACAGCTGCCGGCCAGTTCCAGCTCTGTCACTATGCCAACGAAATTGATCAAGAGGACCACCTGGCACTCGTCATGGGCGATGTGGCAGACCAAGAAGACGTGTTGGTGCGCGTCCACTCTGAATGTTTTACGGGGGATGTCTTGGGCTCGATGCGCTGCGACTGCGGGGAACAGCTGCAGCGGGCGATGGAGATGATTGCCAAAGAGGGCCGCGGCGTAATCATCTACCTACGTCAGGAGGGTCGCGGCATTGGTCTGGAAGCCAAGTTGCAGGCATACAATCTTCAAGACCAGGGGTACGACACGGTCGAAGCGAACGTTCTGCTCGGTCACCAGGCGGATGAGCGAGAATATTGGGCCGCAGCCGGAATCCTGGACGACCTCAGCATCAAGTCCATTCGCCTGCTGACCAATAACCCCACCAAAATTGAGAGCTTGACCGCTTTGGGCGTCAGGGTAAACAAGCGCATCGGGCTGCAGCCCAGCATCAATGACGAAAACGCCTTCTATCTGGATACCAAAGTCCGGCGCATGCGTCATATGCTGGCCCTCATAGACGAAGAAGCCCTAGCGGCCGTGGACACAAGCGGTGCGTCTGACAATTTCACTATCTTGCTTGAGCGTCAGGCGGAAGACAGGCAGAACACCTTCGCCCAGCATGCTCGACCTTTTGTAACGCTAAGTTATGCCCAAAGCATCGATGGCAGCATTGCCCAAGTGCGTGGAGAACCCCTCCCAATCAGTGGAGCCGCCTCGTTACGCCTGACGCATGCCCTGCGTGCCGCACATGACGCAATCCTCGTGGGAGTTGACACAGTTATTGCCGATGACCCAAGGTTGAATGTTCGCCTGGTCGAGGGGTCCACGCCGGCCGCGGTGATACTAGACAGCCGACTGCGCACTCCTCCCCACGCTCGCCTCTTTGACCATCATGATGATGTCCTCATCATCACGACTGAGGAGGCCGCCGCAACAGCGGCAGCCGGGCAATTGGCCAACCGCGGTGCCACTATTCTGGGAGTCACCTCCGACGCCAGTGGACGGCCACAGCTGGTTGCGGCGCTGGAGGCGTTGGGTCAGGCCGGCATCCAAACTGTCATGGTGGAAGGCGGTGCCGAAATCATTCGCACCTTCCTCGACCAGGGTCAAGCTAATGTCGCAGTCATCACAGTCGCACCCATTTTTCTCGGCGGGCTGGCCGCCTATGGAGGCGCTGTAGACGGTGGCCATGCCACGCCGCGCCGGATGATCAATCTTGCGTACGATCAATTCGGGAATGATCTCATCATCTGGGGCGAGTTCGCAGCGAAGCCGGGCGAGCCGGAGCCAGCCTCCGCTGTCGGATCCGCCAACGCTTCGATCCATAATGCGGCCGGCGATTCAACTGCCGCAGCCCCGCTGACACCATGAGCCAGCGCATGCGGAGCGTCGTCTTCACGGCTCCGGGCATCGTGAGCGTAGAGGAGGCAGAGATTCCCCGCCCCGCAGGCGATGAGCTGCTGGTCAAGACCGAGCGTTCGGCGATCAGTGCAGGGAGCGAACTGCTCTTCTACCGCGGTCAGGCGCCGGCAGATCTGGCCGCGGACGCAACGATCTCCGCGTTGGCCGAACAGCCGGCGACTTATCCGATTCGTTATGGATACGCCTGCGTCGGGACGGTGCTCGCTGTCGGCGACGAGTGCAACGCAGCTCAAATCGGCCAGCGCGTTTTTGCGTTTCATCCCCATGCCAGCCATTTTGTGGTTAAGGCCAATGACGTTCTCCCTGTACCGCAAGCTGTGAAGACAGACCACGCGGCCCTGCTGCCCAATATGGAAACGGCCATCAACTTCGTCATGGATGGGCAGCCTATGATCGGAGAGCGGGTCGCGCTCTTTGGCTTGGGTGTCGTCGGTTTGCTGACGACAGCACTGTTGACCCGTTTTCCGCTGGGCGACCTGCTCTGCGTCGACCCGATCGCGGCGCGACGGCAGGCGGCGCTCATGCGGGGCGCCACCGACGCATGCCTCCCGGATGAGATGACGGATGGTGATTTTGACCTGGTCTACGAGCTCTCAGGTGCGCCCAGCGTGTTAAATCAAGCCATCGCTGCCACCGGCTTTGCCGGCCGCGTTGTAATCGGTTCATGGTATGGCCAGAAGTCAGCCGCGCTCAAGTTAGGCGGCGCCTTCCACCGCAGCCGTATTCGCCTCATCAGTAGCCAGGTCAGCACGATCGATCCGGCGTGGCGCGGTCGCTGGACCAAAGCGCGTCGCTTCGACGTCGCCTGGCAAATGCTGGCCGCGCTGCCGCTCGAATCCTTGATCACCCACACGCTACCCGTCGACGAAGCGAGCAGCGCCTACCGTCTCCTTGACGAGTCGGCGGATCAAGTGCTGCAAGTCCTCTTCACCTATGATTGAACGATCACCCAACCAGGAAAGACGCATCATGTACACACTGGCAGTTAAGCGAGATTTCGTGGCCCAACACTTTCTGATCGGCGGCGACTGGGGCGCCGAAAATGAATGGCATTCCCATCACTATGCGCTGGAAGTACAACTTCAGGGTGAAAAACTGGATCAGCACGGCTACCTGGTTGACATCGTCGACGTCGAAGCGCACCTGGATGCCATTGTGGCCCACTATCGCGACAAGACGCTCAACGAGTTGCCCGAATTCGCCGGCCTGAATCCGAGTATCGAACACTTTACGCGGATTATTTGCACGACACTGGCCGAACGCATTCAAACTGAAAAGCTTGCTTGCGTGCGCGTCGTTATCTGGGAAAACGAGATCGCCTGGGCGGCATTCGAACTGGCCGTCTAGCGCCCGTCCGTGGAGTCATCCTGGCACATCGCTTTGGCTGGAACTGCCCATGCGTGTTGGTCTTATCATCTATGGACATCTGGACATACGCTCCGGCGGCTACCTCTATGACCGCAAGCTGGTGGCGGCGCTCCGCGCCCGCGGCGACGAAGTGGCTGTCCACTCCCTGCCCTGGCGCAACTACGGCCGGCACTTGCTTGACAACTGGGACAAGCGTCTGCTGGAGGATGCACGAGCGGCACAGGTGGACGTTTTGCTCCAGGATGAGCTGAATCACCCGTCACTCGTCTGGCAGAACGCACGCCTGCGCACGGCGTTGAAAATTCCGATCGTCAGCATTGTTCATCACCTGCGCAGCAGTGAAGCACACCCGCGTCTGCCAACCGTTCTCTATCACCAGGTAGAAAAATGTTATGTCAGCTCAATTGATGGGTTCATTTACAACAGTTACACCACCGAGGAAGCAG
Source organism: uncultured Chloroflexia bacterium (assembly GCA_963807905.1). Lineage (GTDB taxonomy): Bacteria > Chloroflexota > Anaerolineae > Caldilineales > Caldilineaceae > JAGRCP01. The sequence goes on along the minus strand of CAWEEJ010000015.1, from coordinate 168,306 downwards.
TCGGGGCATTACTCGGTCAAGCGAAGCCGTCGGTTGTCGCCTGGCCGGCGGCAGATCAAATCGAACCGCCCGATCAGCCGACAGTGGCAGCGCTCGTCGCCCAGCGCGCGACGTGGCCGGATCCGCTCAGGGTGCTGACTGTCGGCAACGTTGCGCCGCGCAAAAATCTGCACACAGTGATGAAGGCGCTGGCGCGACTGCCGGCGACCGACTGGACGCTCACCATCGCCGGCGACCTCACTGTCGATCCGTCGTATGTGAAAACCCTCTTCAGGCTGGCGACGGAGCTGAGTATCAAGTCGAATGTCCGTTTCGATGGAGCCGTCGACACGCCGACGTTGCGCCAGCTCTATGCAGCGAGCCACGTGCTGGCCCTACCCTCCTACGAAGGCTTTGGCATCGTCTATCTGGAGGCTATGGCTTTCGGCGTCGTACCCATTGCGTCGCGGGCCGGTGCGGCCCACGAGATCATTGCTGACGGCCAAAACGGCTATCTGGTAGATCTCAACGACGTTGACGAACTAGCGGCACGGCTCGGGGTCATGCAGCGAGATCGGCTGCACTGGCAGAAATTGGCGTTGGCAGCGCGTCGGCGCTACGATAGACACCCGACGTGGCAGGAATCGATGCAGCGAGCATCGAATTGGCTACACGAATTCACACAGGATTGGGCAACGGTATGATGAATCCAGCCACGATTGACTACACGTTTGAGCGATATTTGGCCGCCAAGAAGAGCGTGGACGACCGCGCCCTCAACGCGCCCGTCTGGCAGGCGCTTGCACAACAGCTTGAAGAGGCGAGCGAAGAGGCCGCCCCACTGCGCATATTAGAGATCGGCGCGGGCATTGGGACGATGGTGGAACGCATGCTGGAGCGGGGCATGTTCACCCACGCTGAGTACGACGCAATCGACGCCGAGGCGACCAATATTGCTGCTGCTCGCCTGCGTCTAGGAGAGTGGGCGTCAGCACACGCGGGCGTGGCCGTACCGGCCGGTGATCGACTACGAATTTGGACTGATCTGGGCAAGCGTCGTACCGACCTGACGCTGGAGGCGTGCGATGCATTTGACTATCTGCAACGCCCTGCCAGCGCCGGACGCTATGATCTCATTGTGGCGCACGCCTTCCTCGATCTGGTTGATGTCGCCCATGTCCTGCCGCTGCTGCATGCCGCGCTCAAGCCGGGCGGACTGCTCTACGCCACGATCAACTTCGATGGCGTCACCAGCTTCGAGCCGGCTGTAGATCCAGCGCTGGACGCGCAGATCGAGCGCCTCTATCACGCCACCATGGATGAGCGGATTACGGATAGCCGCCCCGCGGGCGATAGCCGCACGGGCCGTCACCTACTCTCGAATCTAACCGGAGCCGGTTTTGACGTGTTGGCCGCCGGCGCCTCCGACTGGGTTGTCCATGGTCGCGGCGGTCGCTACCCCGACGACGAGGCCTACTTTCTGCACTTCATTGTCAATACGGTCGATGGCGCACTGGCCCGCCACGCAGAGCTGGACGACGAGGACTTTGCGGCATGGGTTGAAGCCCGTCATGCTCAAATTGAACGGGGTGAACTGGTCTATATCGCCCATCAGCTTGACGTGTTGGCGCAAGTCTAAGGCAATCGGAATCATTGAACGCAGGGGAGAAGCGATGAGTCAAGACGCAAGACAGGATGAAACCACATCGGTCGGCGAATTGCGCAGCGCCGTGGATCGCTTCGTGGCCGCACGCGACTGGTATGTCCACCACACACCCAAACATCTGGCCATGAGCATTGCGATCGAAGCCGCTGAAATCATGGAACACTTCCAGTGGCACAGCGCAGCCGAAAGCATTGAACTGGTTCAGGACCCCACCATGCGCGCCGAAGTGGCCGATGAGCTAGCGGACGTCATGATCTACTGCCTTAGCTTTGCCAACAGCGCCGGCATTGACGTCAGCAGCGCCATTACGGCCAAGCTGGCACGTAATGAGACACGTTTTCCGGTCGAAACGGTGCGCGGTAAGCTGGGGCAATCACCCCTTGACGCCGCCAGCGGTTAGCCCCTCGGAAAGATAGCGCTCCAACGCCAGAAAGAGGATGATCACCGGCATCGTCATGATGGTCGAAGCCGCCATGACTACGTGTGGACGCGGGGTCGGGTCATTGAAGATCGTGTTGATCTTGATCGGCATCGTGAACATCTCACGCGAATTCAAGAAGACAAGCGCATACAGAAATTCATTCCACGCGATCATAAAGGTGTAGATGCCGACCGAAACCAGCGCCGGAATGGCGAGCGGCAGCGTGATGCGCCAAATGACGCCAAAGCGCGAGCAGCCGTCAATCAGCCCCGCCTGCTCGATTTCGGCAGGGATGGTGCGAAAGTAGTTGGCCAACATGTAGAGCGCAACGGGCAAGGTCTGGGCCAGGTAGGTGAAGACGAGAATCCACAAATTGTCCTGCACGCTAAAGCCCAACGTCGTACCAATCCGTGCCAGCATGGCGAAAAGCGGAATGATTAAGAGGATACCGGGAAAGAGATAGACGATCAGGATGCTGTTGACCATCACATTCTTGCCGCGAAAGCGCATTCGTGCGATAGCGTAGGCCCCAAAGACAGCCAGGATCACGGCAATCATAGCCGTGGGCACAGCCACACGGATGCTGTTCCAGACGTTGATGCCAAAGTTCTGAAAGCTTGGATTCGCCGGATTAAAGAGCTCGTTGTAGGCGTCCAGCCGTAGTTGGCTGGGAAAATAGACGGGGGCGCGACCACCGATCTCGGCATAACTCTTGAAGGACGAGCTAACCATCCAGTAGAAGGGAAAGAGTATATTCACCAAAAAGCCAGTGAGGATAATCCAAAAGACGATGCGGCCCAATGACATGCTATGGGCTAGTTCGTCGATAAAATTCCGCCCTTTTTCGGGCTGACTATTGGAAGCGCCTTGCGCCATGCTCCACTCCTCTGTCTATGTTGGACTCGCAAAGTAGGGCCGCTTTTTGCAGAATCTGCCTACTCGTCGTCGACGTAGCGCATAAAGAAGCCGATATAGAGCACCAGAAAAACCAGCAGGATCACGAGCAAAATCATGGCCGTCGCCGCGCCTTTGCCGAAATCAAAGAGCTTAAAGCTGAATTGATAGGTCAGCACGGGTAGGACCATGGTGCCGTAGCCGCCGCCCGTCAGCAAGAAGATGTCATCAAATTTGTTAAAGGTCCAGATCAGGCGCAGGAGAAAGATGGCGCCAATGACGTATTGAAGCTCCGGCAGGGTAACGAAGCGCAGCTTCTGCCATGCGCTTGCCCCGTCCGCATCAGCCGCCTCGTAGAGCACCGAATCGATCGCCTGGAGCCGGGCCAGAAGCATCAACATGGCGAACGGAAAGTAGCGCCATCCCTCAAAAAGTACGACGATAAAGAGCGCCAGGCCCCGCGTGGAAAGATAGGCCATGGGTGCATCGATCATGCCGAGCCGCATGAGAATGTCATTGACTACGCCCGACGGTCGTGGATCCAACAACCAGCGCCAGACGAATGCGACGCTAATGACCGGTGCGACGTACGGAAAGAGGAAAGCCGCACGCGTGACGCCTCGCCCGCGAAACGGCCTGTTAAGCAAGAGCGCGGCCACCAGTCCCAAAAAGACGGTGAAGATGGTGGCGGAAACGGAATAGACCACACTCGTGACGGCCGCGCCCCAGTTGTTGGGCCCCTGCCACTTGAAGGCAAAATCGTTGAAGACTTTTTTATAGTTTTCGAAGCCGACAAAAGGCGCACGGAAGACATCGTTGATGTTGCCCAAACCAACGTCGTGAAAGCTCACCCAAACGCTGAAGACGGCGGGGAAGATCACCAGCCCAAAGACAATTAGCGCCGTCGGCAAGATCAACAGCCATGCCAAACGCGCTTCTCGCGCCTGAAGCGAGTTCCACTTGCGCGGCTTGCCCGATAGCTGAACTGAATTGTTTCCGCCGGCGCTGGTCGCCATAGCTGCACTCTTGCTCCTGCCTGCTGGAAGAATGAAGGGGGAAGATACTGTTCGTTCATCACAACTTGGTTCATCACAACGTGGTGCAGGCGCAATTGCACCTGCACCACGCGCTTACTTACTCCAGCCCAGATTCTACTGGGATTCTGCCGAACGCTCGGCAACCAGGGCTTCTACCTGTTCCTGGAGCCATTCGGCGCCAGTTTCAGGCGTCATGCTGCCCTCAATTGCAATGTTGCTGATCACCTGCGAAATCAGAAGACGGCCTTCGATATCGCCGACCACGGCGCGTTGCGTGGCGTCATAGCCAGGGCGGAAGAGCCAGCGCTGCATGGACTCATAGCCATTGGCGATCTGTTCCAGCGTCTCTTCGGAATAGTTGGCGAAGTACTCGCTGGAGCCCTTCCAGCCGTCTACCGCGCTCTTGAGCACAGGCACCTTGCCAAAGGGGGCGAGGGCAAGTACGTCGGCATACCCCTCCGTCAGGAAGTATTCGATCACTTGCTGCGCCGCTTCGGTATCAGCGCCCTGCATAATGCCCAGGGTAACCAGCTGACCGTAGGAGGCGGAACCGTTCGGGCCTTCCATCATCGACGCAAAGCCCGTATTGGCCGCGAGTTCATCGACGGCGATATCGATGCTGCCACCGTCCTCAGTGCCCGAGCCGTCGACCAGGTCATCCATGATGTAGGTGCTGTAGAAGAGCATACCCGACTGATCTAACTGATACGTTTCGCGAGCGCCGCGCCAGTATTGCGGGCCGGGAGCGGCACAGCGCTGAAGATCGGTATAGAAGGCCAGGGCTTCGACCATCTCCGGCGTATTCATGCTCACATTGCCTGCCTCATCAAAGGGCCAGGCGTTGTTAGAGATGGCAACTTGCTCGAAGACCTGATGGGGATAGTTCTGACCGGGATCGGTGCCCAAGGTCACGCTGTAGAGCAGATTGCCGGCCCCAGGCAGAGCGTCGCACGCGGCGTTGATGTCATCCCAGCTGACGGGCTCACTCAAACCGGCTTCGTCAAAGATGTCCTGGCGATACCAGATGGCCTGGATCCAACCGTCATAGGGTACGGCAGAACGCATGCTGGTCTCCGGATTGGTGACCATGGCCAAGGGGCCGGCGCGGAAGTCATCTTCACCGATGCCAGCGATAACGGCCTCGGCAGCAGCTTCGTCGAGCACGCCGTCGGCGGCAAAGGCGGCCACACGCTCAACACCCATGCGCACGATATCGGGCGGGCGGTTGGCGGCCAGCGCCGTGGCAATGCGCTGGGAGATGGTCGCTTCGTCAATCGGCACGATGCGAACCTCAATGGTCGGGTTCGCGGCCATGAACGACTCGGCCACGGCTTCATAGACGTTGACGCGGTCTTCCTCGTTATCGGTCGTCCAGAACTCGACTACCGTCTTGTCGACCTGGTCGGCCGGCACGACGACAGGGGACGTGCAGCCGGCAAGAAGCGCGAGCAGCAGCGTCAGCATGATGGGTAGTAGAAATCGTTTCATTGGAGCCTCCAAGCTCAGGAAAAACTGGGTTAAGAAATCGAATACGAGTTGTCATGTTCGTGTTGGCTTCGTTCCCTCCTTCCTCTCGTAAGCTGAGCGAGCGGTGCAAGAACGCTGCTTCATCGCAACGAGATGTTATTGACGCGCCGGCGGACCCGTCGAGGCACGCAGCACAAACGTGTGGTCAATGATAACCTGTTCTTCCGCCAGCGTTTCCTGTTTGATCAGCCGCACCAGCATATCGGCAACCACCGAGCCCATCTTTGCGGCAGGCAGATGCACAGTGGTTAAGCCCGGATTGGCGTACTCGGCAAGCATGATGTCATCAAACCCGGTTACGCTGACGTCGCGCCCAACCGCCAGACCCCGCTTGCGCACTGCATTCATGGCGCCCAAAGCAAGAAGATCATTGCAAGCGACAATAGCAGTCGGCGGTTCCGCCATGGCGAGTAGCTGTTCGGCCGCCTCCTCACCCGATTGCTGGCGAAAGTTGGCCTCGATAAAGAGGTCATCACTCTGCTCGATGCCGTGCGCAGCCAGCCCCTGCCAAAAACCGGCCACGCGTTGGTAGGACTTGGTCAGTGAGAGGGGCTCGGAGATACAGGCCAGCTGCCGGTGCCCCAAATCAATCAGGTGGTCGACGACCTGCCGAACGCCGGCGGTGCCATCTTCATCAACGAAGTGAAAATCATTGTCGCCGTCGGTGCGGCCGAAGGCGACAAACGGGACATTGTGTTCACGCAGCAGGTTAATGCGATCATCCTGCCGACGGGTGCGGACGATGATGAAGCCGTCCGCCTGACGGCTGCGAATCTGCTTGAGATAGGTCTCGCGTGGATTATCCGAGGTATCAGTCGAAATGGCGAGGGTAAACCCATGCTCTCCCGTACGCTCGATCACGCCGGAGATCAGCTCACCAAAAAAGGGATCCGAAAAGCGGAGATTACGGGCCGGCGGCATAATCAGGGCGATGGCATCCGTCCGTTTGCGCTGCAAATTGCGGGCAGTTACGCTCGGCTCGTACCCCATCTCGCGGGCAACGCGCTGGACCTCACGCCGGGTTTCCGGGCTGATATCGGCAAAATCGCCCAGCGCGCGCGACACGGTGGGAATCGATTTTCCAACCCGTTCGGCAATGTCCTTGAGCGTGACAGGCATCTTGGCGTTTGCTTCTTCAAAGGTATAGCGTTGCACAACGTGGTATGTGTCTAGTATATTCTAAAACGTTTTAGATGTCAACCATGAGGCAATTGGCAATTTCGGATTGCGATGCAAATTGACAATTGATAGGTGACGATTGACAATTGACGACCATCGATTTCCACCACCAGTCACGTCAGGATTCTTGATGACCGCCGCACCGAATATCCGTCGTTTTGACCTCCTCGTTGTCGCCATCGCCTACACAATCTTTATCATCCTCGGCCTGCCGGAAGGCATGCTGAGTGTAGCGTGGCCCGCGCTTCAGGAGACCTTCAGCGTCACGGAAGGCGCGTTGGGGAGCCTGCTCCTGCCGGCTTCCATCGCCTTCATTCTCACGAGCCTGATGGTGGGCCAGATGATCAGCCGCTTTGGCATCGCTGCCCTGCTGATTGCCGGCTGTCTGATTCGCAGCGCCGGCATGTTGGGCTATGCCCTGTCGCCGGCCTGGGGCATCATCATGTTCGCCGCCATCTTCCACGGCGTCGGCAGCGGGCTGATCGACGCCGGCATGAATACCCACTTTGCCGTCAACTACAACGAACGGCTCATGAACTGGCTCCATGCCAGCTTCGGGCTCGGCGCAACAATGGGTCCGCTCTACATGAGCGCAGTCTTTGATCTGGGTGCAAGCTGGCGCGTCGGCTATGCGCTGGTGGGCGTGGCCCAAGCCGCCATCGTGTTGGCGATTATCGCCACGAAGTCAGGCTGGCGCATCAAGCCGGAGACGCTCACGGCTGGCAGTGCGACTGAGCCCGCGCACGCCGCCCGCGGGCTGGAGACGCTGCGCCGGCCGGGGGTCTGGTTGGGCGTTGCGGTCTTCTTCATCTATGCCGGCGTGGAAGTGACCGCCAGCATCTGGGGCTATAGCCTCTTCACGGAAGGCCGGGGCGTCGACCCGACCGTGGCCAGTCGGTGGATTGCGATCTACTGGGGCATGTTTACGCTGGGGCGACTCTTCTTTGGCTTTGTGGCCGGCTATTGGCCCACCACGCCCATGGTGCGCACGGTCATGATCGTGGCGATTCTTAGCTCAATCTTCTTCTGGTGGAATCCCGCCAATTTGGGTCGGCTTCGTGGCGCTCGCCACGCTTGGTTTTGCCATGGCGCCCGTCTTCCCCCTCCTCACGTCCGACACGGAGCGACGCCTGCCCCGGCGTCATGCGCTCAACGCGATCGGTTATCAAGTGGGCGCTGCAAGTCTGGGCATTGCCGTGCTGCCGGGCCTGGCAGGCATCCTCGTCGAGCGCACCAGCATCGACATTATTGGGCCCTATCTCGTCTGTGCAACGGTGCTGATGTTCTTGCTGCATGAGACGATTGTGCCGCGTGGCCGCGGAGACGGGGTGTAATGCAGAATGGAAATTGAAGAATGCTGAATTGGTTGAAACGAAGCGGGTCGCTGAAAGCCTATCCACCCACACGCACGTCAAGGCCGTACTCGGCGAAGAGAGCTACCAGCGTCTCAATCTCTTCGGCACGCAGTCGATCGTGGTTTGCCCAGGGATAATCGCGGCCCAAGGCTCGGTACTTGGCGCTCCCCAGGGCATGATACGGTAGCAGGTCGACCCGCCTGTCTGGATGATCCAGTTCGCGTATGGTGGCGGCAATGGCCCGCGCGTCGCTGAGCGTCGTGTTGAAGCCGGGAATGAGCGGCACGCGCGCGGTGACCGGCGCACCAATCTCCACAAGCTGCCGCAAATTGTCGAGAATCAGCCCACAGCCAAGCCCCGTGTAGCGACGATGGACTTCCTCATCCACGTGTTTGACATCGAAGAGGATGTGGTCAAGATAGGGCACGAGGCGCTCGAAGACCGACCAGTGCGTGTGGCCCGCAGTCTCCAAAGCCGTGGCAATGCCTTCAGCCCGTGCGAGGCGCAGGAGCGCCTCCGCCAGTTCCGGCTGCATGGTTGCTTCACCGCCGGTCAGCGTCAGCCCGCCGCCCGCGCCGTAGAAGGGCACGTCCTTGCGCACTTCGGCCATGATTTGCCCGGCCGTGCGCTCTTCGCCGATCCAGTGCAGAGCGCCGGTGGGACAGAGCTCGATCCGCACGGTCAACCCTTCTGGTGGTTGATTCGGACCAACAGACGGGGCACGGCGTAGGGAATTGACCGCAGGTGATGCATTCGCGTGCAGTCAGGGCCGGCTCTGGCCGCAGCGTTTGTGATTCCGGGTTGGCGCACCACTGGCACCGCAAGGGGCAGCCTTTGAAGAAGACGTTCGTGCGGATGCCGGGCCCGTCATGCAGCGAAAAGCGCTGAATGTCAAAGACAGTCCCGGTGACCTGCTCCAGAGCCTCACGTTCGTCAGCCGCCAACTCCTCGTGCGCTATCATTTCCGCCATGTGCCCTATGCCTCCGAAAAGGCCGTGCGCTGGATGATTTCGTCCTGCAGCGCTTTGTCGAGTTCGATGAAATAGGCGCTGTAGCCGGCCACGCGTACGACCAGGTGACGATATTGCTCCGGCGCGGCCTGGGCCTCGCGCAGCGTCTCAGCCGAGAGCACGTTGAACTGTACGTGGGGAATCTCCAGCGCGCAGAAGCCGCGCAGCAGCGTGGCAAATTTGGCCAACGCCTGATCGCCGTCGAAGAACGCGGGCAGGAACTTCATGTTGAGCAGCGTGCCGTTGGAGGCCAGACGCAGGTCGAGCTTGCTGACTGAATTCAGCACCGCGGTCGGCCCCTTGCGATCCTGGCCGGCTGCGGGCGAGAGGCCGCCGTCGGCCAGAGGCGCGCCGGCATGGCGACCGTCAGGCGTGGCCCCAACGTGAGCGCCCATTGGCACGTGCGCGGAAACGGTGTAGAAGCCCGGCTGATAGACGCCGCCGCGGATCGTCGTGTGCCGGCCCACAAGCTCCGCGTAGCGATCGCCCCAGCGGCTGGCGTACTGATCGACGCTGTCATCGTCGTTGCCAAATTTGGGCACGCGATGGAGCAGTCGCTGGCGCAAGATTTCCGCATCGGCAAAATCTTTGCGCAGCGCATCAAGCAGCTCCGCGGCTGACAGCCACCGCTCGTCAAAGAGCGCCTGGCCCACTGCAGCCAGGCTGTCAGCGACGTTGGCAATCTGCACGCCCTGCACGCCCGAAAAATTGTAGCGTGCGCCGCCCGCAGTCACGTCTCTGCCCTCGGCAATGCAGTCTTCGATGACCAGCGAAAGCAAGGGCGAGGGCAGCCGCTCGGCGTGGATCGCGTCAACCCTGTTGCAGCCCTTGACCATCAGCGGAATGAAGTGAGCCAGCTGCTGATCATAGGCTGCTTCCAACTCGGCCAGACTCTTCATCTCGGTGAGTGGCGGCGTGGGCAGGCCGATCAACTCGCCGCTCTGCGGGTCGCGGCCGCCAAAGAGCGTCAGTTCCAGCACCCGGGTCAGGTTGAACATGGAGGCGTCGCTCCAGCCCAGGGCCTTGCCCGGCGTGGAGAGCTCGACGCACCCCACGACCGCATAGTCGAGGGCATCCTCGGGCGTCACGCCCCGATTCATCTGACCCGGGACGATCACCTCATCATTGAAGACCTGGGGCATGCCGCTGCCCTGGCTGATCACAAAGGCGGCGGCTTGGAGAAACTCTTCCGGGCTGGTGCGATGGACGCGGATGGAGAGATTCGGCTGCGTGAGCCCCACATCGGCCTGGGCGCGCAGGCACATATAGCTGAGGAGATTGGTGGCGTCGCTGCCGTCTGCACGCTGACCGCCCAGCACCAGGTTGAAGCCAATCGGGAAGCCGGCAAAGTAGCGCGCGCTGCTGCTGCTGCGCAGGAGGACGATCTCATTAAACTTGAGCCAGAGGTGCTCGAGCAGCATCTGGGCCTCGGCCAGAGAGAGCGTGCCGTCGGCCAAATCCTGTTCGAGATAGGGCAGCATGTATTGGTCAAAACGTCCCGGCGAAAAGCTGCTGGCGTTGGATTCGATCTGCAGCAGGACGAAGAGAAACCAGACGGCCTGGAGCGCCTCGGCAAAATCGCGGGCGGGATGGTGGGCCAGCCAGGCACAGCGCACGGCGATGTCAGTGAGTTCCTGGCTTCTCTGTGCATCCTTGGTTTGCTCCGCCTGGGCGTGCGCCAGCTCAGCATAGCGCAGCATGAATGCCTGGGCGGCGTCCAGCGCCATGGTGGACGCCGCGTAGAAATCTTGCGTCGCAGCGCTGCCATTTTCCCCCTTGGCCGCGTCGACCCGGGCCCGCAGGCCATCGATCCCGTAGGTGAGCCAACCAGCCACGTCGGGCAGGATGTGGCCCTGGGCGTGGTCGCTCTGGTTGAGGCTGAAGACCTTGGCCCGGACCACATGGCGCACGTCCTCAGCCGTTTCCCGGGCGACAACGTCTTCCAGCGTCTGCCCGCGCCAGTAGGGAAAGATCTCCTCGCGCAGCTCACGAATCTCTTCTGGCCGAATATTGAAACGATCCTGGGGACGGGTGGCCAGAATGTCCAGCTCCCGGTCGATCCAGTTGACCGCGCCTTCGGGCGCGATGATGCCCTGGCGGGGCTGGGGTGAGCGATTGCCGACGATCAATTCATCGGCGTCAATCGTGATCGTCATCGCCTGCACCAAGTCGCGCAGCATCTTGGCGCGGCGAATGGCCATGGCCTCGCCTTCGCTTTTCCGATAGCTCTGGGTGGTATAGCGGGCGCGCTCAATGTCGACGGTGCGCGGATCTTCCAGCAGCCGCATTTTGCGGCGCAGGATGCGTGCAGTCGGCGCAGTCGTTCGCCAGTCGGCGCGCGGGAAGCCGCACGTGGGGTCGGTGTAAAGTGTAGGCGATTTCAGGACCTGCATAGCCTCTCCAAATTGTATGCTGAAGACAACATTCGCCGAGTTGATACGCAGCGGCAGTCAGAGAAAACTGCTGTCAACCATCTTTGAGGAAGCTGATCATGGATATAGAAAATTCCCCTGTCAAAGCTTCCTCGCGGATTTCCGCCTGTCCGTCTAGCGCTGGACGCGGCCAGAGGCGTCGCCACCCATGAGCGTCATGACCTCGTCAACCGTCACCAGATTCATATCACCGGAGATGGAGTGCTTGAGACAGGAAGCCGCGGTTGCAAAATTGAGTGCGTCCGCGTCGCTCATGCCGGTGTGAAGGCCGTAGATGAGCCCTGCCGCAAAGGAGTCGCCACCGCCGACGCGGTCGACGATGTCGGTGATGTCGTAGCGCGGGCTCACGTAGAAGTCAGTGCCATTGTAGAGGCAGGCGGACCAGCCATTGTGGCTGGCGCTGTAGCTCTGACGCAGGGTAATGGTTTGATATTTGAGGTTGGGGAAGGTCGCAAACATCTTCTTGGCCAGGGCTTCGTACTTGGCCAGGTCCAGTTCGCCCGAACCCACCGCATGCTCCCAGTCCCCCTCATCCACGCTCACGCCCAGGGAGCGCTGGCAATCCTCTTCGTTAGCAATGCCTACATCCACCGATTCGACGAGTTCACGCATGACTTCGGGCGCGCTCTTGCCGTAGTTCCACAGCTTCTTGCGGAAGTTGTAGTCGCAGGAGACCGTGACGCCACGCGCCTTGGCTTCTTTGGCCGCGGTCAGCGAGAGCTCGGCCGCGGACTCGCTCAGCGCCGGCGTGATGCCGGTGATGTGAAACCAGCCGGCGTCGGCAAAGATGGCGTCCCAGTCCAGACTATCGGCCGTCAGGGTGGAGATGGAGGAGTGGGAGCGATCGTACACGACCTTGGACGGTCGCTGATTGGCCCCGGCCTCCAGGAAATAGATGCCCATGCGCTCGCCGCTGCGCTGAATCCGACTCGTATCAACGCCGCGGCCGCGCAGGAAGCGGATGCAGGCATCGGCAATCAGGTTGGCGGGCAAGGCGGTGACGAAGGTTGCGTCCAGGCCCAGGGTAGCCAGCGAAATGGCAACGTTGCCTTCCCCGCCGCCAAAGGTCGCTTCGAATTCGGAAGACTGAAAGAAGCGCTCAAAACCGGGCGGCTTCAAGCGCAACATGATTTCGCCAAGGGTGACGACTTTACCAGACATGAGTATTCTCCTCGGAGGGCCGTGTGCGCGCGCTCCACGCTCACGGCAAAATGATTGAAGTACGCTTACGCGGCGCGCGTGGCCGCAACCAGCGCCACCGCCTCTTTGGCCAGCGCGGCAATGGCGTCGAAATCACCGTCGGAAATGAGCTGCTTTTTTACCATCCAGCTGCCGCCGCAGGCATGGACCATGGGCAGGCTCAGGTAGTCAGCAAGATTGGCGGCGCTGATACCGCCGGTAGGAATAAACTTGACGCCGCCAAAGGGGGCGCCGATGGCCTTTAGCGTCTTCGTGCCGCCCAGCGCTTCTGCAGGGAAGAACTTGACGACTTCCAGCCCACGGTTGAGTCCCATGATCACGTCGCTTGGCGTTGCCACACCGGGCGTGATGGCCACATCGTTGGCCAGGCACCAGTCGACCACAGCCGGGTCAAAGCCCGGCGAAACAATGAAGCGTGCGCCTGCACCCGCGGCGCGCTGCGCCTGCTCGACGGAAAGCACCGTGCCGGCGCCGACCAGGATCTCCGGGAATGCGCTCGACATGCTGCGGATCGCCTCTTCAGCGGCCGCGGTGCGAAAGGTGATTTCGGCGCAGGGCAAGCCGCCGTCGAGCAGCGCCTGACCCAGGGCCTTGGCGTCCTCGGCGCGCTCGATCGCCACCACGGGAATAATGCCAACCTCGCCTAGCTTACTCACTACTTCGTTCATTTGGAGTCTGCCTGTTTCGTTGAGTTTGGGTAACCGTTCAGCCTGTCGTCAGATGGAACGCGGATGTGCCGGGATTGGGCGAGTTCATGCCGCTTGTGCTGACGCAGCTTCGCCCAATCTTCGTTCCATGATGTCGGTGCTGGTACGGTCACGCGTTTGGATAATCATTCAGACCACAGCAAAGTCAAGCAATCCCAACTCCGCCAGCTTGGCCGCTTTGGGCGCGCCCGCTTCGTCCCACCCAACCATATCGTAATAGAGTTGAATCGCCTTGTCGAATTCGACGCGATCGATGGCCGTGCCACTGCGTGGTGCTTACAGAGTGCGCCTTCAGGATCGCCCGGATCGAGCTAGAAATTCGGCAACACGGGCTTGCGTCTCGTCGGAGGCCAGGCATTTGCTCGACGCCACAGCTTCAGCCAGTCCGTTCTCTTCGATCGTGCGCATTGCGCTGCTGTCCACCAGTTGCTTCATCTGGGCCACGGCCGCCGGGCTGCACGTCTGAATACCGGCCAGCAGTTCGGAAATATGGGCGTCCAATGCCGCCGGGTCGCCCACAAAATCGGCCAGTCCGATTTGGGCCGCGGTCTTGGCATCGATGATCTTGCCGGTGAAAAAGAGCTCCTTGGCCCGGGCCACACCAATCCGCGCCGGCAGGCGGTGACTGCCGCCCCATCCCGCCACAAAGCCCAGCTTGGCCTCGGGCTGGCCAAAGCGGGCCGTCTCCGTCGCCAGAATCAGATCGCAGGCCAGGGCCAATTCCAAGCCGCCGCCCAGCGCGAAGCCCTCCACGCGGGCCAGCACGGGCAACGGCAGCCCCGCCAGCTTGTTGAAGACGGCATGGCCATGGCGCACCCACGACACGATTGTGGCCGCGTCCTGCTCCTGCAGCGCGCGAATGTTGGCCCCGACGATGAAGTACTTGGTCGAGCGGCTGCGCACGATCACGGCACGCAAGACCTCTACCCCGGCGAGAATCTCGTCCAGGCACGCATCAAGCTCGGCCAGGACGGTATGATCCAGCGTGGCGGGCTTTTCAGGCGCATCGCAGGCAAAGAGCAGCGTGGCAACCGGTCCTTCAATCTCCAGCGAAACATGGGTTTGCATCATTGATTCGATTCTATGGCTGTTCAGGTGTCGACAATATAGAAACGCGGATGTCGCGGATGACAGTCGTTCACGATTTCGGAGCACCTGTCATTCCGACAGAGCGCAGCGTCGAGGAATCTCGACTGTGCGAACCTGAGATTCCTCTTCCCTCCGGTCATGGCGCAAGCGCCCACTTCGTAAACGGAATGACAATTCGTTAACGACTGGATTTGGCGGATTGACGCTGATCTCGTCGGCTTGTATCTGCGCAGATTCGCCCAATCCGTCCAATCCGCGGTCCATCTGGCGGCAGGCCTCGCCACCAATTTTATGTAAACAAGTTAATATCCATGACCGCTAACTCGTCCGAAATCATCGGCGCAAAGCCCATCTGTCCCAGTATGTCCCTATCCAGGTCAACACCAGGCGCAATTTCGCGCAGAATCACGCCATCGGGACTCAATTCAAAGACCGCGCGCTCGGTGACGTAAAGCACCTCCTGGCCCGCGCGCCTGGCGTAGTCACCGCTAAAGGTCACCTGGTCGACCATGTCGACAAACTTGCGGACTTCGCCCTCCCGTTCGATCCGCAACTCGCCATCAGTTGCCTGGCAGCGCAGCCCTTTGGCCGTAAAGGTGCCGCAATAAACGACCTTTTTGGCATTCTGCGAAATGTTGATAAAGCCGCCGCAGCCCGCCAACATATCACCGACCTTGGAGGCATTGACGTTGCCGTGGGCATCGGTCTGCGCCATGCCCAGGAAGGCCAGATCCAGCCCACCGCCGTCATAGAAGTTGAACTGAAAATCCTCCCCGATGATCGCCTCCGGATTGTAGGCCACGCCAAAGATGACGCCCCCGGCCGGCGTACCGCCGATGATGCCCTGTTCCACCGTAAAGGTGAGCGTATCAAGGATGCCCTCCTCGGTGGCGATGGCGGCGATGCCGTCGGGCATGCCCACGCCAACGTTGACAATGGCGCCGGGGAAGAGTTCCTGTGCGGCCCGACGCGCGACCACTCGGCGCACGCCGGGTGGCAGCGGCTCAAGCTGCGCCAGCGGAATCCGCATCTCGCCACAGAAGGCCGGGTTGTAGAAATCCAGCGTGGTCTGCTTCTGCATTTCGTCGACGACGATATAGTCGACGACGACGCCGGGAATGCGCACCTGGCGCGGATCCAGCGTGCCGGCCTGGGCGAGATACTTCACCTGGGCAACGACAATACCGCCGCACGCCTTGGCCGCTTGAGCGATGGAAATCCCTTCCAGAATAGCGGCTTCCTCTTCGGCCGTGATATTGCCCTTTTCGTCAGCCGTCGTGCCGCGCACAAACGCGACATCGACATGAAAGCGCGGAAAGAAGAGCCACTCTTCGTCGTCTAAAGTCATGACGCGTACCAACTCTTCGGTGGTCATTGCATTCATCTTGCCGCCCTCAAGACGCGGATCGATGTAGGTGTAGAGCCCCACCTTGGAGAAGACGCCCGGTTTGCGGGCTGCGATTGTGCTGTACATCTGCGAAAGCACGCCCTGGGGAAAGTTGTAGCTCTCAATTTCGTCGGCGTGGATCATGGCCGCCATCTTGGGCGCCATGCCCAGATGGCCGGCGATGTCGCGCTTGACCAGACCGGGCAGCGCCAGATAGTCGGTGCCGATTTCGCAGCGATCGCCCAGCCCGGTCGAATGGCACAGCGTCAGCGCCCTGGGCGCGCTGTCGGCCAAAAAGCGCTCGCGCACGGCGCGAATCAGCGTCGACGGTTCGCTGACGCCACCACCGGAGCCTTGGATGGCGAGGAAGTCGTTGTCCTGCACCAGGGCCGCGGCAGCTTCCGCAGTAATCACCTTTGATTTCATCGCTTCTGCCTCTCCAGCTAGACGTGAAAAACTAGGATAATGGGGTCGAATCCGGCGCGGCAGCATCACCCCAAAATGTTAGATAGTCGCCTGCAGCCATGCGCTTGATCAGCAGCGCCAGTTCCATTAGATGGTAGTCGCCCCACATGGCCGATTCTCCGCAGGGGATCGACTGCCCGGCCGGGACAAAATCCCAGCCATTGGGCCGGTGATAGACGGTGTGCAGCAGCAGCCCCTGGTGGTCCGGATCTGTCGATAAATAGGGTTCTGACAAAATGGTCTGGGCAACCGTAAGACCGGCAGTCAGGTAGCGCTGGGCCGCAGCTTCCTCACCCTTACCGGCCAGATACGTGCCATAGCGAATCAGCCCCTGGGCAGTGATGGCGGCAGCCGAGCTGTCGACAGGTTCGTGGGCGTTGTAGGGGTCCGAATTGCTTTGGGTGTAGTCGCCTACTTCGACCAGACCAGGCGCGCCCGTGTCCCAAAACGGCATGCCGTCAAGCGTAGTATAGCCGTCGATGTAGTAGTCGGACGTCGCCCGCAGGACAGTGCGGTACAGTTCTTCAAGCGCAACGCGTCCGCCAAAGGCTTCGAGCTCTTCATCACTGCGCGTCTGCAGGAATTCCAGCTCCTCAGCATAGCCCAGGATGATCCACGCCGCGCCGCGGGTCCAGGTCGTGAAGGGCGAGTAGCCTTGCTGGCTGCTGGGACAGCGGAACTGACCGTCGTTCGTGTTAAAAATGGCCTCGTGAACGACCCGACCGGCCACGTCGTAGATGTCGCGGCCTTCGCCATAGTAGACATTGTAGCGTGCCGTGGTGTCAGCGTGTTCGATGGCACGCCCCAGGAGATTGATGTTGCGCTCGCCTTCGCCCAACATGACGTGACCGAGATGGTGCGCAAGCGTCAACGCGCGCAGGGAACGAATCGTATCCGCAAAGAGGGAGTGAGGGCCGTTGAAGCTGTAGAGATAGCCGCTGCCCGTGTTGGTTTCGGCATAGCGTGCGGCCTGTACCGCGCCCGAGAGCTGTAGCGCCAGTTCATAGAAATGAAGTTCATAAGCATCGTAGGGCGTGCGGCCTTCCAACATAAGCCGGCGCAGGTTGCCATAGGTTGAAACATTGTTAAAGCCATGATCATGCACGCCGAAATGAGAGATGTGCGGCGCCATGTATCGCCGCGTCTTGTCACGTCCCAGTTCCAAGAA
This sequence comes from uncultured Chloroflexia bacterium, assembly GCA_963807905.1. GTDB lineage: Bacteria > Chloroflexota > Anaerolineae > Caldilineales > Caldilineaceae > JAGRCP01. The sequence continues at coordinate 150,790 of CAWEEJ010000015.1, read as the reverse complement.
GCGGTCATCGTTCGTCAGATCAAATTGCAGAATGGCCAGGCCAATGAAAAAGCCCGACGTCCAATCGGTCCAGCTGCGCGACGAATAGCGGCCATCTTGCGTGAAGACGGGCGAGCCCTGCTCGGGCTGCCACGATTGGTGCAACGACCAGATCTTGGGGCCGGCGACCTCGGCAAAGGCATCGACATGGGGCACAAGCGCCTGCGCGGAGAGTTGGGTCTGTATCTGCATGAGTGGTTCGTTCCTTTATCCCTGAATGATACCTGAATGATTATGGCGCCAACTGATGGCCATTATGGCCATTGAAGAACGGCGGCGTCAGACAATCCTGCCTGCTGATCACGACGCACTGGCAACATCAATCGGTCGGTGCACCTCGCGCACGTGATCGGGCGCAACAAGATCTACGGGCGGCGTCAGGCAATCGACAAGCAGCGTCTGTTCGCCGCACTCGTCCGTGCGCCCGGTCGGAGTCGCCTCCTGGGCCACGAGCCAGCATGACTGGGGCCTTGTGGCCAGGCTGGCGCCGTCCCCGCAAGATAGCCCGTATCGCCCTGGACGGCCAACGGCGATTCCAGCGCTGGCGGCACGTAGCTGCGCCCGTTGAGCGTGCGCGGATGAACCTCAACGCCACGCCCGCGTTTGACGGTGAGCGGGTCTACGTCTCGATCAACCGGGGCACGGGGCTCTGCGGGGTCTGGGTGACCTCGACTATCTGCTGCCTGGATGCAAACAGCGGCGCGCTGCTGTAGGAACAGGACGGCGGCGGTCTGCCGGGGTCGGTGGTGGCCGGCGACTGCGTCTACTTTGGTTCTTCCGAGTCGCCCTTCTTCACGTTCGTGGACCGCCTGGCCGGACCGGGCGGCCAGGCGGTCGTGCGCTGGCGGTTCAATCTACTCGGCCGCGTTTGGGAGTCGACCGCGGCCATCATCAACCACAAGGCCATCGTTCTCAGCGACAGCGGCTACCTCTACGCCATCCGCTGAAGCCAATACCAATGGCAACAGTCCCCCCGGGAACGCCGAGCCCCAGCTCGGCAGGCAATACTTTGCCTGCCGAGCTGGGGCTCAGCGTTCCCGGGGTCGACGCGTAGTCACGCCGCCTTCTTACCTGAGCGAGGCCAATGCTTCTCGCGCTAGCCCGCCGCATCCCAGAATGGGGGCGATTTCGCCCAGTGCGGCGGGCACGATGCGGATGTGCGCGCCGATGGAGTCAAAGGTGTAATCGCCAACCGTGGCACGCGCCGGCGCAAGCAGCAATTCCTCACTCTTGACGACACTGCCGCCGACAATATAGAGCTCGATGTCGAGCACTTGGGCCATGGATGCAATCATGATGCCCAGCGCAGATCCCGCTTCATGCATAACTTCTTGGGCCAGCGCGTCTCCATCGGCCGCCCGCCGGGAGACCTCAGATGCTTCGATGGGCTGGACGTCCGGGCGACCGGCCGCCCGGGCAAGACGCTCGTAATGGAAGGAAATAGCGGGGCCGGACATGTAGCCTTGGGCGCAGCCGCGAATATTGGCCCCGCAGAGTGTCGGGCGCTCCTCGGCGTCACGATCGAGCGTCATGCCGCCGACTTCACCGGCAGAGTTACGTAGCCCGCGATAGAGCCGCCCGTCGAGGATAAAGGCCGCGCCTACGCCCGTCCCCACGACGACGTACGCCATGCTTTGTTCGCCCTGGCCCGCGCCATAGCCATGCTCGCCCAGCGCCGCGGCCTTGGCGTCGTGCTCCACCACCACCGGCATCCCCAGCCGCGCCGTGAGCAGGTCGCGCAGGGGCGTGTTGTGCAGCCCGCGCATGTTGGGCGGATCGAGCAGGGTGCCGCTGCGATGATCGACCGGACCGGGCGTGCAGATGCCCAACGCAGCAATGCGGCCGCCATCGTGCACCTCGGCGGTCAGCGCGTCCACGCCGCCGGCAATGCGCTCAACCAGGGCAGCGCTGCCCTCTTCGGGCAGCGTCGGCAGGCGACTGGTGGCCACAAGCTGATTCTGTGGATCAAGCAACCCCAGCGCGATCTTGGTCGCGCCCAGGTCAATGCCGATTACCCAATCTTCCATGGTCTTCCCTTTCACCTGGCACAGGCAAGGAGTGAACATCGTTACGCGGCACGGTGCGGGAAGGCCGACGTGAATTGGCCACCGAATAAACACCCGTTTTCACGGTGCATGCTCGCTGGGCTATCTCACTGTCGACCTTCCTTGCCCCACCAGATGGCAAGTAAGTGCACGTTCTTTGACGCTCTGTCCAACGCGACACGGACGTCTTACGCCAGCAGATCGGCAACTTGTACCCAGCCGCCCGTGTGCGCCGATGCCTCGGCTGCGGCCATGACGGCCTGAACGTGCAGGCCGTCGGCCAGGCTGGGGGTGGCGGGCGTACCATCGGCGACGGCGCGCAAGAACTGATACTGGCATTCGGCGTGGGTGCGGAGGAAGCTGGGCGCCATGCTCCAATCAGGCGCTTTGGCGCCGGCAAACCGACCCACCGTCTCGACACGCCGGAAGCCGCGCATCCCCCCAGTGGGCTGATCGCTGTCGCGAACGTCGTAGACCTCCAGCCAGCTCGGGTCGAGCGCGTTAAAGCGAATCGCGCCCCGTTCACCAAAGATCTCGACGACCAGCTCGTTGGTTGCGCCGGTCCCCATGCGCGAGCTTTCCACCAGTCCCAAGGTGCCGTCGGCCAGGCGTGCATGCATGAGGACAATATCGTCCACATCCACGGCAACGGTCTGCGCCGAGCCCGCCGCAGCCGGGCGCTCGGTAATCAGGGTGTCAACGACCGCCTGCACCTGGCCGAAGTCACCCAGCAAGAAGTAGAGCAGGTCGATAATGTGCGAGCCCAGATCGTAGAGCGTGCCGCCGCCGGCGACCGCGCGCTGCTGTCGCCAGGAGATCGGCTTCTGGGGATTGATGTAGCTGGCGCGATAGTAGCGCCCGCGAAAGGAAAAGACGCGGCCCAGAAAGCCGTCGTCGATCAGCTCGCGCGCGTGCTGAATGGCGGGGAAAAAACGGAAATTAAAGGTCATCTGCGACTGAACGCCGGCCGCCTCCACGGCCGCCACCATGCGCTTGGCCTCGTCCACGTTCATGGCCAGGGGCTTCTCGCAATAGATGTGCTTCCCCGCCTGCGCCGCGGCCGTAACCACTGCCTCGTGGGCAACGTTGGGCACAGTCACGTCGATGACGTCGATGTCGGGCCGGGCCAGCAGGGCGTTGACGTCGTCGGTCCAGAACGCGCAGCCGATCTCTTCGGCCGCACGCGCGGCTGTTTCCGCACGCGTGGTAGCCACGCCGGCAATCTTAACGCTGTCGGCCGGCAGGCCATAGAGAAAAGGAATGGCTTGATAGGCCATGGCATGGACGCGACCGATCCCCCCATAGCCGACCAGGCCGACGGTTAGCGGCCTCACGAGCCGGACTCCTTCAACCCTTGCTCATTGCGGTAGCTTGCGCTGGCCTCATCCATGACGGCACGCAAATTTGCCACGGCCGCGGCAATCTCGCCCGTGCCCGGTTGCAGCTTGCCCTGGGGTCCCTTGAGCAGCGGCGACGAAAACTCGCCCACGGTCATGCCCGCGGCGATAAAGTCGGCCACGTTGCCGGCATTGAGCCCGCCGTCTTCCATGATGTCCATCTGCATTTCCAGTCCGGCCCCTTTTACCATCTCGTGCATGGTGCGGATGTTGTCGATCATGATCGGGTCCATGGTATGGGGGCTCTTGCCCGTCTCCTTGGCCCAGAAATAGGCGCGGCTCTCGTATTCAATGATATCGACGTAGGGGAGGATGTATTGCTCAAATGCCACAATCGGCGTTCCCTGCCAGGCCCAAACGCCCGCCTTCAGGCCGAGCACGTCCTTGATAAAGGAGATGGCCTGCATCGTCAGCTCGCCCATGGTCTCCACCGGCAGCGTAATCAGGTTGACGCCCAGATCGGCCAGCTGGCGGAAGACATCAAAGCTGGGCCGTACCATCTGCAGCTGGGCTTCGATCTCCAGGTTGGTGCTCTTGCGCACGCCCTCGATGATGTCGAAACCGCCCCGGGGCATGCCAAAGTCCATATACTTGCCGTCGCGCACCTCAATGTGTAGCCAATCGACCCCGCCGGCTTCGAGCTCTTCCACCTGCGCGCCCAACGCGGCATAGTCAGCCCAAAAGAGCCCGGCTGCAATCTTGCATTGGGACGTTACCTTGCCAATTTCGTCTGCCATTTTGTTCGTTCCTTATCCTCTGCTTGATTTTGTACATGAACCGCTACGGCCTGCGACTGGATAGAACGCGGATAGAGCGGGATCGGGCGGATCGACGCTAATTGTTTCTCTTGTATTGTATCAACCCGCGGCTCTGTGTCACGCTTCAAAACTAGGGTTCGATGAGCACTTTCATGGCCTGTTGCGTGCGCATCAGATCGACGCCGGCGGCCAGTTCTGTCAGTGGGAGGCGATGGGTCACGAGCACCGACGGCTGGATGCGTCGGCTTTCCAATAGCTGAATGGTCTGGGCAAAGGGATGGAGGCCGACAAAGGTGCCATGCAGGGTCAGGTCGTAGCGGGTGATGGCGTACTGGTTGATGGCGGGATTGTCATGGGGGCGCAGGCCAAAGAGGATGACCTGGCCGCCGCGTCGCGCCAGCTTGACGGCCTGGGCGATCTGATTGCCTACCGCGTCCACGACAATGTCTGCACCCATTCCCGTGTGGCGCAGAAGCTCAGCCTGAGCGTCGACCTTACTCACGTCCCAGGCATAGTCGACGCCAATTTCCTGCGCAAATTCCAGCCGATAGGGGGCCAGATCAAGCACGCTGATCGATCCTGCGCCCATGGTGCGATAGAGCAGCGCAAAGAGCAGCCCCATGGGCCCGGCGCCAATGATGGCGACGTGATCACCAGCCTGGAAGGGCGCACGTTTGACCGAGCCGACCGCACAGGCCAGCGGCTCAAAGAGCGCAGCGTCATCCCGGGGCACGCTGGGATCGATCTTCCAGAGTGCACGCGCCGGGGCACGCAGGGTCGGTCCAAACGCGCCGTCGACGGTGGTGCCGATCGTTTGATAGTTGGTGCACTGATTGTCCAGGCCGCGGCGACAGTAGGCGCACTGGCCGCAGGTCAGGCGATTAGCCACGACCACCCGGTCGCCCGGCTTGAGGTCGATCACGCCGGGGCCCACTTCCGCGACCGTGCCCACAGCTTCATGGCCGATGACGATGTCACGAGTAGCTTTGTGCGCGGGCGGCACGGCCAGAATATTCAGATCCGTCCCACAGATGCCACATGCTTCGACCGCAACCAGCACATCGTCATCCGCCGCAAGCACAGGACGGGGCCGGGAGACATAGTCCAGCACGCCGTCCCCGCGAAAGAGGGGGACAGTCTCTTGCACAGCAGCCATGTATGTTGCTCCTTATGGATGTGGGATGACCCGAATGGCCGTTTAGCGCGGGACGGATTCCAGCGCTTCCAAAATGTAGGGATAGATAGTCTCGACGATGACCGTGTAGCCATCGCCTGTGGGGTGAATAAAATCGGCCTGGTTGAGCGTCGGATCGGCCGCCACCCCTTCGAGGAAAAAGGGGATCAGAATGGCCCCGGCCTCTTCTGCCACAGCCGGATAGGCGGCGCGAAACTCGGCGGTGTAGGCTTCGCCCATGTTCTGCACCATCTCCATACCGGCCAGCACGACCGTCGCGCCGCCCGCTTCGAGCGCGGCGGTAATGTCGGCCAAGTTCGCCCGCGTCACGCCGGGGTCGATGCCGCGCAGACCATCGTTGCCCCCCGTCGCCAGGATCACGATGTCCGGCTCCAGGTTGAGGAGCCAGTCCACGCGTCCAGCCGCGCCCGTGGAGGTCTCGCCGCTGTTGCCAGCATTGATCACCTCGACGTTGTAGCCATCGGCCAGCAGCCGGCGCTCAAGCTGAGCCGGGTAGGCCTGGGCAGGATCCTCCAGCCCAAAGCCCTCGGTCAGGCTATCGCCCATGGCGACGATCCGGATGGGATCCCCATCGCTCACGTCATCAGCCGCGCTCTCTGCCGACGGCGGTACGGCAGTCGCCGACTCACGCTGCGCACCACGATCGGCCCCGCAACCCGACACCGCGACCAAAATCAACATCAACACAATGCGTAAAGGAAATAACTTCTTCATATCCGTAGTCTAGCCACAAACCCCCACCCGGTCAAAACACTCCGCAATCCACAATCCCCCTACTCCTCCTCGGTCTGCTCGCGCAGAAAAATGATTGGCTTGCTGCGCAGGATTGACACCGATGCCAGCATGCCGACGCCCGTCACCAGCAGGATCGTGATCACGACCATGGCCGCGCTGGCCCCGAGGAAGGGACGGAAGTCGAGGTCGAAGAGACGCGTATTGATCAGCCAGGCGCCCAGTTGGGCCATGCCCAGGCCCAGGAGCGCGCTGACGAATCCGAGTAGTATGTTTTCGAGCGTAAAGACGCGCAGGACAAAGCGGCTTTTGGCCCCCAGCACCTTGTAGTAAGCGGCCTCCTGTACGCGGGCAAAACGCGTGGCGAAGACCGAGCTAACGACGATCAGCAGCCCGGCGATGATGCTGAAGACCGTGAAAAAGCGCAACACGCGCGTGACGCGACGGGCTAATTCCGAAAAAGTGTCGATGGCCGCGCTCACGTCGATGACGCTGACGTTGGGGAACTGGGCGACCATGCGATTCTGCAGCGCCGGTACGTCTGCTTCGGCAACAGTCAGCGCGGTGAAGATCGTTTGGGGCGCATCGATCAGCACCTCAGTCGGAAAGACAAAGCTAAAGAAGGGCTGGACCGACTCGGACGTCTGGGTACGCACGCTGGTAACCGTTGCGTCGAGCGGAATGCCCTGAATGCGGAAGGTGACCTCGTCGCCCAGTTCAATGCCGGCCCACTCGAGCACCTCGTCCAAAACTGAGACCTGGACGCCCTCGAAATCGGGGTCAAAGAGCGCTCCGCCATCGATTACGGCTTCGTTTTCGATCACTGCATCCCGATAGGTGAGGCTAAACTGAAAGTCGCGGCCGTCTTCACCCCGGGGCGGTCCCGCGCCGTCATCGTCATTCTCTTCCCGTTCCTGCGGCGGCGCGCCATTGACTGCAGAGATGGTGCCGCGCACGACAGGGAAATACTCGCTCTCTTCGCCGAGGGCAACCGCAAAGTCCTCGACCTGATCGGGCTGAATGTCGATGAAGAAGACGTTGGGCGCGCCTTCGGGATAGGAGGCCACAAAGCTGGCGTCCAGCGTTTGCTCAACCAGAAAGATGCAGAAGAGCACGGCCAGGCTGGCCGAGAGTGTGATGATAATGGCCCGGGTCGGGTTGCGGGGTCGGAAGAGCCCCCGCAGCGCCTGCCGCGCGGGCAACCGGCGTGGACGCTGCCGGCGCAAGATGCGCAGCGTCACCTCGGTCAAGGCGGCCGAAATGGCCAGCAGGCCCAAGACGATGGCGATAAAATAGAGGCTGGTGCGCAGCTCGCCGAGCAGCCAGTAGACCATGGCCCCGAACGCGCCCAGAATCAAGAGCAGGGCGATCAAATAGGGCCACCGTTGATCCAGGCCGATGGACTCTTTGCGGAAGATAAAGCTTGGCTTCAGCTCACCCAGGCGATAGAGCGGGATGAAGGTAAAGGCCGCCACGACAAAGATGCCGAGCAGCAGCCCCTCAGCCAGGGCGCGCAGAGAGAGTGTCAATTCGATATCGGGCGGCAGAAAGTCGCGTACGAGCAGGGGCAGCGTCAACTGCAGCACAACGCCCAAAACCATGCCCAACGCAATGCCAATGAAGCCCAAGATGGCGACAATCGCGAAAAAATTGACTGTCACAAAGCGGCGCGTGGCGCCCAGCGTCTTGATGATGGCGATGGTGGTATAGCGCTCACGCAGGTATGCGGTTAGCGCGCTCTGGATGCCGATGCCGGCCAGCAGCAGCGTAAAGATCGCCACCAGACTCAGGAAGAAGAGCAGGTTGTCGAAAAAGCTCTGCACGCCGGACGGCGCGGTGAGATAGGTCTCCACGCTCTCCTGGCCTTCATCACGAACGGCACGCAACTGCTGCGCCACCCGGTCAAGCTGGGTATCGTCCGCCAGACGGAGCAGCGTCGTGTAGGAGACGCGTGAGCCAGGCTTGACCAGATCGAGCCTGGGCAAGTCGGCCGCAGAGACGAAGACGCGCGGACCCAGCGCAAAGAAGTTGACCGGTCGGTCGGGCTCCTTCGTCACCACATCGGCGATGGTCAGCGTCTCTGGGCCGAGGATGAGTTTATCACCGACTGCCAGGCCAAGCCGGTCGAGCAGCGCCTGCTCGACAACGACGGCACCGGGCGTCAAGACTTCGCCCAACGCTCGCCCCGAGGCCAGCTCAGCCTCGCCATACAATGGATAACCCGGCTCGACGGCCTTGATATTGGAGAGTAGCGTATCCTCGCGTTCCGGCAAACGAGCGACCGTGTAGAATTCCCAGGTCTTGGCCGCGTCGACCGTGCCGACGGCAACCAGGGCATCAATCTCTGCGGCCGTAGCGTCTGCCAGCTCGAAATTTGACGATACGACGATATCGGCAGCCTGGAGTTCCTTGGCATCGGCCAGCAGCGCACGGTTCAGGCTGTCGCCCAGCCCGCGCAGGGCCACGAGGGAGATCATGGAGAGCGCGACTGACAGCACAAAGATGATCGACTGCTGTTTCGAGGACGTCAGCTGACGCCGGATGAAGCGTTTATTGAGCATAGCGAATCTGTGTGGGCGCGGCTTACGGTTGCGGCTGGAGTTGAGTCTGGCGTACGTCGGAGACGAGTTGGCCGTCGCTGAGCGTCAGCACGCGTTCGGCCATGTCGGCGATCTCGTCGGCATGGGTCACCATGACGAGCGTGGTCTGGCGTTCACGATGCAGATCGCGCAGCAGATCGAGAATCCCTGCACCATTCTTGGAGTCGAGATTGCCGGTCGGCTCGTCGGCGAAGAGGACCTTTGGGTCATTGATCAGCGCCCGGCAGATGGCGACGCGCTGCTTTTCGCCGCCCGAAAGCTGGTGCGGAAAATTGCCGGCGCGACCGGCCAGCCCCACACGCTCAAGCAGCGCCCGGGCCCGGGCCTCAGCCTGACTGTCACCCGCCAACTCGGCCGGAAACATGATATTTTCCAGTGCGTCGAGGGAAGGCACCAGATGAAAGGACTGAAAGACAAAGCCAATCGTATGGTTGCGCAGGGGCGCGAGCTCGTCTTCGGAGAGATCGGTGATGTCGACGCCCCCGACAAAGACACGACCGGTAGTCGGGCTGTCCAGGCCAGAGAGCAGACTCAGCAACGTCGACTTGCCGCTGCCACTGCTGCCCTTGATGACGACAAACTCCCCCGGCTCAACCGAAAAGGAGACATCATCGAGCACCGAAATCGGTCGATCACCGATCTGGTAGGTCTTGTTCAGTTCCTGCGCTTCCAAGATGGCCATGCCGTTCTGTGCCTCATCGACAGTTGGAACGTGGATGGGATGGATTGAACGAATTCTCGCAAATCTTTCTTGCTGGGAATCCCCATCAATCCACCTGGTCCGCAAAATCTAGGTTCCATGATTTTTTGCTGCATCATCCCTTTTTTCTGTCCGTCCAGCGTAGCGCGCCGCGCCTCAAAAGGCTGTAAGCTCGTCACCCTTGCCATCTTTGAGCATAGTAAATCAGCCAGTAAGGCAGGAAATCGTGCCAGCCGCAATTAATAATTGACAATGGAAAATTATCAATTATCAATTGCCCATTCCCTGCCCATCCACCTGCAATCCCTCTCGGCCAAATTGGTCTTTCCTCATGCATCTCAGTACAATGGACAGTGGTTTGAATTTCGGGTGGATTGGTCGAGGTAATTTGAGCATGCAGCACTCATCTTCACAGGGGCCGCTGAGTCGGCGTCAATTCTTGCACAGCAGCGCCCGGGGCGCGGCGGCGCTGGGTATCTTTGCCGGCGCGCTGACCGCACGGGCCAGGCGCGCAGGCTTCGTCCAGCAGCACCGGCGGCGATCGACCGCCCCTGCCGGCATCCGCGGCCCGGCCCGCGTTCGCGGTGCCTCTACCGCCCTTGGACGTCAAGATCGGCCAGATGCTCATGGTGGGCTTTCGCGGCCTGACGCTGAACAATGGCTCGACCATCATGCGTAACATTCAGGACGAACGAGTGGGCGCCGTAGTGCTTTTTGACCAGGACGTGCCTCGCGGGCTGACGCGGCGCAACATCTCCTCGCCGGAGCAGGTGCGCACGCTGGTCGGCCAGTTGCAGCAGGCCGCGCCCACGCCCCTGCTCGTAGCCGTCGACCAGGAAGGCGGCCGCGTCAGCCGCCTCCACGAGCGTTACGGATTTCCGGCCACTGTCTCGCCCGCGTATCTGGGTGTCATGAACGACCTTGCCAAGACGGACGCGACGGCTGCTGAGATGGCCCAGGTCATGGCCGACTTGGGCATCAATCTGAATTTGGCGCCTGTCGTCGATCTCAACGTCAACCCCAACAACCCGATCATTGGCAGCCTGGGGCGCAGCATCTCCCATGATCCCACCGCCGTCACTGCTCATGCCGCGGCCATGATTGAGGCGCACCATCGCCATGGCGTTATGTGCACGCTCAAGCACTTCCCGGGCCACGGCAGCTCGCTGGGCGATACCCACGACGGTTTTGTGGACGTCACCGCCACATGGAGTGATGTGGAGCTGAAGCCCTTTGCCAATCTCATCGACGCTGGTCTGGCCGATGCCATCATGACGGCCCACATCTTCAACGCCCGGCTGGACGACGCGTTGCCCGCTACCCTCTCCCACAAGATCATCACCGGCGTGCTGCGCGAGCAGCTCGGCTACGAGGGTGTGATCATTTCCGACGACATGCAGATGGGCGCGATCGCCAACCACTATGCCTTTGATGAGGCCGTGCAGGTTGCGGTCCTGGCCGGCGTCGACATGATCGCGCTGGCCAACAACATTCGCTTCGCCCAAAATGTGGCCGAGCGCGCGCATAGCGCCATCCGGCGCATGGTCGAAGAGGGCAAAATCTCCGAAGCACGCATCGACGCCTCCTACCGCCGCATCATGGCGCTCAAGCAGCGCATTGCCCTGAGTTGAGAGAGACGGGCTGATTGAGGCGAATTGAGTGGGCTCGCGGTTAGTTCCTCTCATCCATACGCGATGTCTCTGCCACGACAGTCACACCCCAAACGGTGATTCGCTGATGAACAAGCGCCAACGTACGTCATGGCTGGGCATTTTCGCGCTGCTTCTTGCTTGCCTTCTTCCTGTCTCAGCCAACGCCCAGCCCGCCACAAAAATACAGGAACCGCCTCTGCCCACACCACCGCTCACAGGCGGTGCCACAAAGCCTTTGCTTGAGCGCGGCGTGCCGGTGGTTGTGCGCCTGGTCGCCCCCAATCCAGTGGTCTTGAGCGCCGATGAACTGGATGCGCCTGCCATTACCGTATGGCATGGAGATGGAGATTCATTTGGCCAGCATGGTCAGTCCATCCCGTTTGTCAACATCCTCGGCAACGTGCAGCCGGCCAATGACATCGCTTTGCTTCGCTACAAGCTAAATGAGGGCGGATTTATTACCCTGAAAGTGGGCCCGGACCCGGGAGCCCCCAATGAAGGAGGTCCGCGACGCGTCTATGATCCGGGCGACTTCAACATCGAGATTCCGTTCGGTTCGCTGAATAGCGGCGAGAACACGATTCAGATCAGCGCACAGCAGAGCAATGGGAGCGCGTCGAACAAGACGATAACCATCAGTGTGACCAAGAATGCCACCCGGTCCCTACCTGCCGTCGTCAACTGGGACGACGCCGCCAACGTCAATGAGCTGGCCCAGGTTGCTGATGGCCACTGGTCGATCGAGAACAATCCGACCATTGGGCCAAGCGTACGCCCGCTCCAATATGGGTACGACCGGCTGGTGTCGATTGGCGATCTCGCGTGGACTGACTATGAAGTGACCGTTCCGATTGTCGTGAATGCCATCAGCAGCAGTGACCTCGCCTATAGCTCGCCCAGCAATGGACCGGGCGTTGGGTTGATTCTGCGCTGGCCTGGACCGTTTCAGGTTGCGGACGAAGAGCCCTATACGGGATGGACCGGATTGGGCGCGTTGGGCTGGTTTCATTATAACGTGAGGAACGCCGAAACGAGTACGGCCATGCAGATCATTACGGCTCAGGGCGGCTTCCATATCGAAGAGTCGACCACCAAGTCGCTTAGCACTGACGAACCTTACTACTTCAAATTCCAGGTGCAAACCGCCAATGCTCTGCCGACATTTCGGATGAAGGCCTGGCCGATTGGTCAAGCGGAGCCAGTTGGTTGGGATTTGGCCTACGAGTTGCTCGCGAATGTTCCGGCGAGCGGCTCGATCTTGCTGGTTGCGCATCACGTCGACGCCAATTTTGGCCAGGTTAAAATCACGCCGATTGGCTACACGGCCGACGTTACCGTCAACTCAGTTCCCAACGGATTGGCGTCCGGCGGCGGCATCTATGACTTCTATGCAGCCGCGACCGTCACCGCGACGCCCAACCCCGGCTACCTGTTCTCAAACTGGACGGGCACGGTGACTGCTGCAGACGGCACGGTAACAGACGTCAACAGCGACGAGAATCCCTTTGTATTTCATGTGGCCGGCGACACAAACCTTACGCCCAGCTTCTCAATGGACGGCACCGTGCCCGTGACGCTGGGCTGGTTTCTGGCCGCTGCTCGTGACGCCGGCACGGTTGACTTTCGCTGGCAGACCGCGACTGAGACAGGCACGGCCGGCTTCAACGTGCTCGCTATCACCGAGGGCGGCAACTTCCAGCTCAACGAAGCCCTGATCCGGTCGCCCGCCATCGACTCGGTGACGCCGATCGACTACAGCTTCCGTGCGGCCAGCGCGGCAACCCAGTTTTTGCTGCAGGAGTTTGACATCAATGGTCGCATTACCGAACATGGCCCCTTCGACGTGGGCATGGAATATGGCGTGTACAGCCCACCAGACAACCTTGGATTAACCGAACGCGTCTGGATGCCGCTCATACAGCACTAGGCATCACCGCAAGACACGCATGGTTGAAGCGCCTCGATCGCTTCTATCTGCGGGACGAGCATTTGCTATTGGGCATGGGTCGCTGATCGCTTGTCGTTCGCCGCGACGACCATCCAAACATGAAAGCCGTGGGCTAGACTTATGCGTCCCATCAAAATGGGACTTGGTCGCCGACACCGTATCCGTTCCCGTATCCGTTCCCGTATCCGTTCCCTTCTCCATCCGCTGTTCCATCTTGACCGCGCCGCCAATCCCCCGTACACTACGCCAAGCAGAAGATCGGGCAGGCTGCGCGTGGCCCGGTATCCAACCTCTCACTTGATTAGGAGCACGACGATGGACCTTTACCTCACCAATCGCGTCGCCGCGGTTGCGGCGTCTAGCGCTGGGCTGGGCTATGCCAGCGCGCTGACCCTGGCCCAAGAGGGCTGCCGCGTCGCCCTGTGCGGCCGGCGTCCCGAGAAGCTGGAAGCGGCCGCACAGGCGATCTACGCCGAGACGGGCGTGGACGTCTTCGCCATGGAGCTGGACATCAGCCTGGCCGACGCCCCGGCCCGCTTCATCGCGGCCACGGCCGAGCACTTTGGTCAGCTTGACATCGTGGTCGCCAACGCCGGCGGTCCGCCCAGCGGCCCCTTTGTCGACATGAGCGACGCGCAATGGCAGGGTGCGGTCGACGCCAACCTCATGAGCGCAGTGCGCCTCTTCCGGGAAGCCCTGCCTCATCTGCAAGCAAGCGACCAGCCGCGACTCATCGCCATCACCAGCATCAGCGCCAAGCAGCCGCTGGAGAGCCTTGTGCTGAGCAACGCAACCCGGGCCGGCGTCCACGGTCTGGTCAAGACGCTGAGCCGCGAGATCGCGGCCGCGGGCATCACCGTCAACGCGGTCTGCCCCGGCATCACCAAGACTGACCGCATCACTGAGCTTTCGCAACAGCGGGCGGACCGCGAAGGCATCAGCCTGGACGAGGCCTACGCGCATCAAGCCGCATCCGTGCCCATGGGCCGCATGGGCGATCCCATGGAATTTGGCGCGGCCGTGACCTTTCTGGCGTCGAGGCAGGCGGCCTTCATTTCGGGCATCGCGCTGCCGGTCGACGGCGGCTTCCTGGCCGGTTTGCCTTAAGCATGGCCGATCCCATCTTTCAAGTGGAGAGCGAACTCTACATTCACGCCGCACGCGGGGCGGTGTGGCAGGCATTTACGCGGTTGGATGAATGGCCGCGCTGGAACTCGGAGATTGTCGCCACGCGCTGGGTGGAGGGTGAGCCGTGGCAGGAAGGGTCGATCTTTGAACTACGCCACCGCAGTCTCTTCAACCGCGTCACGTCGACGGAGGCGATTCTGCGTATGGTCTCGCCCACGCGTACCGCGACGTGGGAGAAGCGCGGCCGGCGGCATTCAGGTGGTCAACGGCGCGACGCTGCGCGACGATGTCGGCGGTTGCTTGCTGACCGCGCGCCACGCCTATCACGGCACGGCAGCGCACGGTCTGCGCCTGCTCGCCGGTCGCCAACAGGCCAAGCTGGACAACGCCATCCGCGAGCTCAAGGGCTACGTGGAGGGTCTACCGCGGGGAGCTTGATGCATTTCTGTCATGCCGCGGGAAAAATCTGATCCCACTTCTCCGTCTACCCGTTACATACGCTCACCGCACCAGGCGCAGGTACTCACGCAGGGCACGCCAGCGCGTAGCGGCGCGGTCGACGGCAGCGGCGCGTAGCGATTCGGGGCCGTAGTGGGCGTCGCTCACGTCGCGGCTGAGCGCCGAGACCTCTCGTGCGGCAATGCGGCCGCTGTCGGGCGCTTGTGTCGCCCGGGTGAGGATGAGGCTGCCCAGATCACGGCCATACTCCAGCGTCGTCTCATCGTCGCCCATGGGCCTGCCCGCACGCTCGCCCCAGCGCAGCGTGGCCGCCCAGGGGTCCTCCTGTCGCCGACGCAGACGCTGCACCAGCATCACAGCGCCCCAGACCAGCAAACCGAGTGGCAGCAGCCAGACCAGCATCTGCCAGTTCCAGTCTATCTGCGTGGCGGCGGCCTCTTCAACCGGCGTCTGCGCAGCCGGCGCATTCCCCCCGGCAGCTACCGGCGCTTCCACCGGTCGCACCAGCTCCGGTCGTCCCGCTGTCGGCTCAAAGGGAATCCAGCCGTAATCAGGGAAGTAGACCTCCGGCCAGGAATGGGCCTCGCCCTCGGTGATGAGGAAGGACATGCGCGTCGGGTCCCACGAGCCGACGGCAAAGCCGCTGGCAAAGCGTGCGGGAATGCCTGCAGATCGCGCCAGCACCACAAAAGCCGTCGCATAGTAATCGCAATAACCCCGCTGCAGTTCGAAGAGAAAATAATCTGTTATGTCAACTATTTCGTCGGGTGGTAAGGGCACGCCCAGATCGTACTCGAAGCCGCGCAGGTATTGCTCGATGGCCTGCGCTTTGGCATAGAGCGTTGGCTGATTCTCGGTCAGCGCCAGCGCCAGGTCGTGCGTGCGGGGCGTGACCGTCTCGGGCAGGGCCAGGTGATGGGCGTAGGCTTCCGGCAGCGGGCGGGCTTCGCTCCACCCCTCGGCCTCGGTCAAGGCTGGATCGCTGGCGGCAGGAATCAGTGAGGTGACGCTGTAGCTGCGCGCCGGCGCCGAGAGGAGGGCGGCGTCGCCCGGTGCGCGTCAGGGCCGCGCGATAGGCAATGCTGGGCGCAATCGGTTCGCCTGCCGCATAGACGACGCGGCCATTGAAGGCCAGAGAGACAGTCTGGATCAGCTGCTTGCGCGCCGCGCCCACATCATCGATCCACGCTTCCCCCGCGCGCCGGTCCACGTAAGTCAGCCCGGTTGGGTTGTCCCAGCCAAGGCCGTCGTAGTCGGAGAAGGTACCGCTGCGCATGTAGTGGCCCGGCGGCGCGCTTTCGAAGTCGCCGTACTCGTTGGTCCGCACACGCATGACCTCGGCCGTGCGCTCGACCTCACCGGTCGTAATCAGGAACTCGTTGGGCAGACCGCCGGCGACGCCATAGCCAAAGACGCCCCCCGTTGCCTGCAGATCGGGAAACATCTGCTTCGACGCGGCCTCAAACCGCTCGTTGATCGGCTCCATCTGGCGGTAGTACCACCAGGCGATGCGGTTGCTGCCGATACTGGGTGCAACCGCGGCCAGCGCCAGCAACAAGACGCTGACGAAAAAAGTCGCAATCACGCGGTCAAGTGCCAGGGTGGGGTTGAAGTCAAGCCCTTGCGCGACCCAGCGATCATAGAGGTTGGACTGGTCGAGCAGCAGATGCAGGAGAATGGCCGCAGCCAGCGCGGCCACCAGCAGCAAGCGTCCTTCATCGGTATAGAGCAGCGTGAAGCCGAGGATACCCAGCGCAGGCGCGGCAGCGAGCAGGCCCCGCTGCGTGCGGCGGGCCAGCCCGGCAGTCAACGCGCCAACCAGCCAGAAGCCCATCCCTGCCAGCGCGGCAAAGACCAGGTCATCCTGGCTGGCCCCGTCGGAGGTGACGCCGCGCCACCAGAGCAAGAAGTGATCGCCCAATCCAATCCAGTCGCCCTGAATACGCTGGCCAAGCAGCGCCCACCCATTGTTGCGCCCGGCAATCCACAGCGCTTCGGGGCCGGGCGCCCAGCTTTGCAGCACCTGGCTCACAGCCAGTAGACCGACAGCGATCAGCAGCAGCAGCGCCAGCAAAGCTTGGAGCAGCGTCACGCTCCAGTGACGGCGCGGCGCATCCAGCCATGGCCGGCGCCAGCCGAGCACGAGCCACGTGGCTGCGACGGCCAATGGACCCAACGCGGCCAATAAATTGGCGCGTAGCAGAAGATTGCCCCGACCGATCTGATCAACGCCCAGCGCCGGGAAGACGGCAATTAGCATCGCTGCAGCCAGGGTCAGCCAGCCGAGGTAAGGACGCAGCACATGCGCCACGCGCTGGCCTGTGCGCAGTCCCCACAGCTCCGATCCGGCGGACGCCGGCGTGTCATATTGGGCCATCAGCCGACCTCCTCCTCTACCTCATAGGTGACGACGCCACCGGTTGGCGTGCTGCGCACGACCGTACGCGTGCGCCGGTAGGTGATGAGGGGCGGCAACTGTGCGTCCACGGGCAGGAGTTGGCTTGGCACGTTGACCTGGGCCAGCATCCGGCGCCGTGCGGCAGCCTCTTCTTCGGTGCCGGGCGCACTCACCAGAAGCACGCTGCTGGCGAGGCCCGCCGCCTGTAAGCGCATGAGTTCGGCCGGCCAGTCGCCGGCAGGCGATGACGCGGCAGGATCGTCATCTTGCGCTAGGTCCGCCGTGATGACGATGACCGTGCGGCGGTGGCCCAGCCCGGGTCCGCTGCGCCGCAACAGATCGGCCAAGGGCAGGGTGGTCGGCTGTGCCGGGGCCAGCGCCGCGAGGAGACGCCAGAGCTGAGCCTGTCCCGGCTGTGGCGGTACCCAGAGCGCGTTGGCCTGATCGTGCGGCGCGTCATCCACCTCGCTGTTCGGCAACTCATCGGCATCCGCTTCAAGCACGTCCTCACCCGAGACCGCAACCAGCCCCACCGCGCGCCGGCCGCTATGGTCCAGCAGTGTGGCAGCCAGGCTGGCGGCGAGCACGATGGCATATTCGAGCGTACTTGTCTCACCGCTGCCGCTGTGGGCCGCGCGGTTGAGATCGAGAATGATCCAGACGTCGCCCGTCGGCTCGATCTCGGTCTCGCGTACCATGAGGCGATTCAGCCGAGCCGTGGAGCGCCAGTGGATTTCACGCATGCTGGCCCCAGGGTAGTAGTCGCGCACGCTGGGGGCGGGGATTGGTCCGAGCAAGGGGCGACGGCGGCGTTCGTCTGCGCCCGCCTGTCCGCGTGGCAGTTCGATTTCGGGCAATTGAAGCACACGCGGATAGATGAGCACCTGCTGCACGTGTGGGTAGTCGAGCGTCGCCCGGAAAATGCCGAAGAGATCGTTGGTGATGATCCGGCTGGGACCCAGGCGGAAGACGCCGCGCTGGAGACATTCCACGGCCGCACGCCAGCGATACTTGTTCGAACTTCCTACACTGACAACCAGACTGGGATCATAGCCAGGCAGATCGGACTGGTCCAGAAATTCGGCCCAAAGCAGCGAAAACCGAGTCGGGTTGTGGAGGACAAATTCTTCTTCCAGCAGATCACCGGCCACGAGCAGCGCGCCTTGCCGCTCACGCGTCAACGTCACGCCTTCAGCCAGGCTGCGCACCCACCAGTAGCCAAAGGCATAGACGCCGATGACAACGATGAGGAAGCTCATCCACACAGGGTGGGGCGTAAGCATCTGACCGATGAGGAAGAGAGGCAGCAGCCAAAGCGGCCACGCGACGAGTAGGTCGATCGTGACATGGTCGGGAAGATTTCGGTTGAGCAGACGATGAAGACGGTTGTACACAAGAACCCGATCGGATTGGCTAATCGAAAGTAGACAATGAAGACGTGCTCATGACGTGGCGCACTACAGCGGCCAGACAGTTGCCCATTGTCAATTGCCCATTGTCAATTGCCCATTACAAAGCGCAACACAGATAGGACTTCTGCTGATCATGGTATAGAATTTGGGCGATTCTGGACAGTAACCCTTCATGCCAAACAGCGGGAGCAGCAAGAGAATGAGCGCGCCACCCGGGGAGTGGATCATCCATGCGGATCAGACCATTGACGCCGTCATTCTGACCAATGAAGGCCCAAATGGGCTCACCGTCGCCCTGCCCGCCAACCTCGCCCAGGCCACGCCGGCCGGTCGCTATTTCCTCGTGCGCTGCGGCGCGCAGAGCCAGGCCGAGCGTGCCGCCAACTGGCAGAGTTACGCCCGCCGTCCGCTCTTTGTCGCTGGCGTCACGCGGCTGGACGATGCCGGCGCCGCCTGGACGTTGCTGCCCAGAGATCATGCCGACGATCCGGGCGTGGCCTGGCTTCAGGCGCGTGAAGTCGGGGAACGGGTGAATCTGATCGGTCCGCTGGGGCAAGGCTTTATCCCGCCAGGCCAGGCGGCCAATGTCCTGCTCCTTACCGACGGCGAACGCCTGCCCCTGTTTCAGACGCTGGTTGATGGCGTGCTGGATCGGGGTGGACGCCTGACCGTCGTCATTACTGGAGAGGGTCAGGCGCCTCAGTTGGAGACAGCCCGCCGCCGTTTACCCCTGGCGGTCGAGTTGCGCAACGCACGGGATGAAAGCGAGTTGCTCGCCGAGCTTGCCGACACGCTGACCTGGGCGGATCTGCTATGCGTCGCGGCCCCTGCGCTACAGCCAGAGCTGCTGGCCCAATCAATCCGTACCGCCCGCTTTCGGCTTGAAGAAGGCTTTGCGCAAATCCTCGTCGACGCCGACCTGGTCTGCGGCGTGGGCGCTTGCCTCGCCTGCGTCGTCCCTACTGCGGGCGGCGGCCTGACGCGCGCATGCGTCCATGGTCCGGTGATTGATTTGGTCAAGCTGGCGCGTCAATGAGCAAGTTTCGATTGTAAATGGTCGATGATCAATTTTCGCTGCGATCGATCCTTGACCAGGCTCAGTTGAACAATTTTTCAATCGGATCGACGTGCCGGCCGAAGTCACGGATTTCAAAATGGAGATGAGGGCCGGTGCTGTTGCCGGTCGAACCGACGCGACCGATGATCTGCCCCTGCCCCACGATGTCCCCCGCTTCCACCAAGACCTCACCCAAGTGTGCATAGACGGTCACGTAGTCGATGTTGTGATCGACAATCACTAAATTGCCGTAGCCGTTGTCGCTCCAGCCGGCGCGGATGACGCGCCCCGGTCGGCCGCGGTGACGGTCGTGCCGGCCGGCGCGGCGACGTCGATGGCCCGATGGCTGCCATGGAAATCCTGCGTAAGCCAGCCGTAGAGCGGCCAGGCAAAGAAGCCCGAGCCGTAGGGCCAATCCGCGGGCAGCGGCGCCGGCGCAGCACGCGCATCCGCCCGGTTTGACGGACCGCCAACCGGCAAGGCGCCCTGGCTAACCAACGCCGCGTCCAGCGATTGGAGTTGGGACACGCTCGTGCCCACAGGCTGACGCAAGATCATGGGCAGCAGCGGGTCCTCGAGTCCGGCCGCGGGTTCAGCGGCAAGCGGCGGCTCGGGCACACGCAGATAGTGGCCCGGTGGCAGCACCGTGATGTCGCTCAACTCCGGCGAGAGGCGATTCCAGGCGATGGCGCGCAGATCAGCCGGCGTCGTGGCGTATGTTGCGGCGACACCTGTCAGCGTCTCGCCTGCGGCCACTTGGTGGCAGCGTTCGCCGGGCGGCAGCAGCGTGAGCAGATCGCCGATCACCAGCGGCTGATCGGGCGCGAAGTCGGGCATGGCCAGGCAGTGGGCGTCGGCGAGGTCGAGGTCAAGCTCAACCGCGATGGTGAGCAGCGTGTCACCGGGTCGGACCCGATAGGCGTCTGCCGGGGTTGCCGGCGCGCTGGGGGTGGGCGTCGGCAGACGTGAAAACGTGACGCTGGGCGGTGTGGTGACGATGATTGGGTCGCTCTGCGCCGGGGGCGCGGCACGTGCGGCACTCTGCCCCAGGTTCCAGAGCAAGAGCCAGCCAACGGCCAGGGCAAAGAGCGTCAATCCGGTGCGCAACAGAACGTTCATGGGCAAAAGCGTAGCATAGAGTGCAGGAATCGCGAAGCGTGACGGGATCCGGCGTGAGGCGTCAGCGCGAGTGGGATCACTCCAGCCGCACAACGCGGTTCAGGTTGCTGTCGACGGTCCACACACGTCCGCCCGGGTCGACGGCAATGCCGACAGGCTTGGCCGGCTTCTGGCCCGCCATGGGCAGAGTCCAGGCCGCGCGTGGGATGCCACGCGCATCGAGTTCGACAATCCGCCCAGTTTCAGGCTCGCTGACCAGTAGCGAGCCATCCTCGCGCAGGGTAAGATGGGGACCATTCACGCTGTTGGCCGGGGGCATTTCACGCGTTTCGGCCAGGTCGCCATTGGCCGTGTAGCGCAGGAGGCGATGGAGCCCGGCATCACTGACGTAGCGCGTGCCGTCCGATGCCACGGCGACATCAACCGGCTGTGCATCGGCTTCCGGAATAATCAATTCGTGGAGCAAGTTACCCTCGCGATCAAAGGCCGCTACCCGCCGGTTCGGCGTGTTGGCAATCCAGATGGCGTCGCCCGGACCGATAAAAAGCCCGCGTGATCGATCCAGATAGTCAGCCGCAATCGGCAGCACGGTTCGGGTTCCATCCGCCGGGTCGATGCGGAGGAGACGGGCCAGCGTCGGATCGAGCACATAGAGCCGGCCCGCGGCGTCGACCGCCAGATCGACCGGCTCAACAAACTGAAGCGCGGCATCGCTGGATCGCTCACCCTCAATGATTGACTGAACCGCACCCTCACCGTCCAGGACGAGTACACGGCCATTGCCCGTATCGGCGACAAATATACGCTCGTCGGCTCCAGCGGCAATACCGCGCGGCGCGGCAAGCCCTTCCGCCATGACGGTGTCGGCGGCGACGGCCGGCGCTGGCCCGACGAGCGCGCGCGCGGGCGCAGGGGGGAGCGGGGCCAAATCCTCCACCGTTGGCAGGTCGTAGTCATCGTAGTCGCCCAGCGGCGGCAAGAGTACGGCAGATGGTACGGGCGCGTTACCGCCCCATGGCGGTCGCCACGAGAGAGTGATGTGGGTATGCGCGGTACGGTCAGCGAAGCGTACGCGAATGTCATGTAGCCCCGCCGCCAGCTCGACATCCGCCTCGCCGTATTGATTGGCGCCGTCCGACGCGGTGACAGTCTCGCCGTCAATCCAGAGCTCGGATTCATCGATAGAGATGAGGCCAAAGCTGTAGCGTCCGGACTGTGGAATCGCGATCTGCCCGGTCCATTCCACCGTGTAGGGCCGCGGCAGCGGCGTGACGTGGAAGTAGAGATCGAGCTGTTCATCGATCCGGGCCAGGGCCTCCGGCTCTGCCCAGTCGGGATTGGCGAAGTAGCGGCCAAGAAGACCGCGGACCGCCACAGGCTCGCTGTAGAGCGACCGATGCGGGGATGGTCGTGGTCTCACCGTCGCCCGTCTGCCAGTAGAGGCGTACCGGGCCAAGTTGTGCAGCATCTTCCACCGCCAAACGTACGCGAATGGCGTGATTGCCTTCGGCCAGCATCAGTCTGGTGGACATGCCTTCAGCGCCCATCGGGACAAGCGTTTCATCAACGTAGAGTTCCGCCCGGTCCGGCGCTTCTAACCCAAGCGCGACCTCCCCGTAGTCTGCAAGACGCAGCACGCCCGTCCACTCAACCGAAAAAGGCGGTTCGATGGGCGGATTGTCAGTCCATTCAAAGTCGATCACGGCATCCCGTTGGCGCAGAATCGGCGCGTCAGCCCAGCCGGCGTTGGCAAAATAACGCCCCGTCAGCCCCTGGATAGACGCCAGATCCTGGGAGCTGAGGCGCGCCTCGAGGACGCTGACCGCGCCGCCGTGCGGGGGGCGGTGCTCGACAAACTCGCCGTCAGGATAGAGCATGCGCAATTCATCAAAGAGCGGCTGGCGGTCCACGTCAAGCATGAGCAGCAGATCGCGATCCGCGGCAACGGGCAAGGGGAAGCGCGTGTCGGTCTCCAACCGGCCATAGGGTCGGGCATCGGGCGCCAGAAAACGCAGGGTCGGATGACCGTGGAAGAGCGCGCTGATGTAGGCGTCGGTCCCGGGATCGAGGGTCTGGAGCTGCCGTGCAGTGATCGTCTCGGGCGTTGAGAAGTTGTTCCAGACGGCAAAGGTCTCGGCCTGATCATAGAAGTAGACGCGGCTGTCATGGATGGCCATGGGCAGGAGCAGCGACGCCGCGACAATGGCAAAAAAGCCGGGATAGTAGCGACCGCCTTCCCGGCTCCACGCCAGCCAGAGCACGTGGATCGACGGCGGCGGCCAGGAGATAGGCCGCGGGCAGCGTGCCCACGGCGCGCAGTGACTGGGGCGCTTCGAAGCCGAGGGAGAGAATGCCGCCCAGCAGCGCCGTGCCCAGCCAGAGCGGGAGCAGCAACCAGCGCGGCTCGCGCCAGCGCCAGAGGGCCAAGGCCCCGCCCAACACCAGCAGCGCCGCGCCCATCGGATCAAGCATGGGCGCGTTGGGGAGATTGTGCCGGCCATTGGGATCGCCCTGCCAGTTGAACATGAGCAGATGGCGCCGGGTGTTTTCGGCCAGCGCTGGCAGCCACTGCGCCGGCTCCTTGTCGGCAAAGAGCGAGGTCTGCTGGGTGCGGTCAAAGTAGATCTCAGGGTGGTCATAAGCAAACTGCATGACCGGAGCCAGGACGACGAATGCGACAAAGAGTACGGCCAGCAGGCCCAGCCAGTAACGCCGCAGCAGGCGAGGCTCCAACGCCAGTAGCAGGAGGCCAAAGAAGCCCACGGCCGCGGCAAAGAGCTGGAAGGCAGAATAGAAACTCAGCCCCAGGCCCAGGCAGAGACCGGCCAAGCCAAACTCGGCCAGGCTGCGCCGGCGGATCCCCCGCAGCAGGAAGGCGGCGGTCAGCAGTGCAAAGAGGGGCGTGCTGATGTTGTACATGCCGATGCGGCTCAGATTGATGTCCCAGCGTGAAAACGCAAAGAGGAAGGCTGCGCTCAGCCCGCCGACGCGTCCGAAGAGCTCGCGCCCGACCAGGTAGCCGCCCAGAATGGTGCCCACGCCCATGAGCACGCTGACCAGGCGGATCGACTGCACGGAGACGCCAAAAAGCTCAAACGCTGCCGCCACCAGATAGATGTAGTGGGCCGGTGCGTGGGTCGAGTTGGCGTAGACGGGCCGGAAGTTAGGGTCGTCCAGCAACCGCAGCGCCTGCAAGCCATTCTCGGCCTCGTCATACCAGACGCCAAAGGGGAGATCACTGAAGCGGAAGAGGCGCAGATAGAGTCCGGTGGCGCAGATCAGCAAGAGCAGGCAGGCAACAAGCCACATTGGCATGCGGACGGCCGGATCATCTGGATAGGGATCGGGAAGCGGAGCGAGCAGATTGTTGGTGAGCAGGGCAACGCCGCCAAGTCCGGTGCCAATCGCGACCAGGTGCAGCAGCCAGGCTGTATCCGTCCAGGGCTCGTGGAGATGGAAGTCGCGCAGTGCGGCAAGGGTGAGGCCAACGCCGGCCAGGAGCAGCGCCCCGCCTGCGAATCGTCGCCAGCGCGATCGCACCAGCAGCGACTGTGCACGGGTCGGCGGGGTCGCATCGGCCGGCGGCGTGAGCCAGCCAATGCCCGTGTCGCGCAAGGCATAGACAAAGAGCGCAATCGCGCCGCCGTAGAGGAGCACTGCTTCCGCCACATACCCGCTGCCCAGCCATATTTGCGCGGTAAGTGCGCCGCCAACCGCCAGCAGGCCAAACAAAAATGAGCGGATGGTAGGCAGGGTGGACATTTGTTGATTATCGATGGTCAATGGCTAATTATCAATGGTCGGCTTCAGCGAGCAATCGACAATTGACCATTGACCATCGGCCATTTACTCCGGCAGGGGTGGGAAGAGCATCACCCGGTTGTTATCGGCGTCAGCGACGAGGATCTCGTTGGAGACGCCGTCGATGGCGATGCCGTTTGGAAAGGCCATTTGGTTTGATTCCACGCCATAGGCGCCAAAGCTGGACTGAATCTCGCCCTCAGGCGAAAAGACGATAACCCGATACATGGTCGGATCGGTGGCATAGACCCGTCCGGTGGCGTCGACCGCAACGCCCGGCTTGTCGTCGCGCAGTTGGGTCTCCCAGCCTGGAACAAGCCACTCCTCGATAAAGGTCAGGTCGGGCGTCAGCTTCTGGATGCGCCGGTTCCAGTTGTCGGCGACAAAGACATCGCCCGTACGCGGATCCACGGCGACGCTACTCGGTTCGTCGAAGCGCCCACCGATCACGCCGCCGCCGCCGATTTGGCCCAGATCCTCGCCGCCCGGTCCATAGCGAATGATGCGCTTGTTGCCCGTATCAGCGAGCAGAATCGTACCGTTGGGATCGGCGGCGATACCGCGCGGACCGTAAAGCGCATTGGAATCGCCCGGCACGTCGGGCACGCCGCTGAAGTAGCCCCACTTGCGCACGAATTGCCCCTCGCCGTCGAAGACCTGCACGCGGTGGTTCCAGGTGTCGGCCACATAGATCATGCCGTCGGGATCGACGGCCACGCCCCAGGGCTCATTGAACTGGCCATCGCCCAACGCCAGGGGACCCTCGCCGTCCGGATCGACGCAGCCGCTGGCTTCGCCCTGGAAGAGATCACAGAAGCTGCCAAAGCTTTGGCGCAGCGCGCCCGAGGCCTCAAGCACGACAATGCGATGGTTGAGCGTGTCGGCAATGTAGCGCACGCCATCCAGATCGGTCGCTACCCCGCGGGGCCGATTCAGCCCCAAGTCGTCATATTGATCGGCGTAGACCATGGTCGCGGCATGATCGAGCTCGCTAGCACGAAGCTGGGCCGCGGCGCTCGTGCCGGAACCGACAATTGGGGCCACGCCCAAATCCCAGATTTCGGCAGCGATGTCGCGCTGCACCCACATCTCGTAATCATGGCGCATGGGCCACTCGGTCAGGTCGCGGAAGCCGCTGGGATGATCGTCATCCGGATGGCGGCGGTAGAAGAAAATTTGCCACAGATCGGCCAGCTTGTCCGGATCCTGCACCGTATTCCAAACGTCACGCCAGCCGCGGTTGAAGTAGCCCTGATCGGGCCACCAGATGAGGCGGTACTCGCGCTTGACGTAGTCACGCGTCACGTAGGGATGAACCTTGTCATAATTCTCGGGCCCGACGATGATCACGGGCGCGTCCATGGCGTCGTTGTTGGGCGTCTCGCCGTAGTAACGGGAATTGGGATAGGCGAGCATATACCAGCTCAGCGGCCACGAGGTGTCATTGTCATAGGCGACTTCGAGGTTGCGGTCGCCCACGGTGCGCTCGCTGATCAAGTCGATCTCGTTGAGCATGCGCTTGATGTCGGGCGACGCGTGGGCATAGACCAGGTACTCGGTCGCCATGTCATAATTGACGAAGGTGAGCATGTAGGAAAAACGGATCGTGAGTAGGAAGAGCAAGGAGAAGAAGCCGATCGCCAGGAGCCGCACCGCGCCGCCCCAGCCCACACCCTGGCTCCAGCGCCAGGTGAGGTAGGCCAAGCCCGCGCCCAGCAGTAGCGCCAGCATGAACTGCGTCGTCTGCGCCAGCGCGGCCGTGTCCCGTCCCAAGCCGGGCCGATTGGTGATAAGTGTGCCCAGCAGGAAGAGCGCGGCGGGCGTCACCCCGATGAGCCAGACCGCATGGGTGCGCCAGGCCGTACGCCAGTCAATCTTCAGCGCCACGTAGGCGACCAGCCAGCCGCCAAAGAGACACATGGGCAGGGCCAGATGGGTCAACAGCCAGGGCATCTTTTCGCCCGCTTCGGAGTAGGCCAACCATGACGCCACAATCCACCAGACGCCAAAGACGGCGAAAAAGACGCGGTTCTGGCGCAAGAGGTCGACAACGGTTGGCGCCGGGTGGGCAACGGCGACAACATCATCACTCGACTCAATCGACTGGGGCGCGACTGGGGCAGACACGGCCTCCGGATCGACAACGCCTGGTCGATCTTCTGGGCCCGAGTCTGTCGTCAGAGCCACTGAGTGGACCGTCTCAGCTTCCTCTGCCATGGCGCCAGCCTGGAGCGCCTCTTCTTCGCGTAGGACATTATCAGGCAGGTCCAGAGCCGGCTCCCATTTGGACGTATTCCACAGATTTAGGCCGACGATGGCCATGCCCAGCAGGCTGAGCAGTGCCGGCAGAAATTCGTAGAGCGCGGTCAGCAGAAAATAGTAATAATCGGGCTGGCCGCCACGGGCCACTTCCTGCTGGGCAATCCAGTAGCCCAGGCTGCCGATCACGCCGGTGATCATGCCGTTGCGGAAGTTGGTGAAGAATGTCGTGAAGAAGAGAATTTGTATCAGCCAGAAGAGCCCCATCTGCTGCGCCCAAAGGCCAAAGCTGAGCAACGGCGGCTGGGTCTTGTCGTTGCGGCGCATGCCGAACCAGTACCAGGCGAGCAGGGCGGCTAAGCCAGTGAGCGCCAGCGCCAACGCGCCATAGCGGATGATAATGTCATTGGCGATCGATTGGGGCGACTGCCAATCGCCAAAATGTAGAATCTCCCAGCCAAGAAGCGGCCCAACGCCAAGGTAAAGCACTGGCGCCGTAAAGGGCATCACCAAGGTGAGCATGACGATGGCCAAATCGCCGCTGTCCGTGCGCCGCAAGCGTCCCCAGCTGCCGTCGCGTAGAGAGAAGAGAAAGACGGCCAGCGCTGCAATGACGCCCGCGCCCAAGGCAATCAGTCCCAGATCATCGCGGTCTACCATGTGAAAATAGTAGGCGATGCCGCCGCCCAGGAGCAGGGGCGACAGCAGTAAAAAGAAGGGGCGTCCCATGCTCTGCCAGAGAGCCAGGGCGGCAAAAAACGCGCCCAAAATGGCCCCGCCAATAAAGTGGTTCTCCTTGGTGATGAAGCCGAGGGCCATGCCCAAGACCATCATGGTCAGCCACCGCGCGCGCCGCGTGTCGAGATAGCGGAACGCGCCATAGATCCAGATCAGCGTGAAGAGGGCGATGTAGATGTCATTACGGATGTAGCGCGAGTGGAAGAGCAGACTCGGGCTGACCGTGAGGAGCACGCCGGCCAGCAGCGCGCCCCTTCGCCCGATGTAGCGCCGGAAGAAATAGGCCATGGCCACAACGCCGATGCCGGCCAGGGCCGGGCCAATGCGCGACGTGGCGTCGTTGACGCCGAAGAGGGAGTAGAAGAGCGCGTTGACGTGAAAGAGAAAGGGCCCATGCATCATTGGATTGTGGCTGTAATTGCCAGCGTTGTAGAGCCCGTGCGAGTAGAAGGTATGCAGGCTTTCGTCGTGGCTCATGGCGCGCACGCCGACGTTGTAGAAGCGCGTCACGGCTGCCACAATCAAGAGCGCAATCCAGGCGATTGTCTCCCAATCAAAGCGCAGCCAGCTCGTGGCCGAGCTATCGAGTAGCGCAGGCGCCTCAGTGCGTTCTGTGCTCACTTCGGGGGAAGCGGACACCGTTGCCTCGTCTTCTATGTCAGGCCCGAAATATTCGCCGGGCGTTAGGTCCTGTTGTGCCATAATCGATGCAAACTCCATTTAATCAAACGTGGTACGCCACAAGTCTACTCTTCAGGCATTACCCATAGCTGGATCCCGCTCTGAACGGGCGCGTCGACGCTCTTGCGCTGTACCGCCCACTGCAGGAAAGGAAAGGCCTGCTGCTGCCAGACGTGAGCAATGCGCTCCAGTTGGCGGTCCCAACCGGTGGCGTCTGATTCCGGCAGCGGTACGTTGAATTCGCTCTCCAGCAATTGTGCCGGTAACCACGCATAGCGTATGTGATAGTCGCTCCCGATTGTGCCGGCCGGCCCGGTGCTTGCGACCGCGCCGCCATCGGGCAGTAGCTGGGTCAGCACGAGGGGCGCAGAATCTGCCACGGTAGTCGCGGGTGCGGGAATCCAGTCGACCACGCGCCGGTCGCGCAGGTACCAGGCCAAGAGCGGATCGGGTTCGACGCCGATCTGCACCTGCACGGGCTTGGCCAGTTCATCCCCCACGCGCTGCGCGCGTCAGCGTGGCCAGGTCGGCGCGCAGCGTACGCACATTGGGATGAGCCACGCTGGCAAAGAGGCCATTGGGCCGCTGCATATCGTGTACGTGGGCCAGTTGCCAGGCACTCGCCGTCGTACTCAGCAACAGCAGGCACCCGCCAAAGATGCCGGCCAGCCAGAGCGTGCGCGCCCAACCCGCCCAGGCCGCATAGGCAAAGAGCGCCAGAGCGATCCCAAGCCAGAGCAAAATGGTCACCACAGCCAACTCTGCGTCAAAGATCACAGAGGAAATCAGCGCGCTGAGGGCGATGCGTGCGGCCACGGCCAGGACAAAGAGCCCGGCCAGCAGTCCACCCGCCTCCGCCCGCGACAATCCAGACGGCACGTGGGTCAACAAGTGGCCACCCACATGGGCAGCGGCAAAGAGCAGCGGCATCCCCAGCACCAGCAGTCCGTCCGGTGAGCGCCCGGGCAGAAGCTGCCAGAAGAGTCCCCAAGAGAGCCAGAGCGTCAAAAAGAGGGGCCACTGGCGACCGGGCGGTGTCGATAACGTGTGTCGTTGCCGCCACAGCATGAAGAGGCCGACAGCGGCAAAGAACAGCAACAGCGCCTGATCGACCAGGACACGGGCAAGGCTCCAGGCGAATGGATAGGAGCCGGCTTGAACCTGTGCGGCCCAGACGCCGAGGCTGCGGCTCACCGCGGCCATTCCCTCCGGCCGCGCCAGCCAGAGCGTGGCCGCCAGCGCGGCGGCAAGACCAAAGACGAGCGCAACCGTCATAGCCTGCGTGCGCAACGCAGTGCGCGCCCCGGGCGTTAGCGAAGGATTGATAATCAGTAGCGCAAAAAGTAGTAGCACCGCCCCGTAAGACCAGGCCAGCGGGCCGCTAACCAGCAACAGTCCTGCGCTCACTGTGGCGCCGTAAAGCCAGCCGCGGCTGATTTCTTGACCGGGCACAGGGATCGCCAGCCGGGCCATGCAGGCCAAGCAAAAGAGCGCCAGCGCCGTTGAAAGCATGGCGCCGCTGGCGACGCGACTGAAGGCCACCAGCCACGGGTCGATGGCAAAGAGCAGCGCAAGGACCAGGGCTGTGGCGCGGCCCAGCCAGGGCCGCAAGAGCCATGGCACAAAAAGGAGAGCGGTCCCTGCCAGCGCAACAGGCAGCCGTGCGATCACATCGCCGCCCTGGGTAAGCCAGAAGATCGCATATTGAAGCGACGCCAGTAAGGCGCTGGCAGAAGCAGGCGCGGCAGTCTCCAGCGGCAATCCCTGAGCCGCTTGCCACAGGGGCCAGCTCTGGGCTGCCTCGGCCGGCGTCAGCGGCTGCAGGCCCAGTTCGTAGAAGCGCAGGAACACGCCAGCAAGCAGGATGCAGCCATACAGGAGTCGCTCAACAGTGAACGCGCTTCGAATTGTAGATTGATCTGGCACACGAACCGTTGTTGCAGTCATAAACGATTACTGAATTGCGTTCCCATGTAATGACACAGTAACTCCTCTGTCTTCCCGATCAAAGCGAGGGATCTTTTTGTCAAGCTCCACGCCGCCTCTCGCCATACCTCACCCCAGGATTCCTCTCTTCGGCAGGCTCAGGGCGACAGTCGCTGCGCTCACTCGGCATGACAGGTCGAGCTTCGCGCCACGACGACACTTAACCGCGCCGGGCGGAAGATGCGCACGTCGCCGGCCTCAAAAACAAGATCCAGCACCGTCTCAAAACGCTCCGCCCCATCCGCTTGCGGGCCATACTGCGCGGCTCGGACGGGCCAACATAGACGTAGTCAATCTCCCACGCTGCCAGCGCCGCGGCGATCTCAGCAGGCGTCCCCGTGCGGTAGACGATCTCCAACGCCTCGCTGCGTCCCTGCGCCATCTCGCCGTAGGCCTGTCCCCGCCACTGCGACTCGTGGCCGGCCCAGCCCAGCAAAGTAGGCCGTCCGGTCATGGTGCTGATGCGGTTGGTGTCAGCCTGGTAGCTTGCGCCCTTACCCTCAAGCACGCGCGTGCCCGGCGGCACATGTTCCTGCACCCACTGGGCCGCGGCCGCCTCGTTGGGGCGGAAACGGCTGACATAGTCGGTGGCGTCAAAGGTCGGCCGTTCGGCGGCAAAGCCATCGGTCTTGCTATACGCGCCCGCCACCGGAAAGATCAGTCCGCCGAGGATTAACAACAGTGCCGGCAGTGCGGGCACCAACGTCCACCAGCGCCAGTTGCGTTCGCGCCACTTTAACGCTACGGCCAGCGCGTAGGCTCCGCTCAGGCCGAGCAGCAGCCAGCCTTGATAGTAGAACTTAAAAATCGTGTTCATGCGCGTGCCAAAATTGTCGCGGAAATAGACAAACTCGGGCGTATAGAGCAGCGCCAGACCGATCCCCGCCAGGAGCAACGCAAAAAAGAGCGCTTGATCGTCTTCCTGCTCGCTCTTGCCATGCTGGCCCAAGGCGGCTAGTCCCTGCCAGAGCAGCGCCAGCACGCCCGTCAACAAAAGCCCAATCAAGATAAACGTAAATGGCTCGCTCGTCCAGCGCTCGATGATGAAAGGAAGATGATCGGTTGCCCCCGCGGGCAGGGCGACACGATCCAGCCAGCCTGCGCCCCAGGCCGTATTGAGCGCGGCCCAAGCGGAAAGAGCCAGAAATGCCAGGGGCGTCACAAAGACGACGATCGCCGTCATGCTGAGGCGACCCAAGGTCGGGCGCATGCGTTGCCAGCCCAGCAGCAACAGCGTGAGCAGGGCCAGCAGCAGCCCACCAAACATCACCAGGAATTGGGGCAGACGGGTCGGATAAAAGAGATCGGGCAGAAAGCCGCCGGCTTGACTCTGGGCCGTAATAAAGTAGGGCAGATAGATCAGCAGCGTGCCGGCCGCCAGCGCTGCCCCCAGGGCCGCGCCGACGCCCAACGCAAAGGCCAAGCGCCCCTCATTCTGCCCGGCAGTGCTGCGCCAGGCGGCAATGGCGCCACTGACGGCCAAGAGCAGCCAGTAGGGCGGAAAATCCCACGTATTGAGAAAGATCAGCGCGCCCGAAGCCACGCTCATCAGCAGCAGGCCGATCCAGCCCAGGGGTAATAAAGCGTGCAATCGCCCCAAGAAAGAAGTGCGATAGCCGCGGGGCGTGCTCCAGAAGAGCGTCAGCGCCAGGCCGATCACCAGCAGCACAAAGGGCATGGCCAGCACGTGAGGATGATTATCACCCAAAATATAGGAAAAGATCGGAAATTCGTCGATCACCTCAATGTGGTTGCCATTGAGGTCCAGATCCTCGATTACGCGGCTGGAGCGCCACCACCACCAGCCCGTGTTGATAAACCATTGATTGGAGACCGTGGCGTTCTCTTCAAAGTTATAGACGTCAATCCAGCGATTGAGCCCCTCCAATCGAATTCCGTTGGCGTAAAGCCACTCCAGGACGCTCTGCACGTTGGCGGAGAGACCCACGGCAACGGAGGCCAGCAGCCCGCCCAGCACGGCTTGCAGCGACGGCGCCTGGGCAGTGCGCTTGCCCGTGCGCAGGAGCAAGTTGAAGACTACGCCAAAGCTGCCCAGCAGCAACAGGCCAAACCAGCTAGCCTGACCGACGTTGTAGGCAATCGCGGGCGCCTGTCCGGCCAGGCGCCCAATAGTTGTCAGCATCCAGTAGCCGAGATAATAATAGCTGATAGCGTAACCACCCAGCCACGCGTCCTCGGGCGGGAATTCAGCGCTCATCCAAATAGAATTCATGAACATGAGATCCATGGGCTGTTCGGTGTGATTGGCCGCCGGATCATGGCTGCGCACATAAGCCCAAAGCGCAAAGGCAACGAGAAAAAGCGTCTCCGCTACCAGCATGCTGCGCCAGGGAAGGGGCGGGCGCGCAGCCGAAAAGAGACGGGTCAGCACGGAGCGCCCAACCAGTGCGCTGGCCAGTGCCACGACCAGCAGAGCCAGCCAGGCGCCGCCGACGTCATTGCTCAGCAGACCGTAGGCCACGCCGAGCCAGAACGTGACGCTGACGAGCAGAATGCCCAGCATCTTGGCAAAAACGTAGCCGCGGTCGGGAGATTGGCGAAGAGACGCACGCACAGGGGCAGCACCGCCAGCGACAGCAGCTGAATAACGAGATACCAACTCAGGAATGGCACAAGGAGTTCACTCATGATGGGGCGTAGCCTCCACCGGCCTGCTCTTGCAGCCGGCCGGGCACGGCATAGATCGTGACCCGTTCGTTTTCGTAGAGGCGCGTCAGCTGGCCGTCGGCAACCAGCTGCTCGAATTTCTCCACTGCTTGTGGATGGAGGTAGCGCTCAAGTTGGCCATAGTAGATCAGATCGATCTGCAGATCATCGATAAGCGTTCGGGTCCGCGTGGCGTCGAGGCTGTCCCAGAATTCGCGATGGCGTTCGCTGCGATAGGCCACGTCACCGCCGTAGCGCTGCTCCGCCTCGTGCATGCCGGTCAACCCGCTGAGGCCGCTCTGGCTGGCAATGCGCGTGCCCATGGCGCGGTAGTAATCGACTTGCGAACTCTCGGCGATGACGGCGTTGCCCTGTACGTTCTCCAGCAGCCAAAGCAGGGCGGCATGATCGTAGCGCAGTTCGATCGTGTTGGAGCCGTCCGGCCAGGCGAAGGCGCCCTCTTCCATGTAGTCCAGTCCATTGAGCGTGCCGATGGGCGGCTGCCAGCCCATGAAGCGCTGATCGACGCGTGCGGGCGTGCCCAAAATCGGATAGACCAGGCTGGCCGCCAACAAGACCACGAAGGCCCCGCGCCAGGTTACCGCCAGGAGGCGTTGCCCGGCCGTGCGCTGCCGGATGACCGTGCCGCTGGCCGTCACGGCCGGTCTGGCAAAGAGGCCGCGCCAGATGCGCGGGACGCCAATCGCGGCGGCAATTGCCCACACGACCCAGACCTGCATGAAGAACTTGAAGAGCGTGTTCATGCGGTAATACTCGCCGCCCTGCAGGAAGTCTTTGAGATAGACGAGTTGGGTGCCCGCCAGAATGCCAAAGCCCAAGGTCGTCAACAGGACCGCAAACTGGGCGCCGCCATCGGCCGCACGCCCGCGACGCCAGAGCAGCACAAAGGCCAGGGCCAGCAGCGGCAGACAGAGCGCCAGGACCGTGCGTCCCCACAGCAGTGCCAGGCCGGCCAGCACAATGAAAAGAGGAACGAGCCAGAGGCCGAGCTGGTACCCAAGAGTTGAGCGAGTGACCAACATGCGATGCAGATAAACCACGCGTGGCAGGCGGTCAAATTCCCGCCAGGCCAGGCTCACGGCGCGTTCAAGGCCACCCGGCTTGATCACGACCGCTGCCGCATCGTCATGATCCTGACGCCATGCTGGCCGGGCCGCGCGCGAGCCGGTGTAGAGCAGCCAGCTTACCGTCGCAAAGAGAAGAAAGCCCCAAATCAGCAGCCAGAGGCCGGTCGGATCCGGTTCACGCACAAAGCCGATACCACCCGCACCGACGCTGGAAAAAGTGCGGAAGAAGGGCGCAAAGGCCAGGTACGCGCCCAGCATGTAGACAAACGCGGCGGAAATCGTCAGCGCCCAGTCGACGCGGCCGTCATGCCGATACTGGGAGACGAGCAACGCACCAATACCCAAGAGCGCATAGGTGGGCAGCTCCCAGAGGTTGATGCTGGCTAGGGTGCCCAGCATGAGCGCAAAAAGGGCCAGCAGCGCCGCCCCCCAAGGCCAGAGCACGCGGCCGTAGACGTCACTGTCCTTAATCAGCGTCAACACCAGCGCGAGGAAGAAGAGCGCAAACGGAATCCCGATCATGTGGGGATGCAGGTCGGCAAAAAGAAAGCTCCAAAAGGGAAATTCGTTGATCGTCCACGGAATCACCCGACTGGGGCCCCAGAAATCATAGGGTGGCAGCGGCTGGCCGGAAGCAGCCGCGCCGACGCCGCCTACCGCGTTCACCAGCGTCTCCACGCCGCGTGAGGCGCTCTGAAATGTCCAATCGCTCACGGCGGCAAGGGTGCGTGCGACCTGGGCAAAGCCGTCGAGATTTCCGATGAGAGCAACGAAGAGGGGCGCCAGCAAGGCCTGCCCAAGGCCGATCCGCCAGTCTGCGTCTGAAGTTGGGGCCGTGACGTCATGTGTGAACGACTCCGGCGCCGCGTGTCGTGAAGCCACGACCTGCGCCGGCATGAAGCCCGTGCCGTCCCCGGCGGTCGGCGCAGCGAGCAGCACGTCCACGGCAGGCGCGTCCACCTCATCCGGAAGAGAGAGGGATGCTTCGCCCGCGCCTTCCCCTACACCAATCGCTTCCGCTGCATCAGGTTTATCTGCATCTGGTTCACCTGCATCAGGTTCGTCTGCGCGTGGCGGAGCAGGCTTCCCCTGAAGCCGCGTCGCTGCCGGCACGGCCGAATAGGCCAGGCCAAAGGCGTTGATCACGGTCAGGGCAAAAAGGGCCGGAATGGCCAGATTGAAGGCCACCTCGGCATAGATTCCGGTCAGCTTGATCAGGTAGGCGACCAGGTAGATGCCAAAATAGTAGTAGTTGATGTAGCCGCCGGCGAAGTGGGGGTCGACGGGCGGAAAGGTTGGGCTGCGCAGTATCCCATTGAGAAAGGCGAACTCCATGAGCTTCTCGCCGCCGAACCAGGGTTGCCAGATATCGGGATTTGCCAGTCGAATCAGCACAAAAAATAGATAGGCGGCCGCGAAGAGCCCTTCACCGACAAGCAGCAATCCCCACCGTGCGCGCACGAAGGCGCCCATGGTCTTTCGCTGAGGCCATGCCGCCAGCATGCCAAGCAGCGCGACACCCCCAAGCACCAACCAGGCGTTGACAACCGTGTTGTGCATCCAGCCGAGGCTGGCCAGCCACCACAGCATCCAGGCACTGAGCAGCCAGCCCAATGTACGGGCAAAAAAGTAACCCCGATCGCGCAAGGCACGCAATGGACCAAAGAGCAGCGGCCAGGCAATCCAGCCCAAGAGCGTCAGGACGAACCACCACAGTAGCACGCCGGCGCCCGGGTGTTCGCTGGCAAACGCGTTCCAGCGATAGTTGTCGACCAGCGGCAAGTCAGCCAGCGGCTCATCCAGCATGAGCGACGCGCCGCGTTGGCCCATGCCTACGGACGCCCCCTGCGCGCCGCCGGCGAGGCCGATCAGGGGGTTGAGGAGCCCGGCGTCTCGGCTGCCGGGATCGCTGCCCAGCCCCAGGGCGTCGAGCAACGGACTCAATGGGGAATCCGGTCCGCGATACCAGTTGTCGGCTTCCTCCCACGAACCCGCAAAGAGGGCGTCGAATTCGGCATCGCTCAGATCGCGCACTTTCTCAAAAACCAATACCTGGGGGTGATCGTAGAGGCTCCAGCTTTCATCGGCATACCGGTCATCGAATTCCAGGCCGAAGAGGCGGGGCGGCGACGTGAACTCGCCGGCCAATTCAAAGCCCAGGCTGCCGTCGAACATGCGCTCGTAGTAGAGGTTGGTCATCGGGTAGCGTGTGGGCAGTTCGTCGACGCTGTCATAGATGCGCTTGGAGCTGTAGGCGACGTAATCGGCAGCCTGCAGTGCGTCGCGGATGCGCTGATATTTCTCGGCCGTGTCCTCTTCGTACGGGCCCCAGTCGATGTTGCGCAGACCAGTCGTCCCCATATCCATGCCCGGCTCATCGGGAAGTGACTTGGGCAGCGGGTCATCCCATAGCTCCCAGAGGATGACCGAGCCTGCGGGCATGGTTTCATACATCCAGCGACTGGCGCTGATCCAGGTGTGTTCCCGGTTGTAGACGCCGTTGACGTAGGCCACGGACCAGAAGAGGCCGCCAATAATGCCGATGAGGGCCAGACCAGCCGCAAGGGCATGCCGGATGCCGCGCCACGGGGTATCGTGCGTAGCTGTCGGCGTGGAGACATCGTGCTGCAATGTCTGCGCGTCGGGATCGGCGGTAGAGAGTCGACGGATACCAAAGAGACGGCCATGCCAGATGTGCCAGATCAACCCGGCGGCAAAGAGCAGGGCAAAGGGCAGGATCGGGCTCATGTAGCGATTGAATTTGGCCAGAAAGGCGCCGGTCAGCCCGAAATAGGGCACAACCCAACTCCAAACGATGAGCAGGAGCAGTTCCCGTTCCGGAATCTCGTACCAGAGGGCGCGACCAAAAAGCCGACCGATAGCCGTGGCTGCCATCGCGTAGAGCACGCGCAGCAGGCCGAGCACGGCAAAGAGCGTGCCCGCCAGCGCCAGCAAGCCCAGCGGCAGTCCCAGCCCCCAGCGTACCTGCTGATCGATGAAGTAGAGGTAGGGCGTGGTGTTCCGATATTGACGGGTAAACGGGAAATCGGCCACGCCGCGCACCATGCGCCCTTGCTCCACGAGGGTCGCCTGGCTGAAGCTTTGCCAGTCGAGCACGGCATAGGGGCTCGTGATGAAGAAGACGACGCCTGCCGCCACCAGCGCCAAGAGCGCACTGCCAAGCGCACGGAAGCGCAGCCGACCAACGCCGGGTGAGGGGGTCTCCTCGCTAAATGCCTCCTCCTGCGCGCTCTGCCAGAAGATGATGAGTGCAGCCACGACCGGCACGGCCAAAATCGGTAGGGCGCTGAACTTGGACGCAATGGCCAGCCCCGCGCCGACGCCCGTCAACAAAGCCGCCCCCCAGGTGCGTCGCTGCACCATGCGCACGCCACCCCAGACGGCCATGACGGTAAAGGTCGTGCTGGCCGGATCCATGGCAAAGAAGTGGCTGAGCTGGATCGCCTGCGCGGCAAAGGCGTAAAAGGCGGCTGCGAGCAGACCCGCGCCCGAGCCGAAAATCGCGGCTGTCAGCAAAAAGAGGAACAGGATGGTTACGGTATCGAGGAGCGCAATGGTCAAGCGGCCGGCCACGGTGATGGCGTCACAGGCGCTGCCCGCACGCGCCATGAGCGCAGTCGTTTGCTCGGGGAGACCAAGCCACTGGGCCAGGGGCGCCAACCGCTGCGTGAGTTCGCCCGCGGCAACGCCCAGGTAGAGTGGAAAATGACCATAGGTAAAGCTGCGTCGTTCCTGCCGGGCCTGATCCCACAGCGGATTGAGTGGGCTTTGCCGGGGATCGCGCAAGGCTTCCCATGAATCGGGTAGTGCAATTGTGGTTGCGTAAAAGCAGGCCGTACTGCGTTCATCCGGATGGCTGCCGATCCCGCGGTCAAAGTTCACGTTCCACGTGCGTAGAACCAACCCCGCCAACATGATCAACAGCAGTACCGGAATCACCCAACGGCGCTGCGACAGGCTATCCTGCGAATTCGCCATGAACGTCCGAACTTGATGCGTAGACTCTATTGAGATCGAAAGAGGGCGCTGCTACGCTCGCAGATCCGATCTTTCACCACTGTCTCTACTATTGTGGCGGGCGCGGCCAGTTGGGCAGCACCCACGTGATTCGATCCTGCGCCGGCGGCGGCCAGAGCAAGTAAACGTCGACCCAGCGCCGCACGGGCACCCACGTATCGTCAGCATAACCGAGATCAATGCGTCGACCGCGCATGGCGCCGCCTGTGTCCAGGGCATCGCCAAAGCCGTAGGTGGGAATAAAGACTTCGCTGCGCAAGGGCACGAGACTGAAGTCAACTGCCACAATTCCGTCGCGCATGGGATCGCCCGAATAGGTCCGCCCATAGTAGGGATTGTCGGGCGAGACACCGGCACGCGACGCGCTGTAGCTCGTTGCCAGCATAGGAATTTTGCGCCAGTAGGTGATGGACTGGCCACCCACAGTTGCCGTCTTCGGCTCGATCAAGCTTCCATAGGCAATCACGCGTCTGCGCAGGCTCCTGGGCCGTCCACGTGTCCTCGACAACACGGGCTACCTCCTGGCCATCCTCGTAGCGCACGCGTGCACGGGTGCGGGTAATGCCCTCCGCACCGGGCGCCAAAACGGTCTGCGTATCGATGGGCAGCGCGGCGTCGGCCTCGTAGATCGTCTCAAAAGGCGCAATCTCCTCCGTCACCTCGATCTCTTCGCGGATGCGCGTCACGGTGATCTCGATGTCGTCGTAGAGCGGCGTTTCCAGCGCCGGGCTGACTCGATCCATTCCCGCCAGGCCGATGTCGAGCGAGGCGAGTACATCACCGACCGTCTCGGCCTTGGCACGCGTTTTGAGCGTCTGGCCATCTGCTTGCACCGTCAACGGCGTGCTGCGCTCGATGAAGATCTGCTGTCCGGTGCTCACCGGGCTCCCCAGGTCAGGGCGCACTTCATCACCCAGATAGAGCGTAATGCCGGCTTGCAAGAGCGCCTCACCAATCGTCTCTGTAGTCGTGCGCAGGGTAAAGGCCAGCCCACCATCATTGACCTCAATGGGGATGGCGCGATGTACGCGCAACTGAACGGGCCGGCGCTCGATGTGATCCCAGGCATGGCCGCGGTCATATGTCTGCGGTCGGAGTGCATGCACGGCTGACGGAAGCGGCTCCTCCCATGCGATGGGCTCGGCGTCAAGCAGCGCTTGGTCGTTGGGGTGGAAGCTCACGCCGGCATCGGTCAAGATTTCAGCCACAGTCGTCCCCCACGATTGCAGGCGCAGATCACGCCCGTCGGCAAAAAGCTGGACTGGGCGCGGCCGATCTACGGTGACGCGCATGCCCCTGTATAGGGGGGCAGCTTCCGGCGGCGAGACGTACGCCAGCATTTCGGGCTCAAACCCCAGATCGAGCAAGAGCTTGTCCAGCGTGCGGCGATGGGTCTGCACCGCCTCTTCAACACCATCCACCGTCACCGTTATCGAACGAGCGCTGACCATGGCCACCCCGACCAGCGCCAACAGTAACACAACGCCCAGCCAGGCTTCGGCTGCGGGCGTGAAGCGCCAAGCGGCGCGGACATCTTTGAGTAGTTGGTCCAGCGTGATCGTCGACATCCGTGCTATTGTATCCAAAGGCCCCGGGAATGCCAAAGGATTCGGGGGCGAATCCAAGAAAACTCAAGTCAACCGACGACAAACTGCCGGTGAGGTCGGGCTTGTCCTGAGCCTGTCAAAGGGTGCGGTAGACGCGGCCTGATTCTTTAGGATTGATCCGCTTTCATCCGCCGGATCAGCGTCAATCAGCGGTTCATCAACCTCCGTTCACCAGCCGTCGATTTGCCCCTGACATCTCCTGTGCTAGCATGCCCGTATGGCATCCACGCGGGCGGTCCATCACCGAACACTGATTGAGCAAGCGGCAACGGAGTCAATCTGGCTGCGCTTTGCGCTGCTCGGCGGTCTGCTGGTCGGCTTTGGCCTGCGTCTCTTTCGGCTGGGCAGCGAGTCACTCTGGTATGACGAGACGGTCAGCGCCTACCTCGCCCGCCTGCCGCTGCCGGAGATGATCGCACACACGGCCGGCGACATCCATCCGCCCGGGTACTACGCCCTGCTCCACGCCTGGCAAAGCCTCAGCCATCCGACGTTGGAACACGGCTTGGAGTTCCTCTTTGCCTGGCCTAGCCTGTGGGCCGGCGTACTTCTCCTGGCGCTGCTCGTGCCGATTGGCCGGCGGCTGTTGGGGAACGCGCAGCCGTGCTGGCCGTTTGGCTGGCCGCCATCAACCCCTTTCATCTCTGGTATGGCCAGGAAGTGCGCATGTACACGATCGGTGCGGCGCTGGGCTTGCTCTGCCTTTGGGCCACGCTGCGCTTTTTCGACCAGGAGGCGCGCGGCATGGGGTTGGCTGATCGTCTATGTGGCGGCGGCAGCGAGCGGTCTCTATACGCTTTATTATTTTGCCTTTGCGCTCATCGCCCTCAACGTGCTGGCGTTAATCCGCCTGCGCAAGGTGAAGCCCGAGCGGCGCACGCGCGCCCTGTTCGGTTGGATTCGGCGCGCAGGTGGCCGTATTGCTCCTGTGGCTCCCTTGGTTTCCAGTCTTCCTGCGTCAGGCGGTCAACCCACCCGTGCCGCCCTGGCGCGCGCCCTGGTCGACAGCCCAAGCCTTCCTTGCCTCCCTCGCCGAGACGCTGGGCGCGCTGGTCATCGGTCAGACGCCGCCCGGCGGGCGTATGTGGCCTTTTGCTCTGGTTGCCGTGCTGGCACTGGGTCTGTTCCTTTGGTTGGGGTCTGAGGGTCAGGATGAACGGGAGGAAACGGGTGCGCACAGTACCCTTCTGATTTACATTTTTGTGCCGCTCGGTCTACTCTACCTCTTTACGGCAACGGTGACGCCCCTCTATCACGTGCGCTACGTATTCCTCTATGCACCACCCTTCATGCTGATCCTGGCTGCGGCCATTCTCGCCCTCCTCCAGCAGAAGACGTGGCTGGCGTGGGGCGCATTGGCGCTCATCCTCGGCATCAGCACGTGGGGGCTCTACGAATTTTGGTCAAATCCACGCTACCGGGCCGACGATCATCGCACCGCGGTGGCAGATCTGGCCCGTAACTGGCGGCCTGACGATCTGATTTTGGCCAATGCCGGCTGGATCTATCCCACACTGGAGATCTACTGGCCCACCGAGTTGGTGGGGCCGTTGGCATCTCGCCCGCCGGCCATCGTGTGGGACGGCCGCTTCAACAACTATGCCGATCAAGTGCGCGACGGGTTGCCGGAAAGCGAGACGCCTGCGCCGGTCATCATCGCCCGCACCGGCAGCGTGGACGGCGATCTTGGGCTGGGCTGGAGCCACACGGCAAGCGACTTTTTCGCGGTCACAGAAGCGGAAACGTTGGCCTCCCTCGACACGCTCGGCGCGGCGCACCCTCGCCTCTGGCACTACCGCCTCTATGATACCGTGAGCGATCCCACCGGCGTCATCCGCGCCTGGCTGGATCAAAACGGCGTGCTGGTGCAAGACCTGCCCTACGCTGGCCGAGATTTCCTACGCGTCCAGCGCTATGATATGGCCGTCAATCCACCGCTGGAGGAAGAGGTGATTCCCGTTGATGCCCGTTTTGGCGATGCCCTGCAGCTCGTCGGGAGCGATCCGCATACGTTGGTCGAAGCCGGCGAAATACTTTATGTCAATCTACATCTGGAAGGGTTGACGGGGATGGATGATCTGGGGACAGATTTGAGCTTCTCGTTGCGGCTCTATGAAGCGGGCAGCGATTTACTCCTGGTGCAACAGGATGTTGCTCCTCAGCCCCCCACCAGCAGCTGGCAGCCGGGCACACGCGTCCAACAGTCGTTTGCTTTGCCTGTGCCCATCTCGGCCAAGCCCCTGCGCTACACGATTGAACTGGTTGTCTATCGGCAGGATACGGGCGAACCGCTTGTGCCCGACGGCGATCCGGCCCGCGTCATCGCTGGTCAGCGCTGGCGCATTGGCATGACCGATATCTTCAAATCGCCCTATCCGTCTGAGATCAGCGAACGACTGGCGTCCTTCGATTACATCGATCTGGCCCACGCAGCGCTCGACCGTGCCGAGAGCCGCGCCGGCGACGAGTTCCGCGCCGAGCTGGTTTGGTATCCAAACCCGAGCGACTATCGTGATGCGTATGACGTCATCATCGAGCTGCGCGAGGCTGATGGAACTGTGGCCGCAGCATGGCAGCAGGTCGCCGGCGGCCTCAACTATCCGAGCAGCGTCTGGCCTGCAGGCTACCCGCTGCGGGAGGTACGCGTCATGCCGCTAGCGGACGATTTGGCGGCAGGCGACTATACGGTGGCATTGCGCATGGCGCGTCGCCAGCGATGGTCTGGAGCTGAAAGCGGCAACGGGGCTGGGACGCAGCACGGACGCGGTGACGATCGGCACGTTGCGCGTCACAGAACCGTAGCACGACGCCCGCCATTCCTGCCCAGCAACGGCCGCAAGCAGGCAGTCGCTCCGCTCCCACGGTATGACACGGCGAGCCCCTCGAACATCCCGGGCACAGCGAGGAATCTTGCCACAAGGGAAGCCAGGCAGGCATCAATCTGCGTAGATCATCTTGACCGTCATGCCGCCGTCGACAACAAAGTTCTGCCCTGTAACAAATCCGGCCTCTTCAGAAAGCAAGAACGCGGTCATCGCAGCAATGTCCCCGGGGGTGCCGACGCGCCCTGCCGGGTGTTGCGCGTGGTCCAGCGCACGCAAGTTCGACTCGCGCCGCCGACTCGACTTCTGCCACGACCCCACGTCGATCCAACCTGGGCTGATGCTGTTGACGCGGATGGCCGGCCCCAAACTGATGGCCAACGAATGGGTGAGCGCGACCAGGCCGCCCTTCGACGCGCTGGTAGGCTTCGGTGTTGGCCTCGGATTGGAGGGCGCGGGTGGAGGCAATGTTGACGATCGCGCCGTGGCCGCGGCGCAGGTAGGGCACGGCATGCTTGGCACAGAGCACCGGGCCGGTCAGATTGGCGTCGATAACCCGCTGCCACTGCGAGAGGTCCAGCGTTTCGAGCGGGCTGTTGCCCGGCGCAGCAATCCCCGCGTTGTTGACTAGCGCATCCAGGCGGCCCAGCTGATCGATGGTTTGCGCCATGAGCGCGGCGACCGACGCCTCATCAGTTACATCAGTCTGAATGAAGCGGATCGCGCCGAGATCGGCTAGCTCCGCCACAGTTTCGACGCCGGCCTCCGCGTCGATCTCCCCAATGACGACCTGCCAGCCCTGTATGAGCAGATGTCGGGCAATGCCTTTGCCAATGCCTTGCCCCCCGCCGGTGACGATAACGGTCCGGCCTGATTGATTGTCAGCCATCCTGTTTCTCGGTCCCTCGCCGGTGGAATATCTTGGTTGGAGTCTTCATGCCCTATTGGACAAGCAGCTCGCCCACGGGAAGCCTGCCGGCGCCATAGCGCTCGCCCGTGGCCGCGTCGTAGAAGCCGAGGAAGATCGGATGCGTCCCGGGCGGAATCTCCTCCGGGATGCGTACGGGCACGCGCTCAACCAGCTCATCGCCCGGCAGCCAATTGGTGGTACGAGCGCCATTCAAGAGCGGATAGCCGTCCCACTGGGCAAGGGGCGCCCCGTCAGCCGCTTCCCCAAAATGGACAAAGAGCTTCAGATTCTGTCCGATCGGCTCCTGTACGTGCCAGCGGTTCTCCAGAATGAAGACGTCGCCCCGACGCACGGCTGCCCGGTCTACCCCGGATGACACAAGCTCAAGTGCAGGCGATACGACGACATTTTGGACGAGCGGCTCACTCTCGGGCTCTTCGCCCAGCAGCACAACATGTTCCTGAAAGGCGCGGTCAAAGTCCTCACCGTTGTAGACGGCATAAACGCCGTCCCATCCCTCACGGCGATAGAGCAAGAGGCGCGCTTGATCGGCGATTCGCACTTCGCCAAAGGCCTGATAGCCGTCAAGCAGGGCGTGATCATACGCTCGATCGGGATCCTGCACGTGGCTTGCGATGAAGAAATAGTCGGGCCGTTCATCCACATCGACGCGGTCGAAGTCACCCATGTAC
Source organism: uncultured Chloroflexia bacterium (assembly GCA_963807905.1). Taxonomy (GTDB): domain Bacteria; phylum Chloroflexota; class Anaerolineae; order Caldilineales; family Caldilineaceae; genus JAGRCP01. The sequence goes on along the minus strand of CAWEEJ010000015.1, from coordinate 106,862 downwards.
CAGCGTGTGCGACGTTCGTTGCTGCTGTAGGTTCCATCCATCACGCCCCATTCTCGCAGCACGCCCAACGTCTTCCAGCCCTCTTGAATGGGCACGCCGACACGCGGCCGCGATGCGAAATCGGCATCGTAGGGTGTCGGGAAGTAGGTGGCGCGTTGCTCGTTGAAGTCGAGCAAGTAGAGCGGCTCCGTTTGCAGGAACGCCCGGTTGAGGTACGCGACGGAAACGATTAGCCAGAGCGATGCAAGTACAATCGTGACGCCGCTGCGCACAGGATGCAAGGCGGGCGTTGCACCGACGAGCCACGCCAGCGGCAGCGCGGCCAGGAGCGACACCGCGCCCATGATCAGGTAGTAGTGGGTACCGGGGCTGGTAATCACAAACAGGTAGAGCACCAACGCGGGTACGATCCACAGGGTGAGCAACAGCGCCGCACGCCGATGACTGCGCCAGGCCATGATCAGACCGATCGCCGCCAGTGCAAGGAGACCAACGCTGAAATAGGCCGAATTGTAGAGCAAGCTAACGTTGACAAATTCAGTCAGGTTATTGCCCGGCGTGGGCAGAAAGCGTGCAGCATAGTAGAACTGAGTTGACGAGGTGAACCTGTCGGAGCCGACCATCTGCCCATACACGACGGCAACGAGGAGCCCATTCGCTAGCGCAAAGAGCGCGGTTGCCACGACCTGTCGTCTTGTCAGTAACCTCCAGCCGCTGCCGACGATTAGCATTGCCAGCAGCGCAGGAAAGAGCAGAACAAATTCATAGTGCATGACCAGGCCGGCTGCAGCGACCGCGACGGAAAGCCAAAGCCAGGCAAGGCTGATCTTGCCTGGCGCGGCGGGACGATGGGTGGCGCACCAAACGCTCAACACAGCGGCGCCGGCGAGCAGCAGGAGCGGACCTTGATACTGCGTCATGCGCGCCAAAGCGACGATATAGCCGTTGACGCCCAGCAGCAGCGCTGCCCACAGCCCGACTTGGGCAGAGAAGAGGCGCCGTCCCAAGGGTAGCATCAGCAGGACAGCGCCGATACCGGACAGCGCAAAGGGCAGTCGAGCGTAAAACTCATTGGTTGTGCCCAAGGATCGATAGAAGACCATTGCCGCAATGATCTCCCCGGGGCCTTTGGTGTGCCGGGCCGGCGCATCAGCCACGCCGCGCAGCGCGGCACGCGCTTGAACCAAGACCGTTGTTTCATCGTGGAAGAATTCACGCGCGCCGAGGGTGGACAGCCAGAGCAGCAGCAGGCCGATTAGCAGAAGTCCAGCCTGCAGCCACATGTGGCGTGACGTGGGCTGAAAGGGCAATGGAGGCCGGCGAAAGAGGGCCAACCAAAGCAGCAATCCACCGATCCCATACCCCGCACAGATGAGGTTGACCGTGACCGGGCCAGGCAGCCAATGTAGCAGCAGTCCAACACCAACCAACCATGCCCAGCCGATTGCCAGCGCCAATAAGAGGGACGTTAGCGCGTCGATCTCCGGCAGCCGCCAGAGGGCGACAAGCAACAGTCCGGGCAGCCACCAGGCCAGAACGAAAATAGCCAGCGTCTTGAGCCAGAGCGCTTCGGGTTGCAGCCAAAGGAGCAGCGCCGCCAGGACCAGGGTCAGGCCGAACATGGCACGCACAATCGGCCAGCGACGACTACTCTTTCTACTTGGTGCAGCCGATGCGGCAGAGGAAGCTTGCGCGAGATTCAAGGTTGCACCCTCACTCCTCGCTTCTCCGCTTGATGAAGCGATCGTAGCAGACCAGCGTGCCTGCCTGGGCCACGTTGTAGCTCGCCTTTCGTGCAGCAGGGATCGAGATGGCCGCATAGCAGCGGTCCAGCACGGATTGCGGCAGCCCGCTATCTTCGGCGCCGAGCAGGTAGACTGCGCGGTCAGGATGCTCAAAATCGGGCAACGGTTTGCCGCCCATCTCCACGCCAATCAGGCGCGTGCTGTAGGGCATGGCTGCAAACATTTCGTCAAACGTGGCATAGCGAAAGAGCGGAATCTGTTGCCACGTGGCAAATACATCGCTTGACTCGGGCTTGTAGCGCGGCCCAATGGTAAAGACGTAGTCCGCGCCAAGCTGATAGGCCCCGCGCCACAGCACCCCCACGTTGGGGCTGGTCTTCACTTGATAGATCCCAATGCCAAAATGGGGCAAGGCCTTCCCCGCTCGCTACTCACCAGCCGGTGACAGATACTGCCCGTCGATCACGCTGCGGCCACCGCCGGGCGGCTGCCAGGCTACTGAAACGTTGTCTTTCTGATCCGCCTGCTTGTGGAGCACCTCGATGTAGTAGCGCTGTCCGGCGCGCAGGGTGACCGCAGGCGACGATTGGCTCGCCGATTTGTCAAATTCGCGCGAGGGGGTCCAGTCGGTGACGCCGGCGATCAGTTGCTTGTTGGCCGGCGTCGCGTCTGTGCTCAGCCAGAGCTGGCTCTGGTCATCAGAAGCGATCCAGAAGCGGTATTGGCCCGTCACTGGCGGATAGATGTAGCCGCTGATGCGCTGGCCGTAATCTTTGCTGCCGCGTGGCCCCTCCAACGCGGGCAACAGGTCCGTCTGGTCGGGACTGCCGGGAAAGGCGTCAAGCCCGGTCAGGTCGCCGACCGTCTTGCCACTGATGCCGGTCCAGACTTCGCGCAAGATATTGCCCGTGCCCGCGCCCGAAGGCAGGGGGCCACTCGGTGCGGCAGCCGCGGTCGAGGCGGATGCAGTGTCTTCTTCGGCGGCGTCTGCTTCGATCTCGTCATCTGTAGCCGCCGCAGGCGCTGACGAAGAGGCTGCTGCAGCATTGTAGCGCAGGCGATAGAGGGCGCCACGGGCCAGCGAAAGCAGATACAGGTCGCCACTTGCACTGGGCGTGATCTGCACAATGGCCGGAACAGCCGAACCGAAGTCATTCACCGCGGCGGCGCCGTTGGCGCCAAAGCTGAGATATTGCAGCGCACCAACGTTAAAGTCGTGAAAAAAGTAACCGCCTCGATAGCGCGCCGGATACGCGCGTCCCGTGTAGAAATCTCCGCCGATCACCGCGCCGAAGCCCTGGGCGTGGGGATACTCAAAGGCGGAGAAGGTGGCGGGATAATCGCCGTTGTGTAGTGGGTCGCACAGAGGATGATCTTGAATCTTCTCACGTCCCTCAAAACAGGGCCAGCCAAAGTTGGCGCCGCTGCGTCCCCGATTGATCTCTTCCCAGTCGCTGTTGCCGACATCGGCGACGAATAGTTCGCCTGAATTGGGGGCAAAGGTAAAGCGGAAAGGGTTGCGCAGGCCGAGCGCATAGATTTTGGAACGGTTACTATTGGGATCGCCGTCGTAAAAAGGATTGGTTGCGTAACCCTGCCCGGTGATCGGATTGATGCGCAGAATCTTGCCGGCCAGGCTATCGAGGTTCTGTGCCCGGTGGTTGGCCTTAAAATTCGTGGTACCGTCGCCATTGGACACATAGAGTGCGCCGTCGCGGCCAAACTTCACAAAATCGATAATGTGGGCCGAACTCTCCGCCGGCAGGCAGTCTTGAACCGGCGTGCCGGCCGCGTCCTCACAGGAGAAGGGCGGTTGGTCGCCTTCGTCCGGATTGCCGATATTTTCCCAGGTGCTGTTTTTGCCGAGCAGGACGACGAAGCCCCCCGGCTTATGGACATTGCTGTCGGCTGCGCTGGCTTCGATGCGCGCCAGGCGCGAGACGCGCCCACCACTATCGGGATGGCCCTTGGCTTCCGCCGGCTCATAGACGTAGGTAACGTAGATGTAGGGCGTCCGGGGAAAGTTGGGATGGAGCGCCAGTCCCATCAGTCCGCGCGTCTGATCGTCGTTTACTTCATGGCTCAGGTCGATGAACGGCTCTTCCAGCAGCACGCCATTCTCCACCACGCGCACCCGGCCAGATTTCTCGGCGACGAAAATTCGACCATCCCGCGCCACATCAAAGGCGATGGGCAGGCTGAGACCGTCGATGACAGTCTCGACCGAGAAGCCGGGCGGCAAGAAGAATTCATCTTGGACGGGCGTTGCCGCGGCCGGCAATGCCAAACTCACTAAAATTAACAGCATAATGGTCAACTGCGTCAATCGCTGAGTTAAAAAGCGACGCATAGCCACGCCTCCAAAAGAATACAACTCATATACATAAAGTTCAGACTGAATGTGTGTATCTTCATTCTAGACTAGTCTCACATGCTATCACCCTATCATAGGAGCAGATACCGTTCAAAACAGACGACCGTTTTCGTGAAGCCGCCAGGGCACGCCCGTCCCACGCCAGCGGCACGGTTAGTCTACGATCAAAGTGATCACGGTCACTGTCGTCACAGAAGCCGCGCTGAGCACGTATCCATTCTGTAGGGATCTTGTAGACACTCTGTTCACACGTGTCTAGAAGAATGCAATAGGACGATCTGTCCGAGCTACTCGGCCATGCAAATGACAAATGGAGGAAGTTAACTCATGTGCAGCAAAAGATGGCTTTATGCAGTATTTTCGTTCGCACTTGCCCTTCTATGTTCTGGATTTTTCGGCTGGAGCCACGGGACGCTGGCTCAAGAAGCCATGCCCGACGGCCAACTTCCAACGAGCAGCGACTCGACGCCGCCCATTGGGTCAGGTTTTCTCTACCGCGGCGAGCTATACGACGCCGGTGCGCCCGTCAATGGAAGCTGTGACATTGAGTTCCGCCTCTTCAGTGCGCCAGCTCCGCCGGATCAACAACTCGGTCTGCCTAGCACAGTCCTAAATCTACCCGTCACCGACGGCTACTTCACGGCGCTCGTGAACGGCGGCGATGAATTCGGTGGTGAAGCATTCGACGGTTACAACCGCTGGCTGGAGATGGCCGTGCGCTGTCCAGCCAGTAGCGGAGCTTACGCTACACTGAGTCCCCGCCAGCAGATCCACGCTGTACCGTATGCCCTCTATGCGCTTGCCGGCAATGAGGAACATGATCACATGGGCCAGACGTGGACCGGTGGCCCTGGCCTCACGATTGATAGCGACGAGACTGCCATGACGTTAACCGCGACCAATGAAGGCGCCCGGATTCATGACAGCAACGTCGGTCTTCATGTCAGTGGTGATATCGGCTACAAAGGGATCATCATTGAACAAGTTGGCGAACCTACGCAAGAGGGACACGGGCACTATATTCCAGCCGGCATCATGCTCAACTCTATCGGCGGCGACGGCATCGAAGTCGGCTGGGCCGACGTGAACGGCATGACGGTATACGGCGCAGGATCCTCAGGATTATCGGTGCAACAGGCAGGGATTGGCGTCGAACTCGGCACGGTCAGTTCCGGTATAACGATCCATTCTACTGACTACGACGGTTATTCTCTCACATACGGAGGGCGTCACGGTCTCTACATAGAATCCACGGCCAACACTGGCGTCAAAATCGATGCGGCCGGTCAGGACGGCATCAACATTGGCGAAGCTGAAAACCATGGTGTGGCCATCAACACGACCAGGCAGAACGGCTTCTATGTACGTGCGGCTGGCAATCACGGCGTCTTGGTCTACGATGCTGACACGGACGGTGTCCAGGTGGGCACAGCCGGCCAAGACGGCTTGTCTGTCGGCACTGCTGGACGATATGGCGTCTATGTGCGTTCGGCTGGCGGTGCAGCCGGCTACTTCAATGGCGACGTACAGGTCACGGGCAACCTGACCAAAGGTAGCGGCTCGTTCCGAATCGATCACCCTCTAGATCCGGAACGACAGTATCTGTCGCACTCCTTTGTCGAATCGCCCGACATGCTGAACATTTACAACGGCAACGTTACGCTCAACGAAACGGGTACGGCCTGGATCACAATGCCAGACTGGTTCGAGGCGCTCAATCGCGACTACCGCTATCAGCTAACGGCCATCGGTGCTCCCGGTCCCGATCTGCACATTGCCAACCCTATAGCAGGCAATCGCTTCCAAATCGGCGGCGGCACCCCGGGGATGACGGTCTCCTGGCAGGTGACGGGCATTCGCCAAGATCCGTATGCGCTGGCACATCCCATTGAGGTAGAGACGAACAAGTCCGACGCGGAAACCGGCCGCTACCTCCATCCGCTGGAATGGGACAAGCCCATTGAAATGGGCATCTTGCCTGAAAGCGCAGCGCCGGGGGAGGCTATGCCAAAATGAACCGACCATCCTGGATTTTCACTGCCTGTATTGCTTTGGCCGCTCTTGTCGCTACCGCGACCCTGATGCTGGTAGCGCCGATGGGCCGTTCGACACCCCATGCCTTCGCTTTGCGCTGGTGGGCCATCGACCCGGGCACAACCACCATGAGGGGCGCCGACTATACGCTCGCCGGTGTACCCGGCCAGACGGAGACGTCAGCATCCGGTGGCAACTATACAGTGATCGGCGGCGCGATGCTTGAACCGGCCGTAAGCGGGATTGCCGTTTCCGGCTTGAAGGCCACGTGCGATTCGATTACTGCCTTGGGAACGGCAACTCACTTCCACGCTGCGGTAGATGCGGGGACCAGTGTTCAGTTCTTCTGGGATTATGGCGACGGCGTTACGGGGTTGGGCTCCGACGTTGAGCATTTGTATGGTACCTCTGGATCCTATGTGGTCACAGTGACGGCCACAAACAGTCTCAACAGCATTTCAGAGACTATGACGGTTATCGTGTTACCGCTCGATGAGATCGAATTGCACTATCTACCGCTGGTCCTCCATCAGAAAGTCGAGCAATAGCCATGCCTGTTTGCTCTTGTTTGTACCAAGTAAGTCTGTGAGCATACCTACAGCCGCGTCCAGTGATCCATGCCAATTTGAGTCACGACAATTTGTACCTAGAACGTCGATGTGACGGAGATACTCAGATGACAGATGCCAAGACCAAAATCACGAAGTCAGATGCGGAGTGGCGTGCACAGTTGACGCCGCAACAATATGATGTAGCGCGCAAGGGCGGGACGGAGCGTGCCTTTACGGGCGAATATTGGGACAACAAGCAGGCGGGCGAATACGTCTGTGTTTGCTGCGGGCAGCCCTTGTTTGATGCCGATACCAAGTATGAGTCGGGAACGGGCTGGCCGAGCTTCTATGCACCGGTCAGCGACGAAGCAATCGCCGAAAAATCCGATTTCAAGTTCTTTATGCGACGCACGGAAGTGCTCTGCAGCCGTTGCGATGCCCACTTGGGCCACGTTTTCAACGATGGGCCGGCCCCGACGGGTCAGCGCTATTGCTTGAATTCGGCAGCGTTGCGTCATGTTGCGGCGGACGATGCCACCGAATAAGCATATGTAATAACGTAGAGACGTTGCGGTGCAACGTCTCTACGCTACACGCGTCTTTTCTCTCCACAAATTGGGCAAAGCCTCCGACACGGGCGATAATGGCACCAAATTCGCCAACCCGTGACCCACCGTGAGGTGACCTGTGTTCCGCCAGCCCGCCGCTTCCGAATTCGCAATGCCCACCGCTGTGCGCATTGCTGACATCCAACAAGACAACTATCGCACGAAGACGCTGGTCCTGGACGCCATGCTGGATGCCGTTCCCGGTCAGTTTATCATGGCCTGGCTGCCCCGCTTTGACGAGAAGCCTTTTTCACTGGTTGATGCCGATCCGGTCACGCTCATGGTGACTGCAGTGGGCCCCTTTAGCCGGCTCGTCCACCGATTGTCAATTGGTGACCGCCTCTGGATCCGCGGGCCGTTTGGCCAGGGTTTTCACGTGCCTGCCGAGCACAAGCGCCTGGCCCTTGTTGGCGGCGGCTACGGCGTGGCCCCGCTGCTCTGGCTTGCGCGCAGCCAGGCCGGGCGCGGCATCCGCATCACGGCGATTACCGGAGCACGCACGGCAAATGATGTGCTCTACGCCGAGCGTTTTGAACGCTTGCACGCGTTTCGCCCGCCCCATCCCACCCAATTTGACCTGCATGTGGCCACGGAAGACGGAACGAGCGGCGCACGCGGACTGGTGACCGATCTGCTGGGTCCGAAACTGGCTGCCGGCGAGATCGATGGCATCTATGCGTGCGGGCCTGACGGCATGCTTGCTGCCCTGCGACGGCTGGGCGAGCGGCACAGCATTCCCTGCCAGCTCTCCTGGGAGGCCTATATGCGCTGCGGGATCGGTATTTGCGGCGCGTGCGAACACGAGGGCATGGTTCTCTGTCTGGATGGGCCGGTGATCAACACGTCAAAATTGACAATTGACGATTGACGGCTGATAATTGGCGCCAACAACGACGACTTCACTGAGGGGCTGCCGCGCAGATGCCGGCGGCTCTCTTTTTGTGTAGCGCGCTGCCAAACAGAGACGGCAAGAGATTGCAAGCAGTTGCACAGAGCGACATAGTCTCGTCGCAAGCGGCAGCGCAGTGAAAGAACAACAAGGATGGGGAAATGGAATCGACAATCGAGCAAGGCCAAGATGAAGAGGTGCGCGTTGATCGGACGCTGCCCCAATATGCTGGCCTGACGGCGCGTGGTTTTGCCATGGGCAGCGCCGATGTAGTCCCGGGCGTTTCTGGCGGCACCATGGCGTTTATCCTGGGCATCTACGAAGAGCTGATCATGAGTATCCGCATGGTCGGTCAGCCCCAATTTTGGGACGCTGTCATTCACTTTCGGGTCGGTGACGCGCTCCGCCTGCTAAACTGGAAGTTCCTGGCGGCAGTCTTCTTCGGCATCTTTGCTGCGATCCTCACCCTCGCGCCGCTGATCGAGTACGTCCTGGTCAATCACCCGGTCATGATCTGGAGCTTCTTCTTCGGCCTGGTGGTGGCGTCTGTCTTTGCCGTCAGCGGGCGCGTCAGTCGCTGGACGCCGCTGGTCGTGGGTGCGTTGTTGGCCGGCGCAGCGTTTGCATTCTGGATCGTCGGTCTGGTTCCCGTTCAGACGCCAGAGACATGGTGGTTTCTAGTCCTCAGCGGCGCCCTGGCCTCAAGCGCGATGATTCTGCCCGGAATCTCCGGCTCTTTCATTCTGCTGCTGATGGGCAAATACGAGTTCGTCATCAGCGCCGTCACCACGCGCGACATTCCCAGCCTGATGCTGATCGCAATCGGCGCGGTGATTGGCCTGGTCACGTTGGCCCAGGTGCTGGCGTGGCTCTTCAAACACTATCATGACGTGACCATTGCCGTCCTCATCGGCTTCATGGCCGGCAGCCTGCGCAAGATCTGGCCGTGGAAAGAGGTCGTCGAGACGGCGATCGATCGTCACGGCGAAGAAGTGCCAATCGTCCTCAACAATGTGCTGCCGCCCATGAGCGTCAATGGTGCATTCAACACCGAGATCCTGGCTGCGCTGGCCATCGCCGCGGTCGGCTTTGGGGTTGTGCTGCTGCTCGAACGGATCGGCAGCCGGACGCGATAAGCATGCCGGCGCCGTGGCCGAGCCTGCAGACGGAGAAGCCGCTTTGTCCCAGCCGTACAGGATGATTGCGTAGCACAAGTGCTCCTTTCCGCACCCGTTGGTATATCTCCACAACCGATGTGACAAGCGTCTACTCACTTCCATCATTACATCCGTTGTACCATAAGATTACATCCGTTGTACCATAAGGACGCGACTGATGGCCGACCCCATACCAACAACGCCGATTCCAGCCATTGTCGCTGCTGCGGGCATGAGCCGGCGCATGGGCGAGCCCAAACAGCTCTTGCCCTGGGGCGAAGGCACGGTAATCGAGGCCGTCGTCCGCACTTTGGCCGCTGCCGGCGTGGCGCCTGTCGTCTGCGTGGTTGGCCACCAGGCTGTGCAAATGCGTGCCGCCTTACGCACAACCCCCGCCCTGATCGTCTACAATTCAGCCTATGCGCATGGGGAGATGCTCAGCTCTTACCAGGCCGGCATCCACTGGCTGATCGAGCAAGGCAACGGAGCGTCGGGCCTATTGCTGGCGTTGAGCGATCAACCTCACCTGCCGACGGAAGTCGTTAGGAAAGTTTGCACCGCCGCGCGTACGCAACCTGACGCCATCGTCATTCCCAGCCATCAAATGCGCCGGGGACACCCGATCTATCTGCCGCGCCGCTTCTGGTCGGAAACGCTCAAGTTGCCAAAGGACGCAACCCTGCGTACGCTGATTCAGCAGCAGGACAACGAAATACTTTATGTCAATCTAGATCACTCTGCCATTCTGGCCGATCTGGACACACCTGAAGATTACCGTCGCCTCCAGCCTAAGCAGTAGCCGCATTCGACTTCGTACACGTTCTCAACTCAAACGCTTATGTCTGCAACGATCTATCAGCATCTCAAACGGTATCTTGGCGACGGGCTCCCCGTGGCTGTTGCGACAATCGTCGAGGTAAAGGGCTCGGTGCCGCGTGAAGTCGGCGCCAAAATGATTATCCACCCCTACGGCCAGCATCTGGGCACAGTGGGCGGCGGCTGCGGCGAGGCCGACGTAATCCGTGCGGGGCTTGACGTCATTCAGGATGGGATGCCGTGCAACGTTCATGTCGATCTGACTGACGCCATCAGTATGGATAGTCTCGGCGTCTGCGGCGGCGTGATGACGGTATTCATCGAGCGCTGGCAGCTCGATGATCGGCCCAAACAGGCGCTGCTCGATGGCATCCTTGCCGCGATTGAAGAGCGTCGCTCATTTGCAGTGGTGACGGTGACGGATGCGCCGTCAGAGGGCGAGAGTGAATGGATTGCGCGCAATGCGCTCGTCGTGGACGACATCCACGGCTTGCGGGCCGGTCCGTCATCTGCCTGGCTGGATGAAGCAATTCTGACCCAGGTTAACGAGGCGCTGGCTCGTCGCAATCATGCGCTGGTAGATGGGGACATCGCAGGGGAACCGGCGCGGCTCTTTGTAGAAGTTCTGGCGCAACCGCCCCACCTGGTCATTGCGGGCGCAGGCCATATTGCCGTGCCGCTGGCCCAAATCGCCAAGATTAACGAGTTTGACGTGACGGTTCTGGACGACCGGCCCCAATATGCACACCCAAGCCGCTTTCCCACTGCGGACCGGGTCATTGCCGGCCCCTTCCGTCCCGAGTTACAGAAGCTACGCGGCGGCCGCGACCATTTCGACGCGCACACCTATTTCGTCCTCGTCACCCGGGGACACCAGCATGACATCGACTGTCTGCTCGAAGTGCTGGACGACCCTGTAGCCTACATCGGTATGATCGGCAGCCAACGCCGCATCCGCGCCGTCTTCGAGTTGCTGGAGCAGGAGCAAGGCATTGCTCCGGAGAAGTTCGACGGCATTTACGCACCCGTCGGCATCGATATTGGCGCCCGCACGCCAGCCGAAATTGCGGTCTGCATCATGGCCGAGATCATCAACGCGCAACGGGGCGGCCCCGCCATGCCCATGAGCGAACAGATCCGTCACGAACGCCTGGCACGGCGTGCCAGAGTCGCCCCAACATAAGAGAACGCCCAAGCTCCCCAGCTGTCTACCGCCCCGACTGACGACTACGAGGAACCAGTGCCGGCCATCCGCTGCGCATGTTTGGCGCGGCCGGCCGTGAAGGCCAGCAGCATACCAACAGAATAGAGGACGATGTTGAGGATGAAGGGCAGATCGCGGTTGACCTCGGAAAGTTGACCGGCGATCCAGCCAAAGGGCGATGTGAACATGAGCACGACCGTATACAGAATCGCCATGATACGCGCCCGCTCCTTGGCGTCCACGGTGGTGACGATCAGCTTGTCCAGCAGCGTATTGGTAGCTGGAAAGCTGCAGCCTTCCAAGATCGTGACGATCAACAGCAGTCCATAGCTTTGCGGCGGCATGTTGATCAGCAGCACCCAGCTCAGGATCATTCCGGCAAAACCGAAGACCATGGGGCGATAGGGGCTCATCTCGCGCAGGCGCGGCATCACCGTGAAGTAGAAGAGCAGCATCGTCACTGAGCGGGCCACGTAGTAGAGCGACAGATACTGCTCGTCGATCCCCAGCTCCTGCGTCACCAGGATGGGCCAGAAGGCCGCCGTGATCACGGTGCTGACGCTGACGATCACCATCAGACCACCGGTGACCAACGTGCTGGGCGTACGCGCGACCTGGGCCAACACGCCACGCGAGTCTCCCACGAGCGCAAAGATAGACTGATCCTTGGTCTCCTCCATCCGGATCACGCCCTGCTTCGTCTCCTCTACCATGGCGTTCATGGTCAGAAACTTGGTGGTCATCATAACGAATGCGAGCAAGTAGAGACCGCGCATGGTGGGTACCAGCGTGAACTGGGCGATGAAGAGACTGGTCAACGGTGAGAAAAAGGCCGCCAGCAGGCCGGCGATGTAGATCAGCGACCAGACATCGATCAACTGTGACGGCTCGGTATCCTCCACCAGAAGGCAGAGCCAAGAATTGTGGGTGATGCGCCACAAGCTGTTGATGATGGCCGCGACCAGGAAATACCGAAAATCCTGGGCCACGGCCCAGATGAGGCAGGGAATACTCCAGGCGATGATGTCGGTTATCAGGGTGGTGCGCTTGCGGCCGAATTTATCGGTGATGGCGCCGCTAAAGGGCGTCCACAGGAACTGGAAAAGTAGATTGATGCTGGCAATCAGTCCGACTTGGCTGTCGGTCAGTCCCAAAGCAATCATGTAGACGGAGACGTAGGGCGTATAGAGGTTGTAGGGGATGCCCCAGAGCGGCTCGGTCAGGACAACGCCGCGAACGTTGCCTTGTAGGTTGCGCAAGGTGGTGATCAACGGATGACCGCCGCGCGTGGTGGTAGTCACTAGGCAAGATCGTTTCTAGTCGGGTTTGGTTGTTCAGTGGTTGGTTGCGCCAAGTCGTCTATTTTAGCTCAGAGCCCGCAGAATCCTGGCAAGCGTCAATTCTTGGTCCTCAAGCTTCATCGGTCAACCGACCCGTGCCCATGCTACCCGCGGGTCGATCCGCCGCTCCAATCGATGGTAGACCGGCGCAAAGCCCCGGCGCGGCCAGAAGCGCGAGGCCAACAGGTTGGCCGCGCGCCAGTCGCTCAGGCAGACGGTGTAGCCAGCCTCACGCGCCCACTGCAAACCGTGTGCCGTCAGCGCACGACCAATCCCCTGACCACGCACGGCCGGTAGCGTCGTGGCGGCTGCCAATTCGATCCAGCCCTCGTCAGAAAGCAAGTTGTTCGGTTCGGATGCGACAGGATAGTAGGCCTGGACGGCCAGGACCTCTTCGTCCTGCAGCGCCAGCCAGGCCGTTACGCCGTTCTCTCCCTGGGCAAGCCCGGCATAGCCTGCGCGCAGTTCATCTACATAATCGGGCGGCGCCGGCGCAAAAACAGGCGCATGGGTCTGGTGACCGGCAGTGAGATGAGCCATGGCGGCCAGTGCCGGCGCATCCGTGGGGCGGGCGGGCCGGAAGGTCACGCCTGCCAGCGCTGGCGCAGCTTCAGCCGCCGCAAGCGGCATCAATGCATACGTCTGCTGAAAAGCAAACCCCAGATTCAGCCATGCATCGAGCAGGGGCGAGTCAGCCGCGACCATCACGTAGTGATTGAAGTAGCCCTGATCAATCCAATGCTCGGCCTGCGCGGCGTAAAGATCACGTAGCAGCTCGGGCGATGCCGCATCCGCCAGTGCATAGCTCTCCGGCGTGAACCAGACCGTGCGCCCCATGAGCGCGGTTTCGCCGGCCTTGCCGATCAGATAGCCACGTAGTTCGTCGCCATCAAGCGCTGCGATGCCGCCCGTGCGGTGCCGCCGCAGCGCGTCCAGCGCACCGGCAGTCTGTTCGACTTCCTCAAAGCGCGCCGGTAGGAGTGAATGGATGCGCCGGTCACTGCGCTGACGGGCCGCCAGCAGCGCGGCCGCGGCCGCCAGGCGTTCATTCGAGAAAGCAACGAGCGTCATCATTGAAGGGGCTCCATGGGCTTGGAAAGTGAACCGATCTGGCCAGTCGTGGCCAAGGATTGAGCATATCATGACTTCTTGCCAACGGGTAGCGTGAGCGGATCAAAATTGGCGCGGCATACGTGGAGCCGCCGCACCCGTGGGTGGTCGCCGAGCGTGCGGATCATAGCAGCTAAAATCCTGCAACACGCACGCGGAACACGCCGCCTTTTTCACACGTTGCATCAGCATGAGACGCCTCCGTTTCCAGCGCAAATCGATTCTGCTCGCGGCACTCTGCTTTGGCACGCTGCTCGTTGGCGGCGGCTTGGCGCTATACGGCTGGCTATTCGCCGATCTGCCGCCGATCAGCGCGCGCTCGAGCAACGCGTCGTGCGTCCGACGACACGCATCCTCGACCGCAATGGCCGGCTGCTTTACGAAGTGATCGATCCTGACGCGGGCAAGCAGATCAACCTTACGCTGGACGAGATTCCGCAAACGTGTCAGGACGCCACCATCGCCACAGAAGACGGCCACTTCTATCTGCATCCTGGCGTTGACCCGGTCGCCATTCTTCGCGCGGCAGTCCAAAATGCACGGAGTGGCGAGATCGTCAGCGGAGCCAGCACTATTACCCAGCAGTTGGCGCGGATGCTGCTGCTCGAACCCAGCGAACGTTTAGCCCCAACCTATGAGCGGAAGCTACGCGAGGCTTGGCTGGCCTGGCGCCTCGATTCTCGCTATACGAAAGACGAGCTACTGGCCCTCTACTTGAACCAGACCTACTATGGCAACTTTGCTTTTGGCATTGAGGCCGCAGCCCAGGTCTTCTTTGGCAAGCCGGCCACCCAACTCAGTCGGGGCGAATGCGCGCTACTGGCCGGGTTGATCCAATACCCTGGCGGGTATAACCCGCTCAACCAGCCCGACGTAGCCAAAGCGCGCCAGCAAACGGTTCTGCGCCTGCTGCGCGATGACGGCTATCTGAGCGATGAGGAAATGGTCTTGATTGACCGCGAACCGCTACGCTATCGCTCTAATCTCTTTGCAATCAACGCGCCCCACTTCGTCATGTACGTGCAGGATGAACTGGCGCGCAGCCTGGGATCTGAAGCGCTGCGCGCCGGCGGCCTCACGGTGACAACCACACTCGATCTTGATCTGCAACAGGCGGTGGAACGTTCGATCACGCAGCGGCTGGACCTGCTCAACTGTCGCACGCCCGGCCTCTGTGACGATACGACGGATCCTAACCGGCGCATCAGCAATGCGGCCGCGGTCGTTCTCGACGCAGCGAGCGGCGACATTCTGGCCATGGCGGGCAGCCCCGACTATTTCGATGCCGCGATTCAGGGCAACGTCAATGCCGCGCTTAGCTTGCGCCAGCCCGGCAGCGCGATCAAGCCGCTGACCTATGCCGCGGCCATGGACCCGGCCTGGAGCGCTGAGGCAGGCCGGACACCCTTGACGGCTGCCGACATCATTGCCGATTTGCCCACGACCTTTTACAGCAGCACGCCCACGGGCGAGACGGAGCCTTATACGCCACTCAACTACGACCGCACCTTTCACGGCCCGGTGAGCGTCCGTACTGCGCTTGCTGCCAGCTACAACATACCGGCCGTCAAGGTTCTGGAACGAATTGGCGTGGAGACGCTGCGCCGCCTGGCAACCCAGGCCGGCATCTCCAGCTTCACGGGCGATTATGGTCTGGCGCTTACGCTGGGCGGCGGCGAGGTGAGGCTGCTGGAATTGGCGGCAGCATACGGCGTGCTGAACGACGGCAAGCCGTTGCATCCCCAGGCGATTCGACGATTGACAGTTGATAACTGTCAATCGTCAATTGCCGAATGTTCCGATCACGACGTGCTGCCGGAAGCAGACGCCGTCATCGATCCGGCGACGGCCTATCTCATCACCGACATCTTGTCGGATCCGGTGGCGCGCATGCCCGCGTTTGGCGAGGGCTCTGCGCTGGACCTGCCTTTCCCGGCGGCCGTCAAGACGGGCACGACGACCGACTGGCGCGACAATTGGACGGTGGGTTACTCGCCCACGCACATTGTCGGCGTCTGGGTGGGCAATAGCGACAATGCCCCAATGCTTGGGGTCAATGGCTTGACCGGAGCAGGCCCGATCTGGCGCGACATCATGTTTGCCGTCCATCCAGAGCCGCCGGGCGACTTCCAGCGACCTGCAGCCATTACGGAGCGACAAATTTGCGCGCCCAGCGGTCTGCTGCCAACGCCCGATTGCCAGCGCCTGCGCACCGAGCGCTTCATCGCCGGCACGGAGCCGACCAGGCCCGACACACAGTTTCAACGCATCGATGGGCAGGTACGCTGGGTTCTGCCGCCAGAGTATGATGACTGGGCGGAGAGCCGGGCACTTCGCGAAACGCATAGCGTGGCGCGCGATGTTGCGGAGAACTCAACGCCGGCCTCCACACGCTCAGCGCTCCGACTGGATGCTCCTGCCAACCTATCCGCATTCCAGCTTCATCCCGGCCGGCCGCTAGAGAGCCAGCGCATCGGCGTAAGCGGTTACGTGACGGACGGCGCGGAGTGGAACGCCTTGCGCCTGGTTGTGGATGGCGAGGTGCTAGCGCAGGCGGAAGACGTCGCTCGCATCGAAGCGTGGTGGGTGCTGGCAGCTGGCGATCATGAACTGTGGCTGGAGGGCGAACCTGCAGCGGGTAGCCCAACCGTCCGTTCAGATATCGCCACCGTCTCGGTCGCAGCGGCCGATCAGTTTGAGGAAACCGTGCGCGGTAATTGATGGGCACCGGGTGCCTTTGGGATTCTCCGCCCAACCATGACTACGCGAATTTATCGTCTCGTGAGATTATCATGATCCGGTCTGGCTTCGGTCCAGGATAGACGGCAAATTTGCGCGAAACTATGCTATACTTTGAGGGTGCACCGATGGCTTCCACGCAGCGCCTCCCTCAACTGACTCGACCCCGCCAACTTGACGCTCGTGAGGGGAGGGCAATGCCCTGCAACACTCGAGATGTATCGATAGATCTTGCCACGACGCCGCCGAATGGCGATGAAGGATAGCCACCATGTCGCGTAGAAACCGCTCAATTGCATTCGTTGCCCTCTCTCTCTGCATTGGCCTGTTCGTGGGGTTTATCGGCCTGGGCATCATGGAAGTGCGAGCCACGCCGACGCCGGCGACGCAGCGGCAAGCGACACCGCCCGTACTCGTCGCTTCAACGCCGCAAGATGGCTCGCTCTGGCAGGGCGAGCCGGTCGTCTTGACCTTCGACCGCGCCATGCATGAACGCAACGAGGAGTTTCTCGTCGTCAGTCCCGACCTTGACGGTTCGGTCACGATCGACGGGCCAACCATCACCTTCACGCCTACATCGCAACCAGAACCGGGTCAGCGCTACACCTTCACACTGCGCGCAGCAATCGGAGCAGACGGCGAGGCCAGCAACGCGCCCGTTGAACTGAGCCTAACCGTGCCGACGCCGCTAGCGGTTCTCTCCACGACGCCGGCAGACGGCGCCCAGGATGTCGCTGCCAACACAAGCATCGTCGTGATGTTCAACCGGCCGGTTGTGCCCCTCACAGGCATCGATGACGCCGACCAGCTTCCCCAGCCACTGCGTATGGAGCCAGCAATCGATGGAAAAGGCGAATGGGTGTCGACAAGCGTCTACGCCTTCACACCGGACCCAGCGCTCGCAGGCGGAACTGCCTACCAGGTGTCAATCGACGAATTGGTAGCCTTTGACGATGTAGCCATTGAAGCACCCTTTGCGTTTGGCTTCACAACCGCCAATCCCATCGCGACTGAAGTCTGGCCTAGTGGTGAAGCAGTGGCTCCTGACACTGACATCCGCGTCACCTTCAGCCAGCCAATGGATCCTGACAGCACGGCCGCGGCCTTCAGCCTCGAGCGTCAGGATGACGAAATAATCGTCGCCGGTGAGATTGCCTGGAATGAAGGGTTGACCGAACTCACCTTCACGCCCGACACGCCGTTACCGTTCAGCACCGATTACGCAATCAACGTCGCGACCGAAGCGAGACCGGCCGGCGGGCAGGGCAACCTGCGCGAGCCCGTGCAAAGCGCCTTCCGCGTGGTCCCCCTGCCAAGCGTCGATTTCACTGTGCCCCTGGACGGCGACAGTGGCGTGCCGATCGACGACATGGTACGCGTGCAGTTCACCGCACCACTTAGTCCCACCCTTGCCCTCGCCTATATCGACGTCACGCCGGTCCCGACGACGACCGACGTCATCTCCTACTATACCGAGTATGAGGGCAGCGAGATCCAGATCTATTGGCCCAAGGACGCGCAAACCACTTACACCGTCACTGTGGGCGCCGAGACTGGCGACCCCTACGGCAACACGCTGGGGCAAGACTATCGCTTCAGCTTCACCACGGGCGACTACCCCGCCCTGATCGAAACCGACCTTGAGCGCTTTACCCACTACACGGCCTTTACCACGACGGTTGTGGCCGCCTACTACCGCAACGTCGCCGCAGTCGACGCCGGGCTCTACCGCCTGCCGCTGGATGAACTCTATGCGTTGGCCGGTCCAAACCAGTGGGAAGCCTTCCAACAGTATGAGATACCCGATCCGGAGGCCAACCGTATCTGGGCCCGTAGCTATCCCGCGACGGCGGCACCCAATGAAGTGGGCATCCAGCTGATTGAACTCCTGGACGAGGCGGGGACCGACTTACCGCCCGGCGCCTATCTGCTCCAGATCGAACGGCCGCCTGTAGCCGAGCCTGTTGATCCAAATCTGGGAACGCCACTCCCAACGCTCGATAATTACGTCATTATCATCAGCAACTACAATCTGGTCATCAAGCAGAGCCAAATCGGCGAGAGTCTGGCCTGGCTGACCGATTTGGCCACGGGTACGTCTGTGGCCGGCGCCCCCATCACGTTCCGCACCGGCAACGACATCCTGGCCGAAGGCGTAACCGATGCCGACGGCATCGTGATGACCGAAGTCCGCCTGCAAAACGAACAATCGTGGGAGCCGATCCTGGCCGTCAGCGGCGCGCCGGGCGAGAGTATTTTCGCTGTGGTGTCCACGGAATGGTCAGAGGGCATTGCGCCATGGAACTTTGACCTGCCAAGCGGCTATGGCGAGCAGTCCATGCAGAGCTTCTTCTACACGGACCGCCCCATCTATCGTCCTGGCGACAGCGTCTACTGGAAGGGCATTCTGCGTGAGGTCACCGATCAGGGCTATCGCCTGCCTGCCGCTAACGTCACCGTCGATATCACGGTACGGAACGAGCGGGGCGAAGAAATCCAAAAGCAGACGCTCTCGCCCAATGAGCACGGGACGCTCAACGGCGTCATCGAGCTGGCTGATGAGGCGCCGACTGGTTTCTATTACCTGGAAGCGTTGATTCAGACGGGCGCAGTCAATCCTCTCTACGGCGGTACGGGCTTTCAGGTCGCCTCGTATCGCAAGCCGGAATTTGAGATCACCTTCACGTCCGAGCAAGACGAATATGTCCAGGGCGAGACCGTGCGCGTGGCGCTGGACGCCGCGTACTTCAGCGGCGGCCCCTTGGCCGGCGCACCGGTCACCTGGCGCATCATCGGTGAGCCCTACGTGTTCACGTGGGCGGATGCGCCAACCGGGCGGTCCTACAGTTTCCAGACTTACGACCCAGATGAGGAGTCCTACGATCCCTATCGCGCAAGCTCGTTTGGCGGCCTCATCATGGAGGGCGAAGGAGCGACCGATGAAGCCGGTCGTTTCCTGATCGAGACGGAGGCGATCCTGGATGGCTTCGGTTCGCAACGCTGGCTCATTGATGCCACAGTTCAGAGCGCGGCCGATCAATTTGTCTCCAATCGGGTGAGCGTTCCGATTCACGCCAGCGATTTCTACATCGGCATCAGCCCCCAAAGCTACGTCGTTCCGGTGGGTGACCCCGCACCCGTCGACCTCATCACGTTGGAGGCGCAGGGTTCGCCCCACAGCAACCCTTATCCCGGTGCGACGCTGGACGTGACCGTCAACGAATTCATGTGGAACAGCGTCTACACTCTGGAAAATGGGGAATATGTCTGGAAGACTGACGTGGAACGCACGCCAGTCTATAGCACAACCGTCACGACTGATCGAGACGGCGTTGCGGCCATTCGCTTCACGCCGGAAAAGGCTGGTCAATATCAGGTCACGGCCGCGGGCGTTGACGCGCAAGGCAATCGCACCGCCAGCGCGGCCTTCGTCTATGCCAGCAGCACGGAGGGTGACTTCGTGCCCTGGCCCCGCGAAAACAACGATCGGCTGGAACTCGTCACGGACAAGGATCAGTATGCGCCCGGCGACACGGCAAAAATCCTCGTCCCGAGCCCTTTCATGGGGCCCGTCGAGGCGCTCGTCACCATCGAGCGAGGCGGCGTGATCGACGCACAGCGGCTGACGCTGGCCTCCAACAGCACGACGCTCGAGATACCCATTACGGCTGACGCCATTCCCAACATCTTTGTCAGCGTAGTCCTGATCAAGGGTGTCGACGAGACGAACCCCTTTGCCGGCATGGGTGTCGGGATGGTCGAACTGCCTGTGGACGTAGCCGAAAAGACGCTGACGCTTGCGGTGACGGCCAACGGCGAGAACGCGCCATCATCCCCCTCTGCAAGTGAAGGCGTTACAGAAGTGGCGCCCGGTGAAACGGTCAGCTACACAATCGACGTGACCGACTCCACTGGCGCGCCCGTACCCAATGCCGAGATGTCAGTAGCGCTCGTCGACAAGGCAATCTTCTCGCTGAGCGAGGGGCAGGATACGCGGAGTCTGCTCGAAGTCTTCTACGCCAGGCGCTCCCTGGGCGTGCGCACGGGCGCGCTCCTCGTCATCAACGAGGACCGGTTGAGCCAGCAACTGGCCGACGGGCCCAAGGGCGGTGGGGGTGGCGGCGATGCTTCCGCCAAGCTGGAAGTGCGTGAAGAGTTCCAGGACCTGGCCTACTGGGACGCTACACTGCTGACAGATGAGCAGGGCCAGGCGAGCTTCAGCGTTGTCCTCCCCGACAATCTGACGACCTGGGTATTGGTCGTTCGTGCAATCACCGACGAAACCCTCGTCGGCGACGGCCTCCATGAGTTGACCGCCACCAAGGACTTGCAGATCCGTCCGGTCGTGCCGCGCTTTTTCACCGCCGGCGACCGGGCCAAGATTGGCGCTGTCATCATCAACACGACCCAATTCGCAGTGGAGGACTTGCAAGTGGCGATCATGGTGGACGGCGCCTCGGCCGATGGCGCAACCGGCTTCACCGCAGATCTGGAGCCAGGTGAACAAATGCGCGTCGACCTGCCCATAACGATCGATGGGGCTGCTGCCGAGGTCGAACTGACCTTCAACGCAAGCGGCGAAATCTCCAATCCGCAATCCACAATCCGCACTGTCGAAGATGCCACGCGCCTCGCCATACCCATCAACCGCTACGTCACGCCCGAGACCGTCTCCACGGCGGGCGAAGTGCCACCGGAGGGCCGTACAGAGGCCATCCTCGTACCGGACGAGGCAAAGGAAGACGGTGCGCTCGTCGTGACCGTGGAGCCAAGCCTGGCCGCGGGCATGGTGGACGGGCTCGCCTATCTCGAGCACTACCCCTACGAGTGCAACGAGCAGACCGTCAGCCGCTTCCTGCCCAATGCCTTGAGTCTTCGGGCGCTGCGCGAGCTGGACCTCGAGGATCCGGCGCTGGCCGATCAGCTGGCCTATCAACTGGGCGTGGGCGTACAGATGCTGACGAATCGCCAAAACGCCGACGGCGGCTGGGGCTACTGGCCAAACGAGCCCTCCTCACCCTTCATCAGCAGCTATGTCCTGTGGGGCCTGTGGACGGTCCAGGAGATGGCCTACACCGTCCCGCCAAGCACGCTGGAGAGGGGGGTCGACTATCTCGAGCGCCAGTATCAGGCCCCCGATGAAATTAGCGACAACTGGCAACTCAATGAGCTGGCTTTCATGCACTTTGTGCTCGCCGAAATGGGCGAAGGAGATCCGGGACGGGCCGCCACGCTCTACGACGTGCGTGAACGCTTGGGCCACTATGGCCGGGCCTACTTGGCCATGGCGTTGGCCACCATGGACGAGGGAGCCGAGCAGGATCCACGCGTGGAGACGCTGCTGGACGACCTCTTTGGCGCCGCACAGATCAGCGCCAGCGGCGCGTCGTGGCATGAAGAAGAGGTCGATTTCCAAACACTCAACACCGATCTGCGCAGTACAGCGATAATCCTCGAGACCTTCATCCGCCTCGATCCGGAACAGCCCCTGCTTAGCAATGTCGTGCGCTGGCTTATGAGTGCACGCGAGTCGGGTCGCTGGTCCACCACCCAAGAGACAGCGTGGAGCATCATTGCCCTGACCGACTGGCTGGCTGCCACAGGTGAACTGCAGGCGGACTACGCGTGGACGGTCGATCTCAATGATGCTGAGCTGGGCAGCGGCCAGGTAGCGGCGGAAAACGTTGCCGAGCCCACGACGCTGGTATCGGCGGTCGAGGATCTGCTGCGCGACGAAGTCAACATGCTGCGCTTCGAACGCAGCAACGCCAGCGGTCAAATGTACTACACCACTGACCTGCGTTACGCGCTTGACGCACTTGCCGTTGGCCCACGTGATCGCGGCATCGCGGTCGAACGTCGCTTTGCCACGCCGGACGGTGAGCGGATTGCCAGCGCAGCGGTGGGCGATGTCATCAGCGTGACCACGACCATCGTTGCGCCGCAGGATCTCTACCACTTGCTGGTCGAGGTACCGTTCCCCGCGGGAACTGAACCCATTGACACCAGTTTGGCCACGGAAAGCGCCGTCATGTCGGGGCCGGACTTCGAGGCGGTCGGCGATCCCGTCTCGCCCTGGCAGGCATGGGTGCCAACGGCAACGGACCTGCGAGATGATAAGCTTGCGCTGTTCGCAACCTACTTGCCGGCGGGCACCTACCAATACACATTTCAGTTGCGTGCGGGCCTGCCCGGCGAGTATCGTGTGCTGCCGGTTCATGCCGAGCAGATGTACTTCCCGGATGTCTGGGGACGAGGTGCAGGCGAGGCGTTTGTGGTAAGCGAGTAAGAGATGCAGAGAAGTTGAGCATGCCGGGATCCGGCCAGCATTACTGCGTTTGGCCGAATCGTCGTGGCCCGAGTCACCGAGATGTTAGAATTCTTCAGCCAACCGTACAGGCAGCCCAGGCTCGATCCAGATGGCGCTGTCAATCTGCAACGCATTCGCGCCGGCCGCCAGTGCCTGACGCGCCTGTTCGAGCGTGTGAATACCGCCACACGCAATCAGCGCGCCGGGCAGATTCATTTCAGCCAGACGTAATAATGATGCCAACATCGGTGCAAACGCGGCGGGTCCGTACAGTCCGCCAACGATAGCTTGGCGCGTACCGTCGCCACGTTTGCGCAGGGTAGCGCCTGGCGGCGGACTCCCCACCACCAAAGCCGAGGCGCCGCCGGCGACTGCTGCTTCTGCCAGTTCGCATGTCCGCTCGAGAGGTAGCTTGGCCCAGACTGGTAAGTCACCGGCGCGCACGGTGGCCCGCAGAAGTTGTTGCGTCAGGCTGGCGTCAGCGTGATGGGGCAGCAATAGTTCGATGCCGCTCACGCCGGGGGCTTCATGGATGCGTCGAGCAACCTGCCCCACCAGTTCGCGCTGCGAGTCGGCAATCTGCACGATGACGGGACAGCCCAGCCCGGGCCAGCTGCGGCCAAAGCGGCGCAACACCGCCCCAACTCCTCGATTCTGCAAGCCGCTTTCCAGCACCATGCCGCCGTCAACCGCGCCATAGCGCGGCGGCACGCTGCCGGCTGTTCCATGGCGCATCACCGGGCCTACAACGACGCCACCCAGCTTCGCCAGTTCCAGCCCTGCATGGCACGCTTCACCATAGCCGATCGTCCCGCCAGCCAGGAGCACAGGGTTCTCCACCGGCAGACCGATCTTGTGGTGCGGCGCCAACTCAATCATAACACGAATCGCGAAACGTGGAACGCGGAATAGCTGAGAAGTCCATCAAGGTATCCATTACCCCAGTCTGTCTACAAGTCAAAGTCCCCTCCATGCTCCGCTACTTACTCCGCGTTCCCAACTCCGCGCTTCGCGCTTCAATGCCCTGCCAGCGCTTGGCCAAAGCCGCTGCCGTCTTCGAAGACCGCAACTTGGCCGGGCTGGAGACGGAAGGCCGTGGGAAACTCTGTGTCGGTGACGAGGTCGTGCACGGGCTTCGCAAGGGTGAATTGCTGGGTCTGGGACGTATGGTTAATCAGGAAAAGGATCCGGCGGCCATCGTCGGTGTAGCGGGCGCACACCTCAACGCCTGGCATCGACGGAATCAACGGGCGAATGTCCAACTTACGAAAGAGCCAGTCAAAAAGATTTTCGTACAGCGTTGGCCCGCCCATGCAGCCCACATAGACAACCTCACCACCACTCTCATGTCGCTTGCAGCTGATGGCCGAACGCCCCGCATACCAGCCGTGGGTATAGAGCGCCACTGGCTCAGCATCATGAAGATCGAGCACTTCGGCCCACAGCCCAACTTCGGTACGGTGCGCGCCGGGCAGCACTTCCCAGCGCAGGACGTCGATGCGTTCGGGCTCCAGCGAATCGAAAAAGCGCACGCTGGCGCCGGCAAGTTCGGTCAACGGGCCCGGCTGTGCCATGGGATAGAGGCGATTGGTCGTGTCCTTGACGCCCGTGCGGGGTCCGAGGACCAGAGTGCCGCCTGCGTCGACAAAGCGTTCGAGGTTCTCAATCACGTCAGGGTGGAGTAAGTTGAGGAAGGGCGCACAGACGACCTTATATGGACTCAAATCGCTTGTCGGTTCCACGATAGCGACCGGCACATTTCGCTCCCACAACGCAACATAGGGGGCTATGAAGGGCCAGCCAAGATAGGTCCGCCCCGTCATATATTGCGGTTCATGTTGCGCATCGCGGTCCCCGGCCATGGCCGGATTGCGCAGTACGTAGTCGTTTGCCGTTTCACTGCGCAAACGCATGTTGTGGGGCTGCAGCTCCAGCGCCCAGCGGCTATCATAATCCAGCAGAATAGCGACGTCCGGCCCGGGATGGGTATGCTCAAGAATCGGCCCGAGACGTTTGAATTCTTGACCGAGGGCCCGGGCTTCGTCATACCCGCGCGTGAGGCGACCGGCGTGATCCAGCAAGCCGCTGTGATATTGTTCGCTACCGGCCAGCGCCTGCCGCCAACGGAAGTAAACGATGCCATCCGCGCCGTGCGCAATCGCCTGATAGCTCTTCAGGCGCACAAAATCAGGTGTCGTTGCTGGATTGTATGCGCTCCAATTGATCTGACCCACCTGCTGCTCCATGACCCAGAAGTTGCGCCGCTTGACGCCCCACATGTGATCGTGGGCCGCTGCGATGGTCGCAGGCGTTGCGCCGTGGTAGTGGTAGTTGTCCCAACTCACAAAGTCCAGTCCACGACAGAGATCATATGCGTTCAAATCGGGAAAGAAGCCCATAAGATTGTGGGTCACGAAATGATCGGGACAATAGTTGACGCAAGATGTCGATCTCCATCTCGTGATAGTTGCGCCACGTGTCGCTGCTGAAACGATAAAAATCGAGCAGATGGCTCGGGCTGCGCTCAGCAGCCGACGCCGACGGCAGCGGAATTTGCTCCCATGCGGCGTAGCTTTCTCCCCAAAACGCACTACCCCAAGCCTCATTCAGCGCGGCCGGATCATCATATCGCTGGGCCAACCAGGAACGAAACGCCGTTGTGCAATGCTCGCAGTAGCAACGCGCGGAGTCGTGACAGCCAAACTCATTGTCCGTTTGCCAACCAATGACTGCGGGATGAGCGGCGAAGTGCGCAGCGATAGCCTGGCTGATGATACGGCTGCGCTCAACATATACAGGATGGTTGGCGCACGCCTCGCGGCGTGTGCCAGGCCCCAACCGGCGGCCATCCGCCTTTACCTGGGTGATCTCTGGGTGGGCGGCCAAAAGCCACGGGGGTGGCGTGGGTGTCGGTGTACAGAGGACGATCTGCAGGTCATGGTTGGCCAGCACGGCAATTGCCCGCTCAAGCCAGGCAAAGTCAAACCGATCGGCTTCCGGCTCCAGCAAACCCCAAGCAAATTCTGCCAATCGCACGACGTTGAATCCAGCTTCAGCCATCAGTGCGGCATCGGTTGCCCAACGCTCCTCACCGTCTGCCAACCACTGGGTCCACTGCTCAGGATAATAGTCGCATCCAAAATAGAGCACTACACACCATCCATTTCTTGCGATTGAGAATTTTGGATCGCGGACTGTGGATGCTTGATTGATTCATGGCGCCCTCCCAATCCGCAATCCAAAACCCTCATTCCGCAATCAAACTCATTGTGGACCGAAGGTCCCGATAATCTGGCTGAACTCAGCCGCCTTCTCTTGCCGTCCGCCGGCTTCCGTGGCCAGCGTGAGCAGATAGAGTTTCTCATTGGCAATCAGCCCCACGCTCTCCACATAGAGCGCTCGATTGATACCGACAGCACTCAGGTCGACGGTTGCGACCATGCGGATAGCGGGCAAGCCATTGACGGTAGTCTCGGCAAGTTCCTCGATCGTAACACCGGCAAGGAGTTGCTGATTTTCGCCCAGCCAGCGATTGATCAAGGCCAATACCAGCGACGGATCAGACGCGCGGGTGTCGATGACGGAGGCGTTGAGGATGGTAGGCACCCCGCCAAAGATGGCTCCGCTCAGGTCCGTAGCCGCAACGACGCCAACGCCCTGTCCCGCAGAAGTTGCCAGAAAATCCGTCAGCGGCGTCAAGACCTCGCCCAAGCCGACACGTTGTGCCAGGTTGCCAAATTGCTCACCGCGCAAGTCAAACTCAGTCCAGCCAGGCGGCAGCGCCAACGCATAGCCACGAGCTTGATCGACGACAGGACGAAAGCCCTCCGGCACGACTGTCTGTAGTGTGTTCGGAACGACATCCGCCGCTGAGGCGACCGCACCAGTATCGGGCAAAGCAGTAGACGGTGCAGGCGTGGCTGTCGCTACGGCTGTCGTTGGCGTCACGGTGGGTGCTGGCGCTGCGGGGGGTGTTGCGGCCCGCCGTCCGCAGCCAAGCAGCAGGAGGGTGGAGACAAGCAGCACAAGTACAAGTGTAGGAATTCGAGACGATTGAAGGATATCCAGATGTAGCAAATCACTTTTCATGGTTTCATTCCCGTTGAATAGGGCAGATGGTGCAGTCGATTACAGGCGGAGTTTCTCCCGCAGAAGGAGATTGACGGCGCCGGTCTCACGGTTGCCGATGAGGGCGCCGCCATCGAAGCTCTGACGAACTGCGGCAAAGCGGTTTGGTTCAGCTGTGGTGGCGAAGCCAAGCGCCGCCATGCGCTGTGGCGTCGCCCAGAGCTGACCAAATGCACGTTGAGGCTGATAGAGATCGGGCGCAGGCGGCGATATGTCGGGCGCGGGCGGCGGGTCCCCCGCCTGCCAGGTGCTAACCGCCCGCTCCCACTCCTGATTCAGGTCATAGTATATGAGGATGGTGGGTTCATTGTCCAGTTGCAGCATGAAGCCATGCTCAAAACGTTGCATAGCTGCAGTAGCCTCAACTGCATTGGCCGTTGGGCAGATAAAGCGCTCTGCAATGTTCGATGCCAGTCCGCTCAGGTAGGGCTGGAAGAATGGGTCGACCACAGCAGGGCAGTTAAATAGCTGGGGCGCAAGAGTTGCGGTTGAGGTTGGGGTCGCCAAGGGAGTTGGCGTCCAGCTCGGTTCAGGCGTCAACGTCTCTGGCGGGAATGGGCGTGTTACTGTCGCTGCCAATTGCGTGGTGGTCACTTCCACAACTGGCACAGCATCTTCGCTCAGCGAAACAGTGGGCGTCGAAGCTTCGGCCGTCAGAGTTGCCGTCGGCGTGGCGGCTGTAAGCCCTGCCAGGGCCGGCGTTGGCGACGCGGCCAGCGGGGGCGCAACAGCCACAATGGGCGCGGGTGGTTGAGCACTTTCCAGAGTCAACCATCCCGCACGCACTACCGCAACGGCCAATCCGATCCCAAGAAGCAGCGCTCCGACCACCGCCAGCGCTGCCCACCAAGATAGCCGGCCGCGCGTGCGCCAATGATTGTCTATGCCATCCCTTGACGTCGTCTGACCCTGACTGGGCGCCAGGCTTGCTGCGTCCGCGGCTTGAAGAAAGTGAGAGCCGGCACCCGCTTCGCTGCGCGCGATTCTGCGTGGTCGATTGATGGACAGGGGTCATGGTCCGCGTACCTGTCGCTGGATCAGTCGCTCGTTGCCCAGACGACGATGCAGGCCCTACAGCCGTGCTGGCGGCAGTCATCGGCAGAATGGGACCGCGGCTAAATAGTGATAGGTCCGATGCCATGAGCGCAGCAGTGGCGTAGCGCTGATCGGGCGCCTTGGCCATGCTCCGGCGCAAGATTTCAACGATAATCGGAGGGAGCTGCCCGACCATCGCCGGAGGAATATGCAGTGGCTCGTAGAGGTGTGCATGCAAAATCTGTGGGGTTGTGCCGGCAAAGGGCAGCTGGCCAATCAGCGCGCGGTAGAGAACAGCACCGAGGGCGTAAATGTCAGCGCGACCATCGATCTTGGCGCGTCCGGCGCACTGCTCCGGCGCCATGAACGCGGGGGTTCCCACCGTGTGACCGACCCCTGTCAACTCGGGCGAGTCGAGTGCTTTGGCCACACCAAAATCTGCCAACATGGGGACAACGGGATCATCAACCCCTCCCAGGCGCACCGCCCCCGGAGTTCCGAACGGGACCGTCTTGAGCAGAATATTGCTCGGCTTTACGTCGCGATGAATAATCCCAGCATCATGCGCAAAGTCCAGCGCCATGGCAATCGGCTGCAGCAAACGTGTACACTCATCGACGCGCAAGCGCCCGCGCGCCGTCAGCAAATCTGCGAAGCCGGGTCCTTCGACCAGCTCCATGGCGATATAGGCCAAGTCACCCTTGGCCGGCGTGCCGACCTGAAGCGTGCGCACGATGTTTGGGTGACGTAGCGTGCCGGCAGTGATCGCCTCCTGCCGCAGCCGGGTCAGCGCGACAGCGTCAGCGCCCGGCGGCAGCACTTTCAGCGCAACCACCACCTCGTCAACCTGATCAAAGGCGCGATACACTGTGGCAACGCCACCGCTCCCCAGGCGCGCCTGAACCAAGAATCGGCCGACCTGCTGGCCGACGAGACCATCGAGGGCTCCGTCAGAGAAGTCAGACGTCATAGGCATTCATCAAGAACGTGCAGGCAGCATTGAACGCTCAGACGCAGATGCTTGCATGAGGCGCTTACGGAATCCACTGCAAGCTATGGTCAAACCAGTTCTGAATGCCGCCACGTACGGAGAAGAGTACAGTTGGGTCGCCACCGTCTAGTGGCATTACCCAGACTGCCCACGTGCCACCGCGATCGCTCAGAAACGCAACAGTTCGACCGTCTGGGCCCACCGTCGGCGAGACGTCTTGGGCTGGATCAGTCGTCATGCGTAGGATTGAGCGGTCGTTCAGATCCAGCCGATAGATTTCCCAGTTTCCGTGGCGATCCTCCGAGGTGAAGACCAGATATTGCCCACCGGGCGACCACTGAGGGCGCGGCGTCGCCCTCTACATCGGTCAGTTGCTCCGACGGGCCACCTGTACTGGCCACAATGCGTAGACCTGGACGATTGCCGGAGTCATCCACGCCGCTATAGGCGATTCTTTCCAAGCTTGGATGCCAGGCCGGGTCATTGCCAAAGCCGATATTATTCGTCGAATCCTCACCATCAGCCCAAGTTACGTAAATGCGCGACTGCTTATCGCCATCACGACGGCTGGCAAAGGTAAGTTGATCTCCCCTTGGGCTCCAGCTAGAAGGACTCTCACGGCCATCCTCGGCAAACCGTGTGAAGCGGATAATACGCGACAGGGGACTCTGACCATCGTCTAAATCGAAGCCGAAGAGTCCTTGCTCGCCAATGCG
Organism: uncultured Chloroflexia bacterium; assembly: GCA_963807905.1. Lineage (GTDB taxonomy): Bacteria > Chloroflexota > Anaerolineae > Caldilineales > Caldilineaceae > JAGRCP01. The sequence goes on along the minus strand of CAWEEJ010000015.1, from coordinate 77,115 downwards.
AGTGCTATAGAAGGCCAGGCGATTGGTCTGGGAAGATAGATTGGCCAGGACGCCATCCTCCACAGCCAGGATGCTGGCGGCTCCAGGCGCAGCGTCCGCCACAAAGATGCGGTCGCGGCCTTCATCTTCCGCAGAATAAAGCAGTCGACCGCGCAGTGTCTCAGTCGCCACTTCATCTTCTGGCGCATTGACCACGCTAGCGCAACGCCGCTCGGTCTCATTGAGGCGCGTCACCAGTTCCGGTTCGGACAACAAGCCGCTGGCGGCGCCTAGCTGTTCAGCCGCACTACAATAGCGGTCTTCCTCCTCGAGTCGATCTGCATAGGCGATGTGGGCCGCTTGCAGCGTTTCCCGCATGGCCGAGCGATTCTGAATTGAGGCGTTGTTAAAACCGATAGTGGCCTGCAGCAAATCAGCCACTTCGACCACTTCGGGATTCATGACGAGCGCAGCGCGAAAATATTGCGCGGCCAGGGATTGGCGATTTTCACGGTTAGCGTTCGTGCCCAGCCCTTCGTAGACATCAAAAAGTACTTCGGTCAAGAGCGCCGGATCAATGAAGTCACCCACGGCGGTCCAAAAGGGGCGTGCCGGATCGGTCAGTAGCAAGCCGCGGATCAATTCAGCTTCATCTGCAATGCCTTCGGGCTGAAGCCGGTTGAACTCTGGGTCTGTACGCAAAACCAGCGTCAACGCATCGAGCGCCCCCAACCAGTCGCGTTCTTCACTGAAAGAGAGCGCCTCATTCCACCAAGAGGGCACATCAATCGAGGGCGGCGGCACGGGGGTGAGTTGGTCGCTGACGGCTTGCTCGTCTGCATTTGTTTCGGAGCCACCATCATCGATTTCTGGCGGTAGCCCGCCACCGTCATCCGTCACATCGACGGTGGCATTACCGATCGGCAGAACGGGATCGGGCGTCGCTGGTTCGAACTGCAGAACAACGCCAAATGCAATCACCACGACCATCGCAGCGCCGACGATTCCCATCGCCAACCAGGGGATAGAGATGCCACGCTTGCCTGCCTCTGTGGGCCGAACGGCGTGCAAGGTACGCGATGTACGCGCCGGTTCGCTCCCCTCACTCTGCTGGCGCTCGATGCCGGGCACGAGTACGCTATATGCGTCGGTGTTGGGTCGCGTGGTCGGCAGGGAAGTCATCGTGCGTGTGGCCTCTTCGGCACTCACGCCGGTCACACGACTGACAGCCGCATAGCGCCCGGTAATCTGTCCCAGATCGCCCGCCATTTCGCCCGCTGTGGCATAGCGATCCCCGGGGCGTTTTGCGAGGGAGCGCTTGAGAATGCCGACGACGTTGACGGGAAGTTCAACCAGAACTTCATCAGGAATCGTCAACGCGTTATAGACGTGAGCATGAAGAATCTGGGTTGTGCTACCCGTGTATGGCGGATGACCAACGAGGCAGCGATAGAGGACTGCGCCCAAAGCATAGATGTCAGCGCGACCGTCAATCTCACGGTCACCTTCGCACTGCTCGGGCGCCATGTAAGCCGGCGTGCCAATCGTACGGCCAGCGTTGGTCAACTCAGGCGCGTCGAGTGCACGTGCAATGCCGAAGTCAGTCAACAACGGCACAACCGGATCTTCGAGCATGGAGAGACGGACCGCGCCAGGGGTGTCCACAGCGACGCGTTGAAGCAAAATGTTGCTCGGCTTCACGTCACGGTGAATGATGCCTCGTCCATGGGCATAGTTGAGCGCTGCAGCAATCGGGCCGAGGACAGTGCACGCGTCGAAGACGCTCAATTGACGATAGCGATCCAGCAGATCGCCTAGACTGAAGCCCTCGATCAATTCCAGTGCAATATATGCTAGGCCATCATCAGCGACTCGTTCAACAGATAGTGTGCGGACTATATGAGGATGGTCAAGGGTGAGTGCGGTGCGCGCCTCATGGCGGAAGCGCTGGCGAGCGACGCGATCAGCGCCGGGTGAGAGCACCTTGAGCGCGACGGTTTCTTCCGTTTCCTCATTGAGCGCGCGATAAACTGATGAGTGTGCACCACCGCCCAATCGCTCGCCAATCCGAAACATGCCGACTCGCTGTCCAAGTAGGCTGGGCGGCTCACGATCCAGTGGATCCTGGTCGACCGCGACCACATCCGAGGCGTCTTTATCCTGCATGCCCGTGTCTGGCTCGCTTGTCGCAGGCTCGGTGGGAACAGCGTTGGGTTCTTGTTCGTCCTGAGGAGGGGTTTCCTGCGACGATGATGTCATGCCGTCGATCTTACTCTCGCGGGAAACAGAAAACCAGGGGCGCCAGCAAGCCTAGCGGAGTCATGACAAGCATCTCGCCGCAAGTCTTGCCACACGATGGGCTTACTGGTATAGTTTGGCTTTGAGTTACACAATATAAGCAGTTCACAACGCACAATTCAGGTTTCCTCTTTCTAAACCTATTCTAGCACAGCCGCGTGAGCAAGATCAAAGGATTGAAATGTGAGCAGAGTTGGAAAACTCATCTGCCTGAGCGGACCTCAAGCGGGGAAAGAGTACGAACTAACTGACGAGATCGTCAAGATCGGGCGCTCAACTGAATGCCAGATAATGCTTGAGGATCAGTTTGCATCGCGTCATCACGCTGAGATTCGCCGCATTGAGACAGTCTATCAGGTTGCTGACCTTGGCAGCAAAAACGGGGTTTATGTCAACGGAAACCGCCTCTCTGCCGGCTCAACGTCGTGGCTGCAGGACGGCACGGAGGTACAGTTTGCCTCGACACTCTTCCGTTTTCAGGATCCTGCCGCCACGCTCACCGCTCCTGCCCTCATCGCTGTGCAGGAACCAGCGTTGCGCGTTGATCACTCCACGCGCCAGGTGTACGTAGATGGCCATCCACTGGATCCACCGCTGAGCGTCAAGCAATTTGATCTTCTGTGGTATCTTTTTCAGAATCGCGGGCACGTCGTAAGCAAAGATGAAATCGCCCAGGTGGTCTGGCCCGAAGCTCAAGGTGACGTCTACGACGCCAATATTGACCGCATGGTCAGCCGTGTGCGCAGCCGCATCGAGGTTGATGACAGTGATGATCCGCGCTTCATATCGACCATTCGCGGATACGGATACAAGCTCGACTTAGATTGACCACATCAATCATACCTTCGCTCTCCGTCAATCCTCCATCTTCATACTATTGCAGCAATTGCCGTATACTTTAGTTTCCGGTAAATAAGGGTCATGCGGCCCGTTTTTGGCGGCGATGCCCCTCAATGCCCTTGGGTAAATGGTCCGTAACCGACGCCTTTTTTCGAAGTTGTGGGTCAAACTCGGTCAAATTTGGAAAATCAGCCTGTCCAAGCAGACGTCGCAAGCCGTCCGGGTGTCGCCTTGGGCTTGCGATCCCAGAAACCAGAAGGAATGGGAGGCAAGACCGGCTGCGACATGAGTCAGAATGGAGCCGGCAAGTAGGGCCAGTTCCGGTAATCGATAGCAGGCCTCTTCGGCAGAGACAAACTGACGATGCAAGTCCGATCATCTGTTTGGCGGCCAATGGCGGCTGTTCAACAGGCCATCGGTCCCGATAGATCAAGTAGGCGGATTCAGCGGAAAGCGCCAAATCGGTGGCCAAAACCAATGGATTGGTGTAATGCGGGTCGGTCAAGCACGAAAACCGAGAAGCTCTTGGCGTCAGATGAGACCTTGGTCTCTCTTGTGACCAACTGATGCCAGTGAGCAACCTGAATCGTACGAGTCTTCATAGTTGAACTTGGTTGTCTCGTCCGCTTGACTGGCTGCGATTGCTTTCCCTTTATGTCTTCTGGCCAAAGGACGAATGAGCTCGCCATACTTGGGATGAGCGCCGATGCCTTTGTATGCCGGCAACTTATTGCGACGGGCCGTGCAGTTGGACTGGAGTCGAACCACATAGCCGCTGAGCCCTGCTTCATGAATCTCACTGAGCTTGAAGCCGGCATCCAGCACGTTCACTTCATCTGGTAGACGACGTTTGGCCGCCTTCTTGAGCAGTTCGACCCGAAATTCGGCTTCACTCTTCTCTTCTGGACAACGAATGATGCCATGGAGTAGCGGAATCCGTTTCTCATGGATACGACCCGAGATCACCATCACGCCAAAGACCACGGCCGGAAGCGCTTTGCCTGCCATCGAATGATAGTGCTTGCCTGCCCAATCTTGCAGTTTGGGCCGCCAGAATCCGGTGATGTCTATGCTGACCACTCGATATCCTTCGTAGCGATTCTCGCGCCACTGGTTCTCGCTTCTGACATAGACCTGCCATGCTTCGAGCAACTCGTCGATTTTCCAAGCACCTTTGGCCATGGCTGACCAACTGCGACGCATTTCGTTCTCATTCAACCCGATCGCTTGCAGTGCGGGAAAGATAGCGCCTCGGCTCTTCAAAAAGGAACCGTTGACCATGGCCCACATCATCCAGACCGAATCCCAGATTCGTCCCGACTGGCGTCACCTGGACGATGAACAACGATTGCTTGTATAGTGGCTTGCGACGGCGTTTGGCATGTCTCACTCCTTATGGTCTTTGTCAACCACATTGTGAACTGCCATTCGCCGTCTGTCACATCTCATCTCCCTTTCGTTCAACTTTTACCGGAAACTAAAGGTATACTATTGCAGCAATTGCCGTGTGGCAGCGGCGGCACAATCGCACAGATGAGACCAGCCCGATTCCGGACTTGGCCAGCGCGCAGGGCGCTTCTGCGAAAATAGATTCGCAATAGCCGCAATTCTGCGCTATACTGATTTCTGCGTGAATGACCAGACATACATCATTCGTCACCTCGTTTTCAGACTGCACATGTCACAATTGATTACCAAGACAAAAGTCTTGCCGCCACGACATCAGGGGAATCTCCTGCCTCGTCAGCAGTTGCTCGACGAGTTTGACGTCATGGGCTCGGCTGCCCTGGTGCTCTTAACTGCCCCGGCCGGCTATGGAAAGACTTGTTTGTTGACGCAATGGGCTGCTGCAGGCGAAAGACCGGTTTGCTGGTACACGGTCGACGACCTTGATGTGGATCCTCATCGCTTCATTGCACACTGGTTTGCCTCGATTACGCACCGTTTTCCTCAGTTTGGTCTTCAATCAAATGCGATCTTGCGCAGCTACGCCGAAAACAAAGCTACCCTCGATCAGGTCGTCGTCAACACGGTCAATGAACTCTATGACACGGTCACAGAGGACTTTGTCCTCATCCTCGATGACTATCACTTTGTAGACGGTCAGCCAGAGATCGATCATTTTGTCAGCCGCTTCATTCAAAACAGCGTGCCAAACTGTCATGTGGTGTTATCTTCGCGGAAGTCGTTGGCAATACCGAACATGGCGCTGTTGGTTGCGCGCGGGCAAGCAACGGGCATTGATGATGCCATGCTTGCGTTCTCCACAGAAGAGGTCCAGGCGCTGATACAACATCGTTTTCAGCGCGAGATATCACTTGACGCGGCCGCAGAGCTTGCCGATTTCACCGAGGGTTGGATTACGGGCCTCATGCTCTCTGCCCACACAACATTTCCATTCCAAGACTCGCGGATGCGCCAAGCGCGTGCCGCGGGTGTTGATGTTTACGATTATCTAACGCAGCAAGTGCTTGAACAGCAGGATCAGGCGCGGCAAATATTCCTGATGCGCGCGGCCGTACTCGAGGAATTCGACGCGGAGCTCTGCCGTGAAGTGTTCGAGCCAGATTGGTATCCCCTGGGCACAGAGTGGCAGCCGCTCTTGGACGAAATCATCGGCAATGGACTCTTTGTTCAACCTGTTGGCGAAGACGGCCTCTGGCTGCGCTTCCACCGTCTATTCCAGGATTTCTTGCTACATCGTTTGCGGGCAGAATTGCCAGAGGACGAAACGGCAATTCTGCAAAGATTGGCTCAGTGGCTGCGAAAAAACCAAGAATGGGAACGTGCGTTTCATATATTGCAGCGTTTAGACGAGGTGCCCGCGCTCGCAGACCTGATCATCGAAGCTGGTCCGCACTTGATTCGTGCCGGACGAATCCAACTCGTTGACAAATGGACCGACGCAATTCCCCACTTCATGCGTGAACGCTGGCCAGAGCTTCATGCTGTTCGTGGTGTGGCGCTCGTACTGCTGGGCAACATGAAGGAAGGGCTGGCGCTCTTTGACCGTGCGGAAGAGGGCTTGCTCGCCCTTGACGAACCGGATGAGCACCTTCCGGCGATGGTACGGCTTTCGGCATGGCGTGCGGTCACGCTTCGTCTGCTAGGTGACTACGAGCCAGCAGCACAGGAGAGCAGTGCCACGCTAGCGCTCATAGATTCACTACCTGACGAGGACCGGAGCCTCCGGGAAATGCGTGCCCTGATTCAGAAAAATATTGGCTTGTGCCGTTTGGCAAAGGGAAGCCCACTTCGGGCGATGGATGATCTATGGATGGCATTAGAGCTCTATGAAATGCTTGGCATCGAGCAAGATGTAGCAACTTTGCGTATGGATATAGCTGTAATCGAAATGGGAATAGGAGATCTCGCCGCGGCACGAGACAACATGGAATTTGCCGCTGAAACGTGGCGACGCTACGGTCAAATTCAGCGATTAAGCCTGGTGCTAAGCAATCTGGGGGTATTGCATCACAAATCTGGGCAGTTGGTTGAGGCTGTAGATGCTTTCGAAGAAGCACTGATGTGTGCAGAAAGAAGTGCGTACCCACGTATCGAAACGGCTACATTTGCAGGTCTCGGCGACTTATTTGCTGACTTAGAATTAGGTGAGGTCGCAAATCGTTTCTTCATTGATAGCATTGACATCGCTACCGAAATTGGCTATCGCTTCTTGATCCTCTATGGAAATCTACAACGAGCCTGGTTGACAGCGCTTGCCAATGATGCACGACAAGCCATGGCATTGCTTGATAAGGCCAGTGACCAAGCTATTGCCGATCGTTCAACCTATGAGCGCGGCATCTATGAATTGACGGCTGGCCGGATCCATCTTCTCCACGGCCAACCTGATGCCGCGATTCCGCTCTTGAAGAAGGCCGTTTCTTTATTGGGCGATGATGTCTACATCATCGAGATCTTAATCGCTCAGCTCTACATGGTGGCAGCCCTTCAGTCTAAGGGAAACGAGGCAGAGGCTACCGATTTACTCGCAACGACTCTAACACGGGTGGCGGCGTTCCAATATCGATTCATGATTCTTTCGGCAGTGCAGCCTATTATCGAGACCTTGCGTTCTATCCCAACGCCGGCATCGCTTGCTACGCAGCGCGACGCCATTTTCCGCGAGTCACTGGCCATACAACTTCAAATCAGTTCCGCACGGCGTGCGATCCGGCAGAATCCGCCTAAGCGACTTGCAGAGCGATTGACAACCTACGCAGCCCTTCAGATTCGTGCCCTAGGACGCACGGAAGTATTCCTGAATGGTACATATCTCAACAATACAAACTGGAAAACATTGATTTCACGTGACCTGCTCTACTGCCTAATTGCCCACCCGAATGGCTTGACACGCGAGGAGATTGGAGCAATTTTCTGGCCTGACGCAACGCCCAGCCAACTAAAGACGCGCTTCAAAAACAGCATATACCGCCTCCGCACTGCGGTTGGGGGTGACATTGTGATCTTCGAAGACGACCTCTATCGCGTTAACCGCCTTGCTGACTATGAATATGACGTCGATGCATTTCTAGATCAAATTACGCGGGCGGAGCGGATTGCAAATCCAGCCGAGTGTGCCACAGCACTCCGGCGTGCGATTGAAATATACGGTGGCGACTACTGCCCAGAGATTGAGGACGAATGGGCATCTGTGGAACGCTCGCGACTAGAACGGCTCTATCGCCAAGCGCTCCTTCAGCTCGCAACCCTGGAATACGAGATGAGCGACTATGCCGGTGCTCTGTCTACCTGCGAACAAATGACACACCTGGATAGCTGTTGGGAAGAAGCGCATCGATTGGCGATGTCCCTCTACGCCGCCACCGGAAACCGTGCCGAAATCGTCCGTCAGTTTGAACAATGCCGCCTCGCGCTGCACAAAGAACTCAACCTCTCTCCGTCGGAACAGACAATCGATCTATTCCATCAGCTGACGGTTCCCCACCAAGACAGAAGCTGGTAGTTTCAAAGACGCCAGTACAATCTAACCAACCCAAAGCACGCAGTCGCTCCTGATCCGCTTTGTCAGGGGCGTCTTGTCTTATCCTGCAGTCAGAATCTCCCTCAAGTATTGACTATGAGCCTCATTTGATGCCCACTCTGATGCCAACCCCGTGCAATGATTAAATCATTGAAACGAGGTCGACACCTCGCCACTGTAAGCTAGGCAGTTCAAGGATTCGTTGGACTATTCAAATGGGGGAAATCATGAAAGCTCAACTCTACCTGGCAGGATTGCGCACGGCTCGCATCGACCGCAACCAAGTGCGGCTTGCTATTGCAATCGGCACCATCCTTCTGATGGCCATCGGCGCAGCTGCGCCCGGGGTTGACAGCGACTTCTAGAGCGCAGTTGGCCGCCGGCCAGCCTACCGGTGCGCGACGTATTTGACAGTGTTGTACGCGGAGAACGGCTGAGTCATTGGGACTTCTTGCACTTGTACTGCTAGCTGGCGTGTTTGCTGGCTATGCTCGAGCGGCCCGGGCTCAACACGGGCTGGTCATTCCCGACCTAGTGGCCGTCTGGCTTGTGCCGGTATCCGTCTTGCCCCAAGTGCTGGTGTTCTTCTTGCCAAGCACTGAGAGGCTCGCAGGGTATGGGTTGTCAGCAGCCGTGCTGGTGACATCGCAAGGGCTTTTGCTCCTATTCGTTTGGCTCAATCGAAAGAATCGTGCGCTCTGTTTAATCGGGCTTGGCCTGGCACTGAATCTATCCGTCATCTTGATCAATGGCGGACTTATGCCGATAAGTCCTGAAACCATTTACAAATTAGATCCAACGCTCGATGTCAGCCAGTGGGCGTACGGCGAGCGGCTCGGCGGCTCAAAGGATCAACTCTTGCCGGAGACAGAAACGAAGCTGGCGATCTTGGCCGATCGTATCGTGCCTCCAAGTTGGTTTCCTCTCCGTGCAGCGTTTAGTTTGGGAGATCTTGTTATTGCCGCAGGCATTTTCCTTTTCTTCTGGGAAGCAGGTCGTACGTACCCGACAGGCGCTCTCTCAGAAGCTTGAAGCCAGCATGTTGGAGATCTGACCCGCTATCGCAGGTCAGATAGATTAAGGGTGATGCATGAACAATCAGGGCTTGGTCGAGTCGCCGGCAATTGGTCGACGACCGATTATCCACCCGGACTCAATCAATCAAAGTGATGATCTGAACAGGCTTCTTTGTACGGCAGTCGTCAATCGACAATTTCGTCGAAAGCTGTTGTTGGCACCAACTGCAGCGGTGATGGACGGTCATAAGGGCTATCACTTCAGTTTGACCGATTCCGAGTTTGATGCGATTTCCGGAATTAAGGAAAAGACGCTCAGAAGCTTCGCAAGCGAACTCATGGCAAGACTAAGTCAACCCGAGGAGATCTTGGATGCCGTGGATGCGAGCTGCTTGACGCTTTCTATCCAACAAGTGTAGTACCCGGGTACGATTAGTGTCAATCCCCCGATGGCACTACTCCACCAATGGACATTCGTGACCATTGGTAGATGGACACATTGCACCGTGTGGCCAATCGAACCCGGTTTTAATACAGGAGAAGGGCTGTCCCCCCCGATCAGCCCTTCTCCTGCTTTCAGTTCCAAGCCCCGCGTCTATCTTATTCGCCCCAAGACCATGATCGTCTACCTAGCCCTTGCGGGCGCCGCCGGTGGCAGCAAGGGGTGGCAGCGGTTCCGACACATGCCGGACTCGATTGCGCTCCAAAAAGAGTATGGCCAACGCGGCTACATCGGCCGGCGTCATTTCTGAGGTGTCGATGACAATATCGGCATGGTCACGCGCTTGCTGGAGGCGCAACTGTTCTGTCCAATGCCAGTCGATGCTCCACGAAACATCGGGTCGTCGCACTTGCTGAACCTCTAGTGAGGCATCCAAAAAAATCAGCCACTGAGGTTTTTCAAAGTGGCGCCATAGGCTGGGAACATTGCTGTGTTCCTGGCTGACAGGGCGCACATCATAACCGTGATTGCGCAACTCCTGAACCAGGGTAGACTTGCCGCTGGCACTGATCCCCACTACTTTTATCACAGGAAGCGGTGGCTCCATCGTCATATGGCTCTCCATAGGCAGCTTGGCGCAGTTGAGCAGGTTCAGTCACACGAATGGTCATGATGCCGTTTGCTCTGTGCCGTTTGCTCTGTGCCGTTTGCTCTGTGCCTCTCGGCTAGATCGGAATGCGCATCTTCATGCGACGCACGGCGTCGCGTTGGGGGTTGGGCACAACCTTAATCACAAGCACCGTCGCGTCGTCACGGGGACGCCCTTTGTCCAGGCGCATGGCTTCTTGGAGCACGGCGTCAGCAATCACTTCAGCGGAGCAATCGCCGTACGGGTCGACTTGCCGGAGCAGCGCAGGCAGGTCAATACGATTGCCGCTTTGGCCGCCTGCGCTCCACACGCCGTCGGTAAAAACTAGTAGTGTCATATTGGCACAAAGCGGTATTTCTTCAATTGAGGGCTTGGTATAACGATAGATACCGATCGCTTCTGAGTCCTCGTCCATCCACTGGATCTCACCATCTTTGCGTAGAAGAATTGGGCAACGTGCGTTGCGACTTACAACCAAGGTCTGAGAGATGAGGTCAGCACTGACGATGAAAAATTCTGCGCTGACCTTACCCCCGCGTTGAAGAAATAGATAGTCATGTGTCGCCCGGGCTGCCGCGCCATCGCGTACACCTTCGGCTAGAAGACTGATTGCCTTGCGCACCACAATATTGCTAATGATCTTGGCGCTACGACCGCTGCGTTGGCCATCGGCCACCACGATGCTCAGACCACCGTGGGGTCGTTCAATCACTTCAACGGTATCACCGCTCTCACTGCTGGCATACTTGTTGATCTTTTCAACGGCAGTTTGGAACTCAAGATGGCTGTTCATCGGGTAAAAGTCGCTCTCTTTGCGGCGGCCGACTGTCTATCTGAGCAAGTGATTTGCCGGCGCAGTGGTAGTTTTGCAGGTAGTTCTTTGTTGGTTGGTATGAGTTCAAACGCACTTACGTTGCGAGCGTCTAGAGTGCCAGGTCCAGATCAAGCCAATAGCTCAATACCCGCCTTGCAGAAAGCGCTGGAGCAATTCGCGTTTGAAAAATTCTCGGGTGATGACCGTCCAGATTACTGCCCCAATCAGGACAAGCAAATAGTCCACTGGTCGTAAAACGATCACCTCATAAAAATTTCTCAATGGCGGAAAAGCCACAATAAATGCATAGACACCCACCATTAAAATAGAGACGACAAGCATCCGTTTACTCTCAACCTTGTCGACACTGACGGCGAAATAGTCGAAGGGAGGGAGCACAAAATTGATGAGAATCAGGCCAACCAGAACAAGAAATGCGGTCATAGCTGAGCGGCCGACTAGATTGGCAGCCGACGCAATCGCCATGTCAGCGCTGGTTAAGGTATAGCCGAGTTGATCTTCGAACGCTTGGATTTGAGCTGGGGTTATGTCGTAGTTTGCCCAATTGTTGACGACAAAGAAATAGCCACCCGTGTAGAAAAGCAGACCGATCAGGGCGCCCAAGAATGCAGCTGGCAGGGTGAAATAGAGTGCAGACGAAATGCGCATATCGACCTTTTGCTTTGGCTGTGCCCAGAGCGCCATCAATATCGTGGGAACTGTAACCACAATCAGCGCATACATGGCCATATTGCTGGGCACGAAAGGCGAGCCGAGGCCAACAACTGCCGCGGAAACAAACAGGAATGCAGCGGTAAAGATACGTTCCAGATAGAGGCGAATTATGCCTTGCATACCGTTGACGATGCGCTGCCCTTCGCCGAAAGCCGGCACCAATGCCCCAAAAGAATCGCCGAGCAACACGATGTCGGCGACGCCGCGGGTGGCGGCACTGCCGCTTTCCATGGCAATGCCAAGATTGGCTTTCTTCAGAGAGAGCACATCATTGACACCGTCACCGGTCATGGCAACGTAATGGCCGTTGCGGCGAAGGGCGTCCACCAGTTGCTCCTTCTGGTCCGGTGAGATACGGCCAAAAACACTGGCATCTTCCGCCGCTTGATCAAACTCCACTTCACTCATCGCAGCTAGTTGCGGACCGGAAACGAGCTGAATCTCGCCACCAACCCCAGCCTGTTGGGCCAAGGCTGCCACGGTTTCCGGATTGTCGCCCGAAATGATTTTTAGATCTACACCCGCGGCACGAAAGCCCGCCAGCGTTTCTCGGACATGAGGTCGAAGCTCATCGCCAAAGGTCAAGATGGCCAACGCATTCAGTTCTGGGAGTACGGGCTCTTCGCCATCGGGGTACAGTACTGTCACAGATTGGTTTACCGCGAAGATAAGCACGCGGAAGCCTTGCTCGGAGAATGCGCTAACTTGCTCTGCCAAGCCGGTAGTGTCGTCCAGGTACGGGGCCAGCATCTCGAGCGCACCGAGCACATAGACGCCGCGACGAGCCGGCGTGTCAAAGGCTTCTGCGCTCCACTTGCGGGCGGAAGAAAAAGGAACTTCGTCAGCCAGGGGCAGCGTATTGCCCGGCAGGGCTGCCAAAATTGCTTCACTTGTCTTGTTGGTAACCGACGCACTGTGGGCAAAGTCTCCTAATGCGACTTCCACTTCTTCACGCACGCTTCCATTCAGCGCATAGGCGGCACGATACTCAATGCGATTTGCCGTCAACGTTCCGGTCTTGTCCGTGCAGAGAATATCGACATTGGCCAATGACTCGACAGCATTCGTCTGCTGAATCAATGCGCCTTGATCAAGAAGACGGACAGCGCCAAGCGCGTACGAGACAATCGTAATAAAAAATATGCCGACCGGGATTAAGCCCATGAGCACAGCCGCGACCTGTACGTTGCGCAAGAAGGGGATCTCCGGATGGATTTGGGAAGCAAAAAAGAGCAGCATAAGCAGATAGATGGCGAGCAGCGACAGCATGCGAATCAAGTAATCCACTTGGCGCTGGAGCGGCGTCTTCTCAACCGAGAATGTGCGTGCCGTCTCTGCAGTCTGATAGGCGTAGCTATCACTACCCACGTTGACGGCCTCATACATGGCTGTACCGCTAAGACAGATGCTGGCTGACATGACCTCCTCGCCCGCTGACTTCTGCACCGGATCAGCTTCACCGGTCAATAGCGATTCGTCAATCTCGACGCGACCACTAAGAATCGGGCCGTCGACGACTAGTTGATCGCCGGGGCGAATGACAACGACATCACCCTGGACAATTTCGCTGGGATCGACTGTGCGCTCCTCCCCACTACGCACGATCGTAACCTTGGGTCGAGTCAACAGCGCGATCTCATCCAGTTTCCGCTTGGCCCGCACTTCCTGGACGACACCAATCGTCACATTGATCAAGATCAGACCTGCGCTGTTGAAGGCATCGCCCCAGCGTCCCATCAGAATAAAGACGCCCCCGATGGCGAAGAGCACGACGTGAACAAAATTGAAGAGGTTGCGCCGGACGATCTCACCGTAGGATCGGCTGGTTTGCAGCTCAACATCGTTGCCAAGCCCCTGAGCCCGGCGGATCTCGGCCTCTTGATCCGTCAATCCTTGGAGCTGTGTCATTCATGGTCCTGTTCTAATTCGGCCGACCCCAGCGCAGCTGAGGTCCACTGTTTGCCAAAGATATAGCGTTCCAAAGGAATTGAGGACACGATATTGGCGCCATAGGTGTTGGCGTACACCTTCGTGAACTCTGCGCCATAGAGCACAACCATGGCAGTGTAGTATATCCAGAGGAGGATCATGATAAAGGCCCCCACGGCACCGTATAGGCTTACGAGACGGGCGTTATTGAGGTAGATGCCAATTAGACGTGTGCCCAGAGCAAAAAGGATTGACGTCACCGCAGCACCGATCCATACGTCGCGCCAAGATACCGTGGCGTCGGGCAAGAATTTGTAGATAAGCGCAAAGGGTACCACCACAAAGAAGGGAGAGACAGCGATATGTAGATATGGCAGATAAGGTTGCAGTCCCGGCCAGAACGCGAGGAGGATTATCTCTGAGGTAGCCAAAATGGCTGAAACGAGGACAAGAAAGACCAAGAAGACGTTGACGCCCAACATCAGCATTCCAGAGACGAGCCGGTCAATCGCAAAGTAGATGATGCCGCTACGAAAAGTGGGAACATATTCTGAACGAATGCCCCAGATGGAGTTCAAAGAGACTTTGAGCTGGTGAAACATGCCTGATGCAAAGTAGAAGAGGGTGAAGCCGGTAATGACGGCGGTCACAATCACAGTCCAGCTCGGATCCTCCGAGCGCAGCAAGCGCTGATTGTGCTTGAGTACGTCTTCGGCGAGTTGGGCGGCGCCCGCGCCGATGTAGGTTTCCGCCTGTTCGACAATCTGGCCGTCTACGATCTCATCGGGATAAAAGAGGCCAGCCAAGTTGATAAAGATGAGCAGCAGCGGCACCAGCGATATCGTCGTGTGGAAGGCCAGCGCCGCGGCCATGGAGCCGGCGCCGTCACTGCCGAAGTCCCCCATTGCGCGCCGAAACAGGCGAATGGTTGGTAGAATGCCGCTACGTTCAAGAAGGTCGTGCATGTCATCCGTTGGGTCATTTCAACCCGTTCCGTATTCATCCGCTACTCAAGATCGATGCCTAGAATGTCGCTCGGGCTGATTTGATAGCAGGTGGCCAGTGCCTGCAATTCCGGCATGGTCAGACGGCGATCCTTGTATTCAACGTCGAAGAGTAGCTGTTGCGAGAGTCCGGTCTGTTCGGCAACTTGCTCATAGCTGTAGCCATGAACGGCGCGAAGTTGGCGCAAAATTGACGCGATACGGCTCCGAGCCAGTTGGCGTACAGACTCGCGCGCATCGACTGATTCATCTTCCTCGACGACGGTGACGCGCGCGTCCGGCACCAAGCGCAGACGTAGCAAGGCGTCTTTCATGCGCCGAATCATGTGGTCATCATTCAAGTCGCTCATTGCCCTCATTGTCGCATGTTGTCATCTTTCCGGCAACAGCTTGCAGATTCTGGACCCACCGCCATGCTTCGAATCAAAGTCTGCCGAACTGGCACGTTTTCAGATCCGATTGCATCCCATTTTGGGGGCGGTGCACGAACGGGCTGATCGATTTCTCTGGAGCAGCCCCCCAAATGTGGTATGCACCCTTCAGACCCCAATGTGTTGGTCGTCATCATCAGGGATGGTAGAATAATCCATCAGAACTGCTATTCATTTTATGGAGGAAGAATCTATGTCGATGGTTTCCACTCAGGAATCCGCTTACAGTCCAGAAACGACGAATGGCAAGCTAATTGAGCAGGTCGCAAATCGCTTCTCCAAGGAAGCGCTGACCTTCGACGATGTGTTGCTAACGCCGGGCTACGCAGAAATTCTGCCCGCAGATGTCGATATTGCATTCCCTCTTCATCCGAAATTGCCTCTAAATATTCCTGTGATCAGCGCCGCCATGGATACCGTCAGTGAGGCAGATCTGGCGATTGCGCTCGCTCGACAGGGTGGCTTGGGCGTGTTGCATCGAAACCTCTCCATGGAGGATCAAGCCGAAGAGGTCGATAAGGTCAAGCGCAGCGAAAGCGGCATGATCGTTGACCCGGTTACGCTCTTGCCAACCGCCACCTTGGCTGATGCCGAGGCTGTCATGAGTCGCTATCGCATCAGCGGGGTGCCAATCACCGATGATGCAGGAAAGCTGCTGGGCATCCTCACGAATCGAGATGTGCGCTTTGCCACCGACTACGAGCGGCCAATCTCCGACTTCATGACCGACGAAAAGCTGATTACGGCTAAAATTGGTACGACACTGGAAGAAGCCCAGGCAATTCTCCATCGCTACCGTATCGAGAAGCTTCCGTTGATTGATGACGAAGGCAATCTCAAGGGGTTGATTACTTACAAAGATATTCTCAAGCGCCAGGATTTTCCAGCGGCGGCAAAAGATGAACGGGGCCGTCTGCTGGTCGCCGGTGCGATTGGCGTTGGCGAAGCGGGCCTGCAGCGAGCCCAGGCGCTCATCGAAGCCGGCGTCGACGCTGTGGCCATCGATACGGCCCATGGCCATAGCCGCGGTGTCTTGGAGACGCTGCGCTCGATTCGAAGCCAGTATCCCGACATACCGATTTTGGCCGGCAATGTCGTCACGCCTGCCGGCGTGCGCGACCTGGCAGCGGCCGGTGCAAGCGTGGTCAAGGTCGGGGTAGGCGCCGGCTCTATCTGCACCACGCGTATAGTCAGCGGCGCGGGGATGCCGCAACTCACGGCGATCGCCGAGTGTGCCATGGCAGGCCGTGAGCTGGGCGTACCCATTGTGGCCGATGGTGGCATCCGCTACAGTGGCGACATCACCAAGGCCCTGGCGGCCGGCGCATCGGCAGTGATGTTGGGCAGCTTGTTGGCCGGTCTGCATGAGTCACCCGGCGATATTGTCATTCGCGAAGGGCGATCGTTCAAGGAATATCGTGGCATGGGCAGCATGGGCGCGATGAAGGGCCGCGGAGCTGATCGCTATCAGACGGCCCAGGTGCGCAGCAGCAATGCTTCGCCCGATGTCGGCGGCAAGTTGGTGCCTGAAGGCATCGAGGGACAAGTGCCATACAAGGGATTCCTCAAGGATTTCATTTTTCAGCTGATGGGTGGCCTGCGCAGTGGAATGGGTTATGTGGGAGCCAGCGCCATTCCCGATCTGTGGGACAAGGCCCAATTCGTGCGCATCAGCGCGGCATCTTACCAGGAGAGCCATCCGCATAGCGTGACGATTACCAAAGAAGCGCCGAACTATCAGATTCAGCCAAATCGTTAAGCGCCATCTTCTATCAAACGAGCATTTTCAATCGGGTTGGAGCGTACTATGACTGTAACGGCTGTGGTTGGAGCCCAGTGGGGTGATGAAGGCAAGGGACGGATTATCGACTACCTTGCTCAGAACGCTGACGTCGTCATTCGATTTCAGGGCGGAGACAACGCCGGCCACACCGTCATCAACGAGTATGGCAAGCATGCTTTACACCTGATCCCCAGCGGCATCTTCAATCCCAGGACACAGAACATTATCGGCTCCGGCTGCGTGGTCAATCCACAGGCACTGCTGGCAGAGATGGCCGATCTCGAAGTCGCCGGCGTTGATCTGGACAACCTTTGGCTAAGCGCCCGCGCGCAGATGGTGATGCCCTATCATCGCACGCTGGACGAGCTGGAAGAAAAGGCGCGCGGTGATGACACAATTGGGACAACCAAGCGCGGCATCGGCCCGGCCTATGCCGATAAAGCGGCCCGTTCCGGTCTGCGTCTAGGCGATCTGCTTCAGCCCGAGTGGCTGGAAGCCCGGCTTGACAATGCGCTGCGCACGGTAAATCGTAAGATCGAGGTCCTAGGTGGTGAGCCGGTAAATGCGGCTGAGTTGGTTGCGTTGCTCGATGATTATCGGCAGCAGCTGAGCCATCGTATCATCGATACAGTGCCCATGACGCGCACGGCCTTCGAGGAAGACAAAGCCATTCTTCTTGAAGGTCAATTGGGTGTTATGCGCGACCTGGACTGGGGCATCTATCCCTACGTGACCAGCAGCAATCCGACCGCAGCCTTTGCCCCGTCCGGCGCCGGGCTGCCTGCGGGTGCGATCGACCGCGTTGTCGGCGTTGTCAAGGCCTACAGTACTGCGGTCGGAGATGGTCCTTTCCCGGTTGAGTTGCACGATGCGTATGGGCAGAAACTGCGCGACGTTGGTAGCGAATATGGTGCCACAACCGGGCGGCCCCGGCGTTGCGGCTGGTTCGACGGCGTCGCAATTGGATACGCGGCCTGGCTAAATGGCATGACCGGTTTGGCGATTACCAAGCTGGATGTACTAGATGACTTTGATACACTCAAGATCTGTATCGGCTATCGCCTGCCTGACGGTACAATCATCACCGACTCCATGCCCGATACCCCCCTCCTCAACCGCGTCACGCCAGTTTACGAGGCGTGGGAGGGCTGGAAGGTGTCCACGGACGAGTGCCGCCATTGGGAAGACCTGCCTACGGCGGCGCGAGCCTACATTCAGCGCCTGAGCGAGCTGGCGAGCGTGCCGGTTGAGTATGTCTCGGTGGGCCCAGAACGGGATCAGATGTTCGCCGTTGATGGCTGACATAGAGTCAAGGCGAGCGTGCGGATCGACGCCCTCGCTCAGCTCAGAAGAGCGAAAGCTGTTGCATGGGACGGTGGCCATCCAGAAGAATGAAGGGGCTAACCTTGTCCAGATCGCGCAGGCCCAGAGTACGCAAATGGCTGAGTTCGCGCAGATTAGCGCTCTTGCGGGCGCGCAGAATGGCGTCTGCTAACTTGGGACCGATGCCGGGCACGCGTAGCAATTCATGACGTGGTGCTCGATTCAGCTCTACTGGCGCTTCACAGAGATTTTCTTGCGCCCACGCCATCTTGGGATCGACATCTGTCCGCAGATTTGCATCCTGCTGAAAAGGCATGTCTTCCACGTTCCAACCATAGTCACGCAGCAGGAAGCTGGCCTGGTAGAGGCGATGTTCACGTTGCCGCGACGCTGGTAGCCGATCCGCAAAAGGCGTTTGGCTCACCGGACTAAAGGACGAAAAATAGGTCCGTTTCAAACCGAGCTGATTGTAGAGATGGTCCGAGACCTGCAGCAGCTCAAGATCCGTATCGCCAACCGCACCAACGACGAATTGGGTCACGACGCTGGCACGGACGGCTTCGCTGGCCCTGATCTGCGCAATCCACTGCAGGCGCTGAATCAACTCGTGCCAGTAGTCCTTTTTGGGCGCAAGCGCGGCCAAGCGCTGCTCGGTAGGCCCTTCAAGGTTAACGGAGACGCGATCAGCGAGTTGCATCGCCCGGCGAAGCTGATCGCGCTCGGCGCCAGGCATGATTTTCAGATGGACGTAGCCATGATAGCCATACGTACGCCGCACGATTTCAACCGTGTCGATGAGCTTGTCCTGGGTGGAAACGCTGCCCTGAATGATGCCGGATGAGAGGAAAAGGCCATCGACCAGACGGGCGCGCTGCATCTCATCGAAAGTGGCGGCCATTTCATCCGGCGCAAAGGTGACACGCTGGGTCTTGGAACGCCCTGCTCGAAAGGGACAGTAGAAGCAGTTGCGCTCGCAGGCGGTCGTTACCATTGCCTTTAACAAAGGCTTCTTGCCATATGGAGTGCTCACTTCGGAGATGCAGGGCAATGGCTTGGGCTTACCCACGGCGGCACCCCGTGGCGTGCGGGCGACGCCTTCAGCCGTCGGCTGATTGCCGGCCGGTTCAAAGCGCATTTCATCGCCCAAAAGGCTCAATTTTTGACTTACGTCGGGCGCAACACGAAAGCTTGCCATTGTAGGCAGATTATAAGAACAAATGTTCTTTTTGTCAAGGAAATGACCTCATGCGCGCAGTGATTCAACGCGTCAGCCAAGCCAGCGTCACCGTGGAAGGCAGCACAGTCGGCGCCATTGATACGGGATTTCTGGTCCTCCTTGGCATTGCCCATACTGATGGCGAAGCGGAAGCGGTCTATCTCGCACGCAAGATTGCCGGCCTGCGCATTTTTGAAGATGAAGCTGGCAAGATGAACCGCAGCCTGGCCGACGTAGATGGCGCCGTGCTCGCGGTGAGCCAGTTTACGCTCTACGGCAATGCGCGTAAGGGCCGTCGCCCCAGCTTTGTCGACGCTGCTCGCCCTGATCATGCGGACCCCCTCTATCAACAATTCTGCGCCCTCCTGCGCGGGGAGGGTATTCGGGTGGAGCAGGGCGTCTTCCAAGCCGACATGCAGGTGGCACTGGTCAACGACGGGCCCGTCACGCTCTGGTTGGACACGGCGGCGCTGATGAGGGATTGAAGATTATCGATGCGGCTGGATGGACGGTTCAGGACAAATTCGTGTGCTCATTTACACATGATTCACTGCACAATCTGAGGGAAAACCATGCAATATCGTATGTTGGGTCGGACTGGTTATCAAGTATCGGAGATCAGTTTTGGCGCGTGGGCGATCGGTGCGGACTGGGGCCAGGTTGACGATGACAAGTCCATGGCGGCCCTCAACCGGGCGATCGACCTGGGCATTAACTTCATTGACACGGCTGACGTCTACGGCGACGGTCGCAGCGAACGGCTGATTGCAAAGCTGCGAAAAAGCCGGTCGGAAGAAATCCTCGTCGCCACCAAAGCAGGGCGACGCCTAAGCCCCCATGAGGCCGCAGGGTATAACAAGAAAAACTTAACGGCCTTTGTCGAGCGCAGTCTGCGCAATCTGGAGACAGACTGCCTTGATTTGGTGCAGCTACACTGTCCGCCGACTGAGGTCTACTATCAGCCGGAGACCTTTGTTGCGTTGGACGACCTGGTGGCAGAGGGTAAGATTCGGCACTATGGCGTCAGCGTGGAGAAGGTCGAAGAGGCGCTCAAAGCGATTGAGTATCCGAACGTGAAGACGGTTCAGATTATCTTCAACATGTTCCGGCTACGGCCTATTGATCTCTTCTTTCGCGAAGCACAGGCACGCAGCATCGGTATTTTGGCGCGGGTGCCCTTGGCCAGTGGTCTGCTCACGGGCAAAATGAGCGCGGAGACCACATTTGCAGCCAACGATCATCGGAATTACAATCGTCAAGGCGAAGCCTTTGACATGGGGGAGACCTTCTCGGGCGTCGATTACGCCACGGGTTTGCAGGCAGTTGAGGAGATCCGTTCGCTGGTTCCCGAGGATGCCAGTATGGCCCAACTGGCGCTGCGATGGATCCTCATGTTTGACGCCGTTTCCTGCGCAATTCCCGGCGCCAAAAATATCCAGCAGGTCGAGGACAATGTCGCAGCGGCTGACCTGCCACCTCTTTCTACAGGTGAGATGGCAGCGGCGCAGAAGGTCTACGATCGCTATATCCGTGCACAGGTTCATCATCGCTGGTAAGTTCAACCAATAGCAAGTAGGAGAACCGGGGTGCCGGGCATATCCAGCGCCGACCTGTTCCCGCACTTCATTTTCGTAAGGAGCACTCTATGTCCCAATCCAGCCATGTGTTGGCGGAAGATCCAGCTGTCGATCTGGCAATTGCCCAAGAAATGGTCGAAGAGTTAGAAACATATATTGTCAATGACGACCTCTATCGCACGGTGATCGTGCGTACGCCCCGCGGCGATGAGAAATTGACGATGACCGGCGGCGATTTGCTCTCGCGTCTGCATCGTCTGCAGAGCGAGCGTGATCTACTCACGCCGGAGCAGCAAGCGACGCTCGACGAGGTGCAGAGCAAGGCTGATGCCACTATCTACAGCCTCAACACTCGTTTCAACCAGCGTCTGGAGCGGGAGCTCAAGGCGCGCCTGGACAGTCTGAGGTGGTTCCTGGACGAGTGTGGCGAAGACCGTCGCCGCTGCCAGACCAACTACCCCTTTGAGATCCGCAACCGTCAGCGCATTGAGGAAATCCTGAAGCGTATTGGCGACGATCTTCCCGAAGCTTTGAGCGATCAGTTGCGTACCATCGACCGTCGCCTGGAGCAGGGTACAACCGGTCAGAACTTCGTGTGGGACTCGAGCCTGCAAGATGCCTTCCCGACCGACCCATATTGGTATCTGTATCGATTGCCCTAAGCAAAGGCTGGTAGAAGCGCTGCGGGCGACGTATCTTGGGCTGTTGCCTGAACTGCGTGATAAGTACGTAACAATGAAAAGGGGCCGTCAAAAGATGACGGCCCCTTTTTGAGTCCAGCGCTAGTGCATCGGCAATCTATATTTGACGAGTTTGTGAACTTGTTCGTGCCGATGCATTTAGGTTCCGCCACAGCAATACGAGTCACCAATTCAGGACTGGCGGAACACTAGTGTTGCCTACGTTCATTTTGCCTACGGATTCAATGCTGCAATTACCGCATCGTGAATCGTACCGCCCGTGGCGACAATGCCATTTGCGCCGATTGGATCGCCGGAAAGCGGGTCTTGGCCATACCAATCGGTAATGCGCCCGCCTGCGCCCTCGATGATGGGAATGAGTGCCATAAGGTCCCATTCGTTCATGATCGGATCGGTCATGATATCGGCGCCACCGGATGCGACAAGATAGTAACCGTGGCAATCGCCCCAGTTGTTGTAACGCCCTACGCGGCGGCTAAGGGCTTCAAATGCCGCGCCATTCCGATAGTTTTCCACATTCCAATGCAGCGTATTGAGCAGAATCGCATCGTCGACGCGGTCACAGGCGCGCACGTGCACCGGACGATCATTGAGCCAGGCGCCGGCCCGATTGCCAATCAGCAGATCACCCAGAATCGGCTGATTGATCACGCCCACAATGGGTTGACCATCTCGAAGCAAGGCAATGAGCGTGCCAAAAAGATAGCCGCCGGCCACGAAATTCTTGGTACCGTCGATCGGATCCAGCACCCACTGATAGGCGGCGTCAGGCAGATGCTTGCCATATTCCTCCCCAAAGACGCCATGATCGGGAAACTTGCGGCCAATTAGCTCACGCATAACCTCTTCGGCCTCGCGGTCAGCGACCGTAACCGGTGAATCATCCGACTTGGTCTCTACCTTGTAGTCGGAACGGTAATAGCGTCGGATGATCTCGCCGGAAGCCTGGGCAAGCTGCCGGGCAAAATCCATGAGTCCGCCCATTTCGCCGTGCGACGGCATCTTCTGCACGTTCAGGGCGCTCATGCACCGTCCTCCCCACTATCATCAGTTTCCGCCGCGAATTCATGCTCTGTTTCAAAGAATTCAGCGTAGTTGGCCAACTCCTCTTCTGGAAGGAGATCCAACAAAAAGTTCCAGGACTCCCAGGGCAAGAGCAACCCATTGCCGTTGGCCCGGCGCTGATTCATTCCCGTGAAGAAATTGGTCCGAGCGTTCTCCACATTGCCGCGCAGGGCCCAGCCAACGCCTGCCAGCAGGAAAAGCGCCCACTGGCCGCCCGTTTCCTCTTGCAGCGCATTTAAGACCAAGCCCAAGCCAGTACCTTCAGCATCGCCCAAATAGTAGTGGGCCAGGATGTACTCGAGCAAATGCGGTTCTTCATTCGCAGCGAGATCGACATTCACCACCTTTTGCCAGTGCTTGATGGCTTCATCTGACTCACCCAGCTGATCAAGCGCAACGCCATGCCAGAAGCCAGTGCGGATCGGGTTGCGTTGGTCGCGCTTGACAAAAGCAATGGCCCGGGCCGGATCGCCGAGACGAATCATGCGTGAATAGATGCGATAGAGCTGCTGCTTGTAGTTGGGATCAAGCGCGATGGCTTCTTCAAAGAGAGCTGCTGCCTGTTCAAAGTCTCCCTGCTCTAGCGTCAACGTGCCCGTCAGATTGGCAACCAGCGCCCGATCGCGCGCCCGTGCGTCATCGCTCAAATCTGCTGATTCAACCAGTGCCGCCATTTCGGCCAATGTTGAGGCGGACGCTTTCGTGTCCCCCAAACGCAAATGTATCATGGCAATGTCGCCCATCGCTTCCAGCTCATCGAGCCCGGCCATGATCCCAGCCTGCCGGATTCGGTCAATCGCCTCGTCGTTGCGGCCGGCCATAATCAGCACGTTGGCGGCATGGCTTTGCCACATCTGGTTCTCGTCCGCGCCGGTTTCCTCACGCAGGCGGTCGATCACGATCAACGCTTCGTCGTACTGTCCGCGCAATGTCAGATAACCCTGATAGTCTACGGCGGTCTGAAGAAAGATATTCTGCAGACGCTCCCCCGCGGCCTTACGTTGGGCTACCGGCATCTTGCTCAGACGGGTATAGAGCTTTTCGTAGAGCGGCAACGCCTTGTCGTTGAAGCTGGCTGCCAACTGCTGCGCTTCCTGCAGCCGGTTCTCCCAGCTACCTTTGATTGCAGCGGCTTCACCATCTGGATAGGTACTCATTGCCTTGCCTATGCTCCTTGCCGCGGTCGGCTTGAAGAGTGAATGCATCAATTGGCCGGTTTGCGCCGCCAGCATCACGTATTGATTTCACGTTGCACCGTCGAGAGCAACGTGTCGGCACGTAGCTCGGGCAAGTTGTAGCAAACGCCGCCAAGCGCATCAGCCAGCTTCTGGGCCAAGCCGCGATCAAAAGCCGCATGCTCCATGTTGATGACGATAGAACGCACATTGGCATCATGGCTGTACAGTTCTGCGATGCGGTTGGCTTCTTCCTGAGCCGGCATGCCGGTCATGCTCACATTACCGGCGCCATCGGTCAGCAGGATAAGCAGAGGCCGAATCTCGGGATCCTTCCGTTTGGCCCCTTCGATCACCTGCCAGGACAGAAAGAGTCCGCTGCTCAAGGGCGTTTTGCCGCCGACAGGCAGATCCGTGAGCGCCTTTTGGGCCAAGTCAACGCTGCTCGTTGGCGGTAGAACCAGGCGCGCCTTGTCGCGCTGGAAGACGATCAGTCCTACCTGATCACGGCGCTGATAAGCATCGACCAGCAGGCTGAAGATCGCGCCTTTGGTCGCTTCCATCCGCTCACTAGCCGCCATGGACCAGC
The DNA here is from genome assembly GCA_963807905.1 of uncultured Chloroflexia bacterium. Classification (GTDB taxonomy): domain Bacteria; phylum Chloroflexota; class Anaerolineae; order Caldilineales; family Caldilineaceae; genus JAGRCP01. The sequence continues at coordinate 52,562 of CAWEEJ010000015.1, read as the reverse complement.
TGGCATCGACGGCAAAGAGGATCAGGTTGCCTGTTCGCCGCACACGGATCTTGCGCTGGAGATCGCCCGTACGCAGTTGAAGCGCCAGGTCGTTCTCGGCTGTCTCCTTGCGCTGGCGCTGATAGGGCGCGGCCGCACGCAGGGTGGCGTCGAAGGCGATATCGTCGCGCTTCTCGCGCGCCGGTCGCGACTTGATGTAGCGCCCTCGCTTACGATCCGTACGTGTATAGGAACGCTTGCCGGCGCGCTCACGCGTCATCTTGTCCAACGGTGCATCGAGACGCTTTGTCTCAAAGGTGTCGCCGATTTGGACGGGCTTGCGCGCGCCTTTGTTATCACCGGGCGATGAACTCTGCTGCGGCGAGGCATCGGGCTGAGAGACACCACCCTCGCCCGCCTCGGGCGCATCACTTACATCTGAGTCATCGCCCTCTATGCTTTTTTTTCATCGGATGAAGCGCTACCCTCGGCTTCAGAGTCCGATTCATCGTCATCGCCAAGGGCCTCTTCCGCCTCTGCCCGTGCGCGCCGCATGTTGCTCTCGAGTTGCTCGGGGCTCATCACCGAGTCCTGGAAGGGCTGCTTCTTCATGCGATGGGGCAGGGCCAGCTCTGCAGCCAGGAGGATATCCCGGTCGTTGATGGCGAGGCGACCTTCGTAGGCCGCATGGGCGCGAGCGGTCTTGAGGATCACAATATCTGCGCGATGCCCGTCGACGTTAAAGCTGGCCGTAAGCGAGGCAATCGTGTAAAGATCCTGTTCCGTATAGGTGACCAGCGGATAGCGCTTGCGAGCAGCGATGATGCGGCCACTGAGATCTTCCTCGGCCTCATCATAGGCAGCGGCGAAGGAGTCCGGATCCTGTTCAAAGAAGACGCGACGCCGCAGAATCTCGACCCGATCGCGCGGATCGGTTAGACCGACGACATCAACCGAGTGCGCAAAGCGATCAAGGAGTTGCGGGCGCAAATCGCCCTCTTCCGGATTCATCGAGCCGACCAGAACGAAGCGGGCGGGATGTTGGAAGCTAATGCCTTCGCGCTCGACGACGTTAACGCCCATGGCAGCGCTGTCCAACAGCAGGTCGACGACGTGATCATCGAGCAGATTGACTTCATCAACATAGAGCACGCCCCGGTTGGCTGCCGCCAGGATGCCCGGTTCAAAGTGGCGTTCCCCCTGCTGGATAGCCTTTTCGATGTCCAGCGTGCCCACCACGCGGTCCTCGGTGGCGCTAACCGGAAGATCGACAAAGGGCGTGAAGCGGATCTCTCGGGGCAGTACCTCGCCACTGTCGATCCGGCTTTGGCACTCGTCACAGTACATGTCGGGACGGTCCGGATTACAGCTGAAGCGGCAGCCTTGAACTGTCTCAATACTCGGCAACAGCGCAGCCAAGGCGCGGGCCGCGGTCGACTTCGCGGTGCCGCGTTCACCGCGGATCAAGACGCCGCCGATGAGCGGGTTAATGGCGTTGAGGATCAGCGCACGGGTCATGCGCTCCTGGCCCACAAGCGCGGTAAACGGATAGGTCAATCGCATGAGATAATTCCTTCGGAGTTCGTGATCTTCGGAAACACGTTACCTGAACGATTATAAACGCTAGACGCGTGCCGAGACAAAAGCTGACGCGAAGGGACGGGACTGATCAATTGACAATTGCGAATTGACGATTGACAATGATTCACAAACAATCGTTCATCACTCATCGAACCATGGAGGAAATCGATGCCCCTGCATGAATTGGCCGGCAAGCCCGCACCCTACACCATGCTCGTCAACATCCCGCGTTTGGTATCAGACTACTACACCATCACCCCCGACAGCGCCGACCCTGTGCAGCGCGTGGCGTTTGGCACATCGGGTCATCGGGGCACATCGGCAACCGGTCGGTTTAACGAGGCGCACATTGCAGCGATTGCCCAGGCCATCTGCGACTATCGTCAGGCCAACGGCATTTCGGGTCCGCTCTACATGGGCATGGACACGCATGCGCTTTCCGAGCCGGCCCAGGCCACAGCGATCGAGGTGTTCGCCGCCAATGGCGTCGAACTCTTCATTGCCGCCGACAGTGGATACACGCCGACGCCGGTCATTTCTCATGCGATCCTGACCTACAACCGCGATCACGACGGGCCGCGGGCCGACGGCGTCGTGATCACGCCATCGCACAATCCGCCGACGGATGGCGGCTTCAAGTACAATCCGCCCAATGGCGGCCCGGCTGACACCAATACCACCCGTTTGATTCAGGATCGAGCCAATGATCTGCTGGCGGCCGATCTGGCGGAAGTCAAGCGCATGCCATTGGCCCAGGCGCTCCAGGCGACGACCACCCATGTCCACGACTATATTACGCCCTACGTCGATGACCTGGACAGCGTGATCGACATGCAGGCAATTGCTGATGCCGGATTGCGTCTCGGCGTGGATCCCATGGGCGGGGCCGGCATCCATTACTGGGGCCCGATTGCGGATCGCTACGGCCTCAATATTGAAGTCGTAAATCCTGTGGTCGATCCGACCTTCGCCTTCATGACGGTCGACAAAGACGGCAAGATTCGCATGGACTGTTCATCGCCCTATGCAATGGCCAGCCTGATCGGCCTGAAAGACGACTTCGACATTGCCTTTGGCAACGACCCCGACTACGATCGCCACGGCATCGTCACGCCCAGCAGTGGTCTGCTAAATCCAAACCACTACCTCGCTGTGGCCATCAACTATCTATTCCAGAATCGGCCGGACTGGCCGGTTGACGCTGCCGTGGGCAAGACGTTGGTTTCCAGTTCCATGATCGACCGCGTGGCCACGCGCCTGGGACGCCGTCTGGCTGAGGTGCCGGTAGGATTCAAGTGGTTTGTCGATGGTCTGCTCACGGGTGCATATGGATTTGGCGGTGAGGAGAGCGCAGGCGCCTCTTTCCTGCGTCAGGATGGCGCGGTTTGGACGACCGACAAAGATGGAATCATTATGGATCTGCTGGCGGCTGAGATTACGGCGCGCACGGAGCAAGACCCGGGCATGCACTATATTGCGCTGACCGAAGAGTTTGGCGCACCAGTCTACGAGCGCATGGACGCGCCCGCAAGCCGCGCCCAGAAGGCCGCACTCGCCCAACTCTCACCGGAGATGATCTCAGCCGACGAGTTGGCCGGCGAGCCGATCGAGGCCAAGCTGACAAACGCGCCTGGCAACGGGGCGCCGATCGGCGGACTCAAGGTCGTCTCGGAGAACGGCTGGTTTGCCGCGCGTCCGTCGGGCACGGAGGATATCTACAAGATTTATGCCGAGAGTTTTCGCGGTGAGGAGCACCTGGCACAGATCCAAACGGAAGCCCAGGCCATCGTCGCCGACGCCTTCGCGGAGGCAGGTGTCGAGTAGGGCCGGTGCGGAACGCAGAATGCGCGGTAAGGTGAGATTGAATGATGCAAAAAACCGCCATGCAACTGCATGGCGGTTCTTGTTGAAGATGGCAAAACAAGACTATGGCAGGCGTAACTCCTGGCCAATTTGGATAACGGAGTTTTCACCAAGACCGTTGATGCGCAGTAATTCACCCCAGCCGATGCCGTAGCGAGCGGCCACGGTGATCACCGTTTCGCCGGCAGCTATGACATGGGTGCGCGGCGCATCACCATTGCCGACAGCTGCACTCGAGTCTTCGTTACTCCTCAAGATTTTCTCAGCCGGGCTGGGAAGGCGTACGACATCACCCAGATTCAACACAGAGAACTCGCCCATCCCGTTCATCGCGGCAACTTCCTGCCAATTCAGGTCATAGCGGGCAGCGATACCGGAAAGCGTATCGCCAGACCGGACTACGTACTCAATATAGCTTTCGGGCAGGGAAACAGCGGAAACTGGACCGCCGATGCCAGGTGCAAGATCGCCCGCTCCGGGTAGGCGAATCGTGTCGCCGATCTGCAGCAAGCTCGCCTCAGTGAAGCCATTGATGGCCGCCACATGCTCCCAGTCAACACTATGTCGTTGGGCAATTTCCAGAAGCGTGTCGCCAGGTATAATCGTGTAGTTCATGCCGCCGGGCGGTACTGCGGCAGTCACGACGGGCTGCGATTGAGCGCCGGCAGCAACCATCAGCTCTCCCCCCGTCGCCCCGCCCACACCAAAGACCGCAACAAAGACGCGCATGCCGTTGCGTGGGTCAACCTGCATACCGACACCGACTTGGGTCCATTTGGGGTTCAGCAGGTTATTGCGATGAACAAAACTGTTCATCCACCAGCTGATTGCGCTCTGCGCACTGTGGACAGATACCCAGTTTTCGCTTACGTTGCTGCTTTGAAAGCCGGTGCGGACCACGCGAGCTTGAACGGAACTGCCGTCAGTCCCCGTGTGGCTGTAATGAGCGTGAGCGACCATGTCGGCTACATGATTCTGGGCCGCGGTGACGAGAAGAGGATGCACGGCCAATGGATGGATTCCATGCCGGGCGTGTGAGCTGTTGATATCTTGTACGACTGTCTGCACTTCGGGGTCAAGTGCAATCGGATTAGGCGCTTCCTGAGCACGAACTGACGTATGCGTGCCGAGAAAACTGGCGGCTGTCAAGGCACCTACCAGGAGAAAAATCGCTCCCGAACGTGCACCGTACCGCCACAGCGTTGAGTGTACCATGTGCGAAATGCTAGCAGACAAGGATCCAAATGCAAAATACGACGTAGGGCTTTGGACCGGCTTTGGTCCTGTTCTGCGTTCATTTTGACGTCATTTTTCGGCAATGTTATACTCACACGGTACTGTGTATGCATTTCGTTGGGAAGGCGTCGATTTGAAACGCGGCTGCCGTTGGCTTCACTGATTTGCTACTAATCCAATCCTTCTCCATCCCGCTCGCCGCTACTCTGATCCCTAAATCTAATCTCCTGTTCTTCGACAGGGAGTAGCGTAGACGAGTGCCACAAGATGCCCTGATTTCCGGCTAGTAGGAGACTTCCTTTGCGTCCCGGATTACGGCACATCCAACTTGCCCACCGATTACTCTTGCTTGGCTGTGCGATGCTTGTTCTAAGCGCCTGCGGTCCCCGGCGTGCCGATGATCCTGTCGTTAACGGGGCCGCAACATCGCCTGAATCCGTGATCCAGGAGAGACGCAGTCCGTTCGATAGCCTGGATGAGCGTGCCGATCTCGATTTGCTGACGAATTCGTTAAAACGCCGTTTGGGCGACAGGATTCACCCTCGTACTACGCCGCCTTCGAACAGACTCGTGCCTTCGGAGCCGGCTGTCTTCTCGGACCAAGTTGTCTCGCCGTTGATCACCGTTTCTCCGCCCAATCCTGAAGTGCCAGTGCAAGACCAGGCTTCCGGCTGCGACCGACCCGAGATATTGTCGCAAGCCGACGCGGCGGAGCAAGCCCCGATTGTCATCGGTGCGATCCTGCCTTTGTCCAGTCCCGGCGCCTACGAGGAAGGCTTCGTCATGCAGTTTGCGCTCAACACAGCGAATAAGACCGTCAACATGAGCGGCGGCATCAACGGCCAGCCGGTGCGGTTGGTAACGTACGACTCGGCCGGCATTCCTCGTCGTGGGGCGATGTGGGCAGATCGACTGATTAACCTGGATTGCGCGTCGCTAATCGTTGGCCTCTATCATGACAACGTGGCCCGGGCCGTAATCGATGTTGCGGCAACCTACGACATTCCCGTGGTCGTTGCCGGCGCGCGAGATGAAAATTTGGCCAATGCCAATTCACCAAACGTCTTTCAGATTATGCCGGCCGCCCATACAGTCGATGACGAAATGGTCGCCTTTCTACAGGAAAGCTTCGACGCCAACGCCGAGCAATTCTGGGATGATGGCGAGCTCGTTATTTCACACATTCACGAGAATAACAACCGCGCGCGTGCAGCCGCCCGAACTACCCAGCGGCTATTCGGAAAATGCCGGGATGGTCGTCGAGCCCCTGGCCATTGACCTCCCAGCGACAGATTTTTCTTCGGACATCGCCCGTATTCTGGCCAGCGACATGCTGCCTGACGCCGTCATCATCGATCTCCCTCAAGACGCAGCGCTGGCCCTTCGCCAGCAGCTTGAAGGCGTCGGCATCGGTTCAGCGACCGGCACCATGATTCTCATCGACGGGGCAGGATTGGAGGGCGACATCACAACAGCGTTGGCCAGCGGTACGCCGACCATTTTGGCCTGGAGCGGACCATGGCCTTCGTGTGCAAATGAGCAGGCCCAGGCGTTCGCCGCCGATTACGAAAAGTATTTTGAGCGCTGGCCCGACGTGACCGCCTTCGCTTCCTACGATGCCCTACTCCTGGCCGTTGACGCGATTGAACGAGCGTCTAGCTTGTCCGGGCCAAAGCTGATTTCCGCGTTGGATGCCGCTGATGTAGAACTTGCGGCTGGTCACTACGCGTTTGAGCCCAATGCGTCATTGGCTGACGGGAGCAACACCGCCCTCAGCCGGCAGGGACGACGCCTAGACCCGCCTGTCTTCTTCATCCAGTTTCCGAGTGAAGATCCGCAGTCGAATGCGGGTGACATTCTCTGGCCGTAGCCATTTTGGCCAATCGATCTGCAAATATTTTGGCATTACTCTGGACGATTTTCAACATTTTGACTCAGATCGAAGCCGTGCTATACTCCCCGCACGCCTGAGTTCGGGTCGTTTCTACCACAGGCGCTAAATCGCAATTAGGTTTGATCCAGAAGGTCTTCGGTCTCTAAACTCCCGGACACCGTCACCCCGTCCGCATTGAAGTCCGCTACAAGAAGTCCGCTACAACCTTGTCAGTCATGGTGTAAGTCATACCGGTATTGGCTATACCATCCGCTTGTGGAGTCATTCCCCTAGTCGGTTCTTCGGCAGTTATCGTTTCACCTGTTGGCATCGGGTCAATAGGCACTTCGCTGCAACCACGAGTGATTTCTCTGGTGATTTCTCTGGCCGTCAGGCCGGTTAAACCAACTGTCTGCGTCTACGCATGGCGCCTACCCACAAGGAGAAGACAAATTATGTCAACCAATTCAACGCGGTGGCTTATCACCGCACTGGCCATTGTGCTTGCCTTCACGCTGTCCGCGTGCGGCGGCCCCGCCGCCCAGGAGACAGTGGGCGAAGCGCCTGCCACTGAAGAAGCAGCGCCTGAGGAGGCAGCGCCCGAGGAGGCAGCGCCCGAGGAGGCGGCAACAGAAGAGGCTATGGACGAGGAAGAAGCAACCGATGAGGAAGCTAGCGCCGAGGATTCCGCCGAAGAGTCGGCCGCGGCTGAGGGCGAAGTCATCAAGATCGGCGCACTGGCGCCGCTGTCGGCCCCTGGTACAGTCGTCGGCGGTGAAGCCATGGTGGATGCCATGCGCATTGCTGAAGACGAGCTCAATGCCAATGGCGGGATTTTGGGTCGACCGGTCGAGGTAATCATTGAGGATTCAGAAGGTCTCCCCGAGCGCGGTACGGCCGTCATGGAGAAGCTGATTGGCCAGGATCGTGTCGTTGCTATTGGCGGCGGCTACCACAGCTCCGTCGGTGTTGCGTCCAAGGAAGTCGCTGTTGACAATAACATCCCGGTCGTCTTTGCCGAAACGTGGAACGATACCATCACGGGCGACAAGCAAGAGCAGATCTTTCGCATTGCGCCGCTCAACTCTGAGGTCTCGGGGTTGGATGTGAAGTTCATCATCCACATGCGTGACGATCTCGGCTTCCCGATCGACAAAGTGGTGATCATCACCGAGAACACTGACTACGGGATTCCCGCCGCTGAAGTGACGGCAGCCGGCATCGCAGATGTGGGCATTGAGTCCACCACCTTCACGGTCGACATCGGCACGCAGGATTTCTCGGCCATCATTGAGCGGGTACGCGCCGAAGAACCGGACTACATCATGGTGCTCCAGACAGGCGAGTCGGCCTTCAACTTCATTCAGCAGGCCGCTGACGCCGGCATCGGCCCCCAGGATGTACCCATGCAGTGCAACCAGGTCGCCCTCGAGAGCAATTCCTACTGGACCAACGTGCCGGATGGCGTCTTCTGCTTCGTTCGTCGCGTTGGCCTGCCGGTGGAGCTCTACAATGACGTCGCCACCTCCTTCGTTGAGCGCTATGTGGAGCGAACCGGCAAGCTAGCCGCCGAATCATACGCGCTGGAGGCCTATGACTCGATCAAGATCATTGCCCAGGCGATTGAAGAGGCGGGCAGCACAGACGCCGACGCGATCATCGCGGCGCTGGAGAATATCACCTACGAAGGTGCGTTGGGCACGATCACCTTCCCGTATGGTACCCAAAGGGATCCTTCCGAAGATGGACTGGAAGATAAGTGGTGGCACCAGTTCCCGGATCCGGCCATTACGATGGTGCAATATCAGGAGCCCGGCGAAGACTCCACATTTGCAGCCGTGGTTTTCCCCGAAGTATATCAGACGGGCGACGCCGTTTGGGTATCGGCCGAGTAAACCATCTCGTTGAAGTGCCTTCGACCCAAAAAGCGACGGGGAGATCGATCTGATCTCCCCGTCGCGTAAGATTCTGGATGATCTCGTCGCAACCCGATCCAGACCCCGTTACGTTTCGAGGCGCTCACACTGAAGTCAACAATCCCCAGCTAGGATTGGCCAATGGCGAATAGTCAAATTTTCACAATTGTAATACTCTGGATCGTCTTCTGGGGTGCAATTGGTGGTATCTTCACGCCGCGCATTTATGGGCGAAAAGACCTCGATATCTCCAAAGCAAGCCTGAGCGGGGCGTTGGTAGGCGGAGCATTGGGGCCGATCGGTCTCATTCCGCTCTGGATCTACACACCGGAACTGACTACTTGGATCAATGGCGTTGCCAGTGTCATGATCCTCGGCATTCTGGCCGTTGCCTTTGCGCGCGCCTATCCCACCAATCTCTGCGTAACCAATCCGCAGTTCATGGCCTCACAGCTCACCAATGGCATTGTCATCGGTCTCATCTACAGCCTCATGGCATTGGGTCTGACGCTCATCTACTCAATTCTTGGCATCGTCAGCTTTGCACACGGCGAGTTCTACATGATCGGTGGCATGGTCGTCTACTACATGAGTGCTTCTTCACTCTTTGGCGAGACCAGTGCGCTGGTCTGGCTGCTGGGCGCAGCGATTGTCACCTTTCTAATCGGTGCAATTTTCGAAGTACTCTTTCTGCGCCCCATGGGTGAAGGAAAGATTGAACGCCCCAAGGAGTACGCGATTCTCGTCACCTTTGGGTTGGCATTTTTTCTGCAGTATTTGACCCAGGCGCTGGTGGGCGCAAGCCCGGTCAAGTCACCTCGCTTCTTCGACTTTCCCCCAGTGGCATTTCCCAGCGAGGAAAATCCGGTGTTGATCAAGACCACGCCCGGTAACCTGCGCCTCTTTGACACGGTTTCGATTCCCAATCCGCGGTTTGTATCCGCCACCATTTCAATTATTCTCCTACTGATGCTTATGTGGTTTCTCTACCGGACGTGGACCGGACGCGGCCTGCGCGCAGTGAGCCAGGATCGCCAGGCTTCGTCGGTGGCCGGCATCAATCCTTACCGCATGAATACGCTGGCATTCGCCCTGGGCGGCATGTTGGCCGGGCTTTCCGGCGCCACGCTGGTACAGGTCTTTGCCTGGCTGCCGCAGGTCGGCATCCCGGCTTCGGCGCGGGCGTTCGTCATCATCGTCTTGGGCGGCATGGGTTCGCTGCCCGGTGCGTTTGTCGGCGGCATCATCGTTGGCCTGGTCGAAGCGCTGGGCGTCGGCTGCGTGCCAGACCCGACCCGGGCTGCCGCCTACATCCCGGCCTACGGCATGATCATCCTGACCTTGACTCTCCTGTTGAAGCCAACCGGGCTCTTTGGGAGGGAATTATGAAAGAAGCGACTTTCTATCGCCGCTCCACCTTCATTGGCGCGGTCCTGCTGGCGATCACCGTACTTGTATTGCTTGTGCTGCCGGTCTTTATTAGCGATTCGCCCTACATCATGCATTTGGCCATCACGGCCTTCTTCTACGCCATCCTGGCGGCAAGCTGGTCGTTGCTTGCCGGCTATGCGGGCCAGTTCTCTTTTGCACACATGGCCTTCATGGCCATCGGCGCGTACACGGCTGCGCTGTATGGCACCTACGTACGCATCACGTCCGCCCCAACCTACCTCTGTCGTGAGATTCCGTTTTTTGGCAAATATCTGGTGCTGCTCAATCCCATCGGCGTTAAGCAGGACAACGGGCTGAACTGCCTGGACGTAGCCAAGCAGAGCATGGCAGCCGGAACCACGATCGTGACGCCTTCCATTTGGTGGGGCGTGATCTTCGGCATTCTCGTAGGCGGCCTTTTCGGCTTCTTGATTGGTGCGCTGGTGTTGCGTCTGCGCAGCACCTACCTGGCACTCTTCACGATCGGCTTCTCAGAAATCGTACGCGCCGTCCTGAGCGCCGAGATCGACGTGACTCAGGGACAGAGCGGTCTGGAAATGTCGCCGCTCTTCCCGTATGGCCTCACCGCCTTTGGCCAGGAATTTGGCGCCGCAAGTAAGGTGCCGCCCTATTACATCATGCTTGGGCTATTCCTGATCGTCATGTTTATTTTGGGCTGGATGGTGACCTCACGCATTGGTCTCTTCATTCGCGCGATTCGCGAGGATGAAGAGGCTGCGGCAGCGTTGGGCGTCCATGTTGTGCGCTACAAGGTGCTTGTCTTCACCGTCACCGCCATGATGGCCGCGTCGGCCGGCGCTGTACAGGGGCACTACATCGGTATCATTACGCCCAACATTCTGATTATCCTGCAAATGAGCCTGGTCATTGCAATGGCCGTCATCGGCGGGCTGGAAAACATCTACGCGGCGGCGATGGGCGCAATTTTTCTTCTGTTCGGCCTGGAATTGCTGCGCAATAGCTTCGACATCGGCCCGGTAACGGTCGACATGACGACGTGGCGCTTGGTCTTCTTCGGCCTCTTGCTGATGCTGACGTTGCGCTTCTTCCGCAACGGTCTGATTTATCCGATTATCGTCTGGTTGACCCGGCGGGGCATGGACGAGGAGACAGTGTCCAAACGCGATGCTGCGACGGCTGCTGCACAGGGTGGCCCGGATGCTGCATAATTTCGGCCCACAACCTTCTGGACGAGAGGCGCCATGATCGAACTCAAAGTCAACCACATCCACAAGAATTTCGGCGGTCTCCAGGTGCTGCGCGACGTGACCTTCGAGGTCAACGGGCCGGAGCTAATCGGCTTGATCGGCCCCAATGGCGCGGGCAAGACAACGCTAACCAATATCCTGGATGGAGCCTTGCGGCCGACCAGCGGCACCGTCTACCTCAACGGCAAGCGCATCGACACGCTGCCGCCGTACATGGTTGCGCGGGCAGGCTTGGGGCGTACCTTTCAGGTTACGCGCGCGTTCCGGCGCATGACCGTGGTAGAAAACCTGTTGGTACCGGCGATGGCGCTTCATGCCACCGCCAACCGCAAGGAAGAAGAAGCGAAAGCCCATGAGGTTCTGGAGTTCTTGACAATTGATCATCTTGCCAACGAGTACGGCCGGGCGCTCTCCGGCGGGCAGCAGAAGCTGCTGGAGTTGGGACGTCTGCTCATGCTCAATCCGGAGATTGTCATTCTGGATGAACCGTTTGCGGGCGTTCACCCCAAGCTGATGGAAATCATCTACGAGTGGATCTATCGGGTGAATGACCAGGGCAAGGCGATTATTCTGATCAGCCACGATATGGATACGATCTTCACGCTGAGCAAGCGCCTGCTGGTACTCAACTATGGTGATCTGATCGCCGATGGTGATCCTAATGTGGTGAAAAATGATCCGCTGGTCAAGGCTGCCTACTTGGGAGAAGATGAGGAAGATATTGCCGTAGCGGTGCCGAACGCGTATGACTTCCCGACCCGCATGAAAGAGGGCGATGATGCTTGATATTGCAGACCTATATGTCGGCTATTATCGCGACCTCAACATTTTGCAAGGCGTCAACCTGCGCGCCGAGAGCGGCAAGATCACCACGATCCTGGGCGCCAACGGGGTGGGCAAATCGACCATGCTCAAGGCCATCTATGGCTTTCTGGTGCCCAACAGCGGTGAAATCGTCCTGGATGGCGAAAGCATCATCGGCGTTCCGACCTATGAGCGCATCGACCGCGGATTGGCCTACATTCCCCAGCAGCCCGGCGTCTTTCGCTGGATGTCGGTGGAAGAGAATCTGCTGGTCGGCGCCTGGACCTTCCGTCGCGATAAGCAGCGCATCAAGCGCAAGCTGGAAGAGAATTATGACCGCTTCCCGATTCTGCGCGACAAGCGCAAACAGATGACGGGCGAGCTATCGGGCGGCCAGCAGCGCATGATCGAGATTGGCCGCACGCTGATGACCGATCCCAAGGTGATTCTGGTTGACGAGCCCACGGCCGGGTTGGCCAAGCTGCTTTCAGCAGAGGTCTACCAGATGCTGATCGATCTGCGTGACCGGGAAGGGCTGACCATTCTTTTGGTCGATCAGGAAATCCGCGAGGCGCTGAAGATTGCAGACTACGTCTACGTCCTGGAGCTGGGGCGCAACAAATATGAAGGCCCGGCCGACGATTTCCAGGATCTAGAAAAGGCCTTCTGGGTGGGGTAGAAGAAATGATCTGGATTGGAGCTTTCCCGGCGCTGAGAGTAGAATGACGCGAGTGCTCATTCTGGCTTCACCCTGTAGCGACCGGAGGCTCCCATGCAGCGCACGCCGCAGATTCCCTTTCACCTATCGTCGGCAGTGTCGAGGGAGTTGCAGCCCTCGCCCACGCTCTACATCAATGAGCGCGTCAACGAAATGTGGGCAGCCGGTCAAACGGTCTACCACCTTGGCTTTGGCGAGTCTCGTTTTCCGGTCCATCCCAAAATTCAAGAGGCGTTGCGCGCCAACGTACATCGGAAGAGCTACCTGGCCGGCCAGGGCCTTGCAGGCCTGCGCGCCGCGGCCGCCGGGGCCTACAGCCGCGTCATGGATCGCGAAATTGACCCCAGCCAGATCATCATTGGACCGGGGAGCAAATCGATCATCTACGCGCTGCAGATGGCGCTTGATGCCGACCTCATTCTGCCCACACCGAGTTGGGTGAGCTACACGCCCCAGGCCAACCTGCTGGGCAAGTCAGTACATCTTGTCCCCGCCTCGGCCGACGATTTCTATGATCTGAGCATTGATGCGCTTGACCAGACCCTGACGCAGTGCGGAGAGCGCAACAAGCTGCTCCTGCTCACGAGCCCTAACAACCCGACCGGGCTCATGTACCGGCCGGACTTTCTGCGCCAGCTTGCGGATTATTGCCGCGCGCAGGACATTGCCGTCATTAGTGACGAAATCTACGCGCTGGTGCCCCACTCTCATGTGGAACACGTCTCCATCTCCGAGTTTTATCCTGAGGGAACGGTGGTGCTGGGCGGGCTGAGCAAGCATCTGTCCCTCGGCGGCTGGCGTATCGGCGTCGGCGTGCTGCCCGAACACTCGGTCGGGCAGCAGCTAATGATGGCCCTGCGCGTGATCGCCGGCGAGATCTGGTCCACACCCACGGCGCCCGTCCAATATGCGGCGATTACGGCCTATGGCGGCGATCCGGAGATTGGCGCGTACATCGCCGAATGCCGGGATCTCCACGAGATTCGCACACAGTACCTGTGGCGTGAACTGACGGCCCAGGGCTATCGGATCAAGCAGCCGGATGGCGGCTTTTACATGCTGCCCATCCTCAATGACCAGCGGGATGCCCTGGCGCGGCCTGGGCATTGGCACTTCGACCGAGTTGGCCGCTCACCTGCTGGATCACTACGATCTGGCGACGCTACCGGGAACTGCCTTTAACATGCCGGGCGAAGAGCTCTGCTTGCGTCTGGCGTCCAGCTATCTCGACATGGAGACTGACGCCCAAGCTGATCTCATTCTGGCCTACCACCGGGCCGGTATCGACGCCGAAACGCTCATGCGCGACTATCACCCCAACACCAATGCCGCGCTGGCGCGCTTTGGCGACTTCGCGGCGTCGCTGCGCTAACATGGATCTACCGGGCGAAGATGGCGTTTTGTGCCACTGCCTGAGTCAGCAAATGGCCCAAATGTCCGTCTATTCGCAAAATGGCTTCCCACCTGCTAAGATACGCCCGGGCGGCCCATAGCGCGCTGCCCTGTCTGCCGCCGCCATCAGCCTGCTGGAGCCACGTTTGGAACCGATCGTCCGCCTCGAAGCTGTGCATCACGTCTACAACCCGGAGAGCGACACCCCGGTCAATGCCCTGGACGGCATCGACCTGGAAATCCATGCAGGTGAATATCTGGTGATTTTGGGTCACAATGGGTCGGGCAAGTCCACCCTGGCCCGCCACCTCAACGGCCTGCTCGCGCCCACAGCGGGTGACGTATGGGTGAAGGAGCTCAATACGCGCGATCCCGACAATTTCCGTGCCATTCGCTCTACAGTTGGCATGGTCTTCCAGACGCCGGACAATCAGATCGTGGCCACCATTGTCGAAGAAGACGTCGCCTTTGGTCCGGAAAACCTGGGGCTGGACCATGACGAAATTGTCGACCGGGTCGACTGGTCGCTGGAACAGGTCGACATGAGCCCGCTACGCAAGCGGCCGCCTCACATGCTCTCCGGCGGTCAGAAGCAACGCATCTGCATCGCCGGCATGCTGGCCATGCGCCCGGACGTGCTCGTTTTGGACGAATCGACGGCCATGCTCGACCCGCTCGGTCGCCAGGAAGTGCTCCAGGTCGCCCGACGCATGAATCGTCAGGAAGGCACGACGATCGTCGCCATTACCCACTTCATGGAAGAAGCCATCGAAGCCGATCGCCTGATTGTCATGGCCGAAGGGCGCATCGTCATGGAAGGGACGCCGCGCGAGATTTTTGCACAACGCGAGCGTCTGCGCGCACTCCACTTGGGCGTTCCCCAAGTCACACAGCTCGCCCACCGCATGAATGAACTCGACCCCGACTTCCCACCCGACGTCCTCAGTGCCGACGAGTTTGTCGAAGCCTATCGCGCCTACGTGAACGGGAGGCCGCTACCTGCCTCGCTGATGGTCACGCCAAACGTTACGGGCGTTGCCCCACCTCAGGCCGAGCCAGTGATCGACCTCCACAATGTGGGCCACAGCTACATGCACGGCACGCCGCTGGAGGTCGTGGCCATCGAGCACGTTGACATGGACGTGCAGGCCGGCGAGGTGCTGGGCATCATTGGCCACACCGGCTCCGGCAAGTCGACCATCATCCAGCACTTCAACGCGCTGCTGAGTCCCCACGAGGGCGTTGCGACCGTCTTTGGCGCTGACACCGCGCGTAAGGATGCGCCAATTCGCGAGATTCGCCGGCGCGTGGGGCTGGTCTTTCAGCAGCCCGAGGCTCAACTCTTTGAACGCTACGTGGGCGATGATGTGGCCTATGGCCCCCGCAATCTCAAGCTCTCCAAGGAAGAGGTACGGGCCCGGGTGAGACGAGCCATGGAGGCGGTTGGCTTGGGCTTTGAGGAATACAAGGATCGAATCACCTTTGGCCTGAGCGGCGGCCAGAAGCGGCGGATTGCGCTGGCCGGCGTGATCGCGCTCGAGCCGGAGGTGCTGGTGCTGGACGAACCGACTTCCGGCTTGGATCCGGAAGGTCGGCGCCAGCTGCTGGCCATGATCCAAACCCTGGCGCACGAGGGCGTCACGCTCGTCATCGTTTCCCACAACATGGAGGATCTGGCCATGATTTGCGGCCGCCTCCATGTGATCGCCGGCGGAACGACGCTGGCTAGCGGTACGGTAGATGAAGTCTTCAGCCATCCCGACACGTTGCACGAATTGGGGCTCGACGTGCCTGGCGTAACCAAGACGCTCAATCTGCTGCGAGACGCCGGGTTGATCACGCCGGAACAGGCCAGGCTCTACACGGTAGACGACGCCATCGAGCTGTTGGGGAGCGCAGTCGATGCAAAACTTTGAGCTTATGCGCAATGTGACGATCGGTCAGTACATCCCGACCGATTCGCCCATTCATCGCCTGGACCCGCGCACCAAGATTCTGGCCTCTATCTTCCTGATTCTCGGCATCTCATTCAACATGTCGATCATTGCCAACACGCTCTTCCTGATCGTTGTGTTGCTGATCACCTACGTCTCACGCGTGCCAATCAAGTACATGCTGCGCGGCTTTCTGCTCGGCCTGCCGGTGCTGATCGCGATTTTTGTCATGCAGCTCTTTTTTCAGGGCTGGGTCGAGCCGTCGGGCAAAGTCTATTTCGAATGGGGCTTCATCCGCATCACCCGCTACAGCCTGCATCTCATGGCCATCAGCGCCTTCCGCGTCGTGTCGTTCATTTTTTTGACCAGTCTGATTACCATGACCTCGACCACAACCGAACTGACCCACGGTGTCGAAAGCCTGCTCAAGCCCTTCCGGCGCATCGGCGTGCCGTCCCACGAGCTGGCGCTGATCTTGATGATTGCCCTGCGTTTTGTTCCCACGCTGGCCGAGGAAATGGAGCGCATCATGAAGGCCCAGGCCAGTCGCGGCGCGGACATTGGTCGCCAGGGCTTCTGGCGACCGGACAAAGCAGCCCGCATCATGCTGCCGCTGGTCGTGCCGCTCTTCATGGGCGCGTTTCGCCGGGCCGAAGACCTGATCCTGGCTATGGAGGCGCGCTGCTACGTGGGTGGCGATGATCGGACCAAGTATGTCGAACTGCACGCCCGCCCGGTCGATTACGTGGTCGTCGCCGGCACGTTCTTATTCATGTTGCTCCTCATCCTTTTTCCGTGGCCCTCGCTGCGGTCAATTGCGGCCATGCTGGGCTACCCGGATTTCTTGTAGCAGGTCGGTGCTAGACTGAAGGTGCGCGAGAACATTAGTTTTACAAGGCCTTGTGGTATACCCGGCCTTCGACACTTCGACAGGCTCAATCCAAGCAGGCTCATGAGCCACTGGGTAGCCGCCGCCTGAGCCTGTCGAAGGCAGAGGCGGTCGCATAAATGAAAGCCATGTTTCGTAGAGATTTCAGTTTAGGCCTCGCCCAACGTGAACGGTGGACCGATGATTACGCCACAAGAGCAAGCTGTGCTCGATTTAATCGACGATGACGAGCTTATCGCCTGGGTGCAGGCGCTGACGCGCATCCCCAGCGTCTGGCGACCGGACGTCGGCCAGGGCGAAGAGGCCGCCGCGCGCTGGGTGGCCGACCGCTGCCGTGAACTCGGACTGGAGGTCCACGTTGAGTTCGTCGAGCCGGGCCGCCCCAACGTGGTGGCGCGCTACGGTCCCGGCCACGGCCCAACCCTCATGCTCGAGGGACACACCGACGTGGTGACGGAGGGCGATCCCGCGTTGTGGACCGATCCGCCCTTTGCCGCCACGATTCGCGACGGCCGCATCTATGGCCGGGGCGCAAATGACATGAAGGCCGGCGTGGTCTGCGCGCTTGTGGCGACGAAGGCGATCGTGGAGAGCGGCGTCGCGCTCCAGGGCAACCTGCTGCTCGGCATCGTCTGCGATGAAGAGGGCGACATGATCGGCATCAAGCACTTTGTCGATCACGGCTGGGCTGACACGGTAGACGCGGCCATCATTTGCGAGCCGGAAGAGAACCATCTCTGCACCGTGCAGAAGGGCGTCATGTGGATTCGGGCTGCGATTTCCGGCGTAATGACCCATGGCGCAATGCCGCTGACGGGCGTCAACAGCGTCTATCCCATGGCGCGCTTCCTCATGCTGGTCCAAAGTCTGGAAGAGCGCGAGATCGCACGCTTTAGCAACGTGGAACACCTGGGCCAGCCCAGCATCACGCCGACGATCTTGCGCTCACCCGTGTCAGGAGAAGCGCAGAAGAACGTCATGCCGGGCACAACGGAGGTCACGCTCGACTTCCGCCTGGTGCCCGGGCAGAAACCGGAGCAGATGGCGCAGCAGATTGAGTCCATGTTGCGTGCGGTTACTGCCGTAGATACGCGGCTGGACTATGACATGGAGGTCATCGAAATCCGCCATCCGACTGCCACAGATCCAACCGAGCCGATCGTATGCGTCATGGCGCAGGCCTACGAGCACTTGACCGGCAAAGCGCCCGTCTACGGCGGCGTGCCCGGCTCCACAGACGGCACGATTCTCCATGCACGCAAGGGCATTCCCATCGTCACCTGCGGGCCAGGCGACATCCATATTCCTCACCACATCGACGAGTGGGTGAGTATCGACGAAATCAAGACCGCGGCGCGGCTCTATGCGCTGGCGGCATTGCGCTATCTCGGCATAGCAGAGGAGTAGAGGCCCATGACGCCATCATTTACCGACATTCCCGGTCTCACGGTCGGTCACTGGACCGATCTCGACGCGGGCACCGGCTGCACGGTCCTGCTCTGCCCTGCCGGTGCGACGGCCGGCGTGGACGTACGCGGCACCGCGCCCGGCACGCGCGAGACGGATCTGCTCGATCCGATTTGCATGGTCGATCAAGTTCATGCGATTCTCATCGGCGGCGGCAGCGCCTACGGGCTGGCCGCGGCCGACGGCGTTATGCGCTGGCTGGAGGAGCACGGCCATGGCCTGGACGTGGGCGTCGCCAGGGTGCCGATTGTGCCGGCGGCGATTCTCTTTGATTTGCCATTGGGCCGGCCCGACGTGCGCCCGGATGCCGCGGCAGGCTATGCGGCCTGTGAAGCAGCCGGGGTCGGGCCGATTGCCGAAGGCTGCGTCGGCGCGGGAACAGGGGCGGCCGCCGGCAAGATCATGGGCTTCGATCGCGCCACAAAATCGGGGCTGGGCACGGCAGCGCGCAAGATCAGCGGTGGCGTGATCGTGGCGGCCATTGTGGCGGCAAATCCCTTTGGCGGCATTGTCGATCCGACCAACGGCACGATTCTGGCCGGGCCGCGTAAGCCAGGCGGCGGCTTTGCCGACACCGTTGCCTTCGGCCAGAGCGTCTTGGGCCAGACTGTGCGCAAGATGGCGGGGCAGAACACGACACTGGCCGTCGTTGCCACCAACGCGCGTTTCGATAAGGCCGGCTGCAAAAAGATTGCCCAGATGGCCCACGACGGGCTCGCCCGTACCATGCGCCCGGCCCACACTCACTTTGACGGCGACACAATCTTTGCCCTCTCCAGCGGCGACAAAGAGAGTGACCTGAGCCTGGTTGGCGCAGTGGCCGCCGACGTTCTGGCGGAAGCCGTCGTACGCGCCGTACGCGCGGCCACCACCCTCCACGGCATCCCTGCTACAGGCGCTGCCCAAGCATGAGTTGCCTGTCGCCGGTCAATTGACAATCCAGAATTGTCAATTGATAATTGACCATTGACAACCGCCGCCAACCCTGAGGAGATCCTCATGCAGTCAACCGCCTCCCGCATGTTATCCGTCCGCAGCATTGTGCTCACGGGCATTTTGGCCGCCGTGGCGATTCTGTTGGGGGCCACGCGCCTGGGCTTCATCCCCGTGCCCAATCCCAGCGGCAATGCCACCATCATGCACGTCCCGGCCATCATCGCCGGCATCATCGCCGGTCCCATTTCGGGCCTGATCGTCGGCGGCATCTTTGGCCTTTACAGCTTTCTGACCTCCACAACGCCTTTCTTCAAGGATCCGTTGGTGGCGATTGTGCCGCGCCTCTTTATCGGCGTGGCCGCCTACTACGCCTACGTTTCCCTGCGCGGCATCAATCGCAATACCGGCTATGTATTTGGCCGCGATTCTGGGTCTGCTCGTCGCCGTTTTTCTCGTGATATCGTTCCAGAACATCCCACCGGCGGAGACAGCGTCCATTATCTACCCGGAGCCTGCCCCGGGCGCCGGCGAAAATGCGCGCAGCCTGGTCAATCTTCAGGGCACGGCCGCGGTACGCGCCTATCAGTTCATTGCTGTCTTCATTGGCGCGATCGGTATTGCTGTCGTGTTGACGCTGCTGCGCTTTGTCCAGCGTGATGAAATTGAGATGTTGTCCGTCAGCACTGCGGCCATTGTCGGCACGTTGACAAACACCATCCTGGTCGTCGGCATGTTGATCATTCGCAACTGGTTTCCGGCCGGCGTAATCATCCCCGCGGTCCTGCCGCAAGCCTTCGCCGAAATTGTCATTGCCGTTATCATTACCGTGGCTGTCGTCGCCGGCTTCAAACAGATGGACTCTGGTAGTGGCGGTTCGTCCGTTTAGTGATCGTCATTCATCTACTGGCAATTTTCAATTCATGAACCCACTCTCACGCGCCCGCGATCTGGGCCTGGAATACTGGACGCTGCCGCCGGGACCGCACAACGCGCTCACGGATGTAGCGGGCGTGCGGGTCGGACACGCCACGCTCATCGAAGGCGATGGCCCGCTGATTGCCGGTCAAGGTCCCGTCCGTACCGGCGTCACGGTCATCGTTCCCCACGCCGACAACCTCTTTCGCAACAAGGTGCGCGCCGCGGTTCACACCATCAACGGCTTTGGCAAGGCGTGCGGCTTTGAGGAAGTCCGAGAACTTGGCGTGCTCGAAGCGCCCATTGCGCTCACCGGCACGCTCAACGTCTGGCGCGTGGCCGATGCGTTGGCAAGCGTGGCGCTGGAGCAGAATCCGGAAATCGGCATTCGCACGAGCAGCATCAACGTTGTCGTAGGCGAGTGCAACGACGGCTATCTCAGCGATTTACAGGGCCGCCATGTGGGCGAGCACGAAGTACGCTCGGCCCTGGTTGAGGCCCATGACGGTCCTATGGACGAGGGGTGCGTGGGTGCGGGTACAGGTACCTCCTGCTTTGGATGGAAGGGCGGCATCGGCTCGGCCAGTCGCGTTTTGCCCACGGCAGGCGGCGACTTTACGGTCGGCGCGCTGGTGCAGAGCAATTTCGGCAGTCCCGAGCAGCTAATCTTTGGTGGCGTCCCCGTCGGCGCGCAATTGCGTCCCCCCGACGCAGCGGCCTTGCGCCGGCCCGAGCAGGGCTCGATCATGATTGTCTTGGCCACCGACGCGCCGCTGACCGCGCGCCAGTTGCACCGTCTCTGCGTGCGCGCAGCCGCCGGCATCGCCCGCACCGGCAGCCACATTGGCCACGGCAGCGGCGATTTTGTGATCGCCTTCTCCACCGCGCAGCGCTTCCCCCATCGGCTGGAAGGCGAAGAAATGCCGCTGATCGCCCACGGGCCCTTTCTTCTTGATGAGCCGCGGGCCATGCACTGGCTGCTGCCGGCTGTGGTCGAAGCAGTCGAAGAGGCCGTGCTCAATTCGCTCTGCGCGGCCACGACCATGACCGGCCGCGACGACCACGTGCGCCGCGCGCTCCCGCTCGACGACGTGGCGAAGATACTGGAGGACAGCCGTGAAGCATGAATATGCGCCACACCGTTCACCCATCATGTCTTCGAGTTGCATCCATATCCCTGCGCGTATCCGCCTGAAAGACTGAAGGAAAAGACCTATGCGCCGCACCTGGCTTTTGTTCGTCCTGCTCATACTGCTGCTGTTGCCCGTTGCCTGCGGACGGAGCAACGATGAACCGCGCCTGACCATGGACGTGCCGACACGCTTGCCGACCTATACCCCAGAGCCCGCGACCCCAACGCCTGTTCCCACGCCGGCGTCCCAAGCGGCAGGTCAAGAGGAAGGTGCGCTGGAGTCGGCCGTGGAGCAGGCGGCCGCGGCCATGGCTGTCCTCGCCGCCACCCCGGTGACAGAGTCCATGGTGATAACGACAACAGCGAGCGCGGCAGCCGCCAATGCAATCACGAGCGGCCGGGCGATCACGGTAGCGACTGTACAGACCAATACCTTACTGACCAATACAGTGACGAGCGCGGCTGAGATCACCGCAACCGCCTCGCTGACCGACGCGCTTCGTGTGACCGCGACAGAACCGGCAACCGTCAGCACGGCGCTCTCGTCGCCTGCATCGATTACCACAACGGAGGCACTGACCTCCGTCATTGCTGCACAACCGGCGACGGCCATCACGCCCAGCGCTGTGTTGACGCCAACCGTAACCGCCACGGCCGCCTTAACCAGCGCCATGCCCTTTCTGCCTACACGCCACGTGCCCTCGCCCGACTGGCGCGACCAGATCATCTACTTCGTCATGACCGACCGCTTTGCAGACGGTGATCCATCCAACAACGACCAGGGGTACGATGAGTTTGACCCGAGCGATCGGCGCAAATACAGCGGCGGTGACTTCGCCGGCATTATCGAGCAGCTCGACTACATTCAAGGCCTGGGCGCGACCGCGCTCTGGATTACGCCGCCGGTGGCCAATCAGTGGTGGAATCCCGAGGTCGAGTATGGCGGCTACCACGGCTATTGGGCTGAAGATTTCAGTACGGTGGACGCCCATCTGGGTTCACTGGCGGATTATCAGGCCCTTGCGCGTGCGCTTCACGGGCGGGGCATGCACCTGATCCAGGACGTAGTCACCAATCATGTCGGGGATTACTTCACCTACACGGATCAAAACGGCCAAGACCGCCACAATCCGCTCGATCCAACCGAGAATTATCGCCCCGTTGAGGGCTCCGTTCCGGTTAGCGCGCCATCGCAACCGCCCTTCGACCAGAACGATCCGACCGATCCTGCCCAACTGGACGCAGACATCTATCACTGGACGCCGGAAATCCAAAATCAGGGAAACATCGAAGAACGCTTGACTTATCAGCTCGCAGATCTGGACGACCTGAATACGACCAATCCCTTTGTGCGTGACGCCCTACGCGCCAGCTATGGCCAGTGGATTCGCGAGGTGGGCGTTGACGCCTTCCGCATCGATACGATCAAGCATGTGGAACACGATTTTTGGAATGATTTCATGCACAGCACGGACCCTGCTGCCCCGGGCATGCATGCAGTCGCAGCGGAGACCGGACGCGACGATTTCTTGGCGTTCGGCGAGGCCTTCTACGGCTCGGCGCCCTTTGACGACGGCGGTGAAGAGATCATTGCGACCTATCTTGGCAGCGAGGCGTGTCCCGAACTCTCTTCGGTGATTCACTTCCCGCTCCACTTCACGATTGGCCGCGTCTTTGCCGAAGGCGCCCCCACCGCGCAGATGGGCTATCGTCTCCAGGCCGCACAGGAAATCTTCCCGGATCCGACGCTCTTGCCCACTTTCATCGACAATCATGATGTGCCGCGCTTCCTGGCCGGTGGCACGACCGCGGGCTTGAAGCAGGCGCTTACCTTCCTGATGACCTCGCCCGGCATTCCCGTGATCTACTACGGTACCGAGCAAGGCTTTAGCGAAGCACGGAGCGCCATGTTTGCGGAAGGCTGGGGCTCAGGCGGCAGCGATCACTTTGATGAAGAGAGCGAACTCTACAACGTCATACAGGAGCTCAACAGCCTGCGCCGCGACCATCCCCTCTTTGCCCGCGGCGATCTGACCGTCTTGCAGACCGATTCCGGCGGCCCCGGCGTACTGGCTTATGCGCGGGATTACGCCGGCGAACGTGCGCTGGTCCTCTTCAACACGGCCGACAAGCCGGTGCTCATGGTCGACCTCGCCACCGGTTTGCCGGGCGGCAGCACGCTGACACCGCTGCTTGCCGCCGATGACCAAGAAGTCCTTGTCGTACCTGACGGCGGCCGTATGAGCATGGAACTCGAGCCGCGCGCGGCCTTTGTCTGGCTGGTCGGCGCGCCCGATGAAACCGCCGTCTTGCCGGAGAGTGCGCCGCTGGAGTTCACGGTCTCGACACCATTGGCCGATAGAGTCTTCACCGATACGCTTGCCATCTCTGGGACGGTGAGCGCGGCGACCGTGCCGCTTAAGCTCATTGTCAACGACGATCTGGCGCGTGCCATCGAGGTCGTCAGCAGCGACGCGGGCGACTGGTCGGTCGTTGCACCATTGACCGGCGTCGCCCCCGGTCTTCAGGAGAACACGCTGCACATCTGGGCCCCGGAGCAGGCCCAGTTATCCGCACCGATCAGCTTCACCTCCGACTTGGAAATCACCGAGTCATCGGTCACAGTCTACGACCTGATTGGCGACACGGTTGGGCCAGACGAACGCTATGTCTTGCCCACGGACAGCACCTTCGGCCAGCAGCTCGACATTGTGGAGACGACCGTGCGCGCAGCCGGTCCCGAGCTAGAGGTCTCCCTCACCATGGCGGAGATCACAGACGAATGGGATCCGGCCAACGGCTTTGACCACGTACTCTTTCACGTCTTTATCGACGTGCCGGAGCAGACGGGCGGCGCAACGGACTTGCCGCGCCTCAACGCAAGTGCTCCGGCGGATTTCGAGTGGGACTATCTTGCCATGGTGGAGGGATGGAACAATCGCCTTTACGGCGCGACCGGTGCCGGTCCTGATACATACGGCGTGCCAGTGACGCCAGTGGCGGAAGTAGAAACTGATAATGAGTCCGGCGTGGTCACGCTGCGCTTCGCTGGTGAAGCACTTGGCAACCCAGCCTCGCTAGCGGGCACGCGCGTGTATGTGACGACCTGGGATTGGAATGGCGTGGACGGAGAGTATCGTCGCCTCACGGAAACACCCCAGCAGTGGACCTTTGGCGGCGGTGACGGCGCGGTCGACCCCTTGATTCTCGACGACACCGAGATCATCGAGGTGCCGGCTGAGGGCGATCTTATCGCCAACGAACCGCCCGGCGTCTATGAACCGCCCGGCGGGATCACGCCCCTGGTCGACGTCACGCTGGCGGTAACCGTGCCCGCAACCACGCCGGCGGATGCGCGGCTCTTCGTCACGGGGCCGTGGACCAACTGGGCGCCAGCCGCCGAACAGTATGAATTGCTGGCAGATGAGACAGGCGTCCACCGGCTAACGCTTCCCGTGGAGGAGGGCGAACGCCTCGAATTCCGCATCACGCGCGGCTCCTTTACCAATGCAGAACAGATTGATCGAAACAACCGCACGGCCAATCGCGTCATCGACGTTCCGGTCGGAGAATCTGAACTGACCGTCCCGATTGCGGTTCAGTCCTGGTGGGATGACGAATAAAGGCGCTGCGCAGCCCAATGCCAAAGCAGGCCGGCGCCAATCAGACTCAAGCCAATCAGCCAGATCTGCACCTCCACCCAAAAAGCGAGGAAGAGACAGGCCGCCAAACCTGCCCACGCCAGCCAGCGCGGATAGAAGCGATCCTTGTTCGAAAGCTGCAGCGCAGCCAGATTGGTGAGCGCATAGTAGATCAGCACCGTGAACGCGCTGAACGACCAGGTCACCCGGACATCGCCAAGCAGCGTCAGCGCCGCCACGACCGCGCCCATCACCCAGACGGCCACCGTGGGCGTCGTGCCGGACGCATTGAGCCGTCCCGTGGCGGCCGGCATGTCGTGGCGGCGGCCCATGGCCAACAGCACGCGGGAGAGCCCCAAAATCAGGTTGAGCAAGACGCCGAACATGGCCGTCATCGCGCCCACGGCGAGAATCGTGCCTGCGCCTGGAAAGGCATAGCTGCGGGCGATCACTTCCAGAGGCGCGGCTTCGCCAACGGTTGCAGCGTACATGGCATCGGCCCCGCCCACGCCGACACCGACGGTCGCCACGGACAGGTAGATGATCATGGTCAGGATCATGGCGGTAATGATGGCCCGGGGAATCGTGACCCGGGGTGCCTTGACTTCCTCACCCAGGGTTGCGATGCGACCATAGCCGGTATAGGCCACAAACATCAAGGCGCTGGCATAGAGCAGGGCCTGCACCGGAGTGCCTTCGCTTGCTTCACCGCCAAAGAAGGGCGTAAAGTTGCTCGCTTCCATCTCACCCAGACCGGCCAAGACGAAAAAGAGCAAAGTGGCCAGGGTCACGGAGACGATCAGGATATTGACCTGGTTGGAACGGCTGATGCCGCTGGCAACGATGACGGTCACAATGGCGACGGTCGCCAAAGCAATACCAACCAGGGCCACCTGCGCCTGCAGCGCGCCCAGCGCGTTGAGCAGATAGCCGGCCAGGCCTAGCGCTGCCGTGGCCGCGGACGCGGATTTGGCCAGCAGAAACGTCCACCCGGCCGTAAAGCCAAGCCACGGATTCAGAAAGCGATAGCCATATTCGTAGGTGCCCCCGCTGACCGGATGATTGGCGGCAAGCTGTGCGCTGCTCAAGCCGTTTAGAATGGCCACGCCCGCGCCGATCATCACGGCGAGAATAACGGCCGGTCCGGCGATGCCGGCGCCAATGCCCAGGCTGACAAAGACGCCCGTACCCAAAATCGAGCCAAGCCCCATCATGACTGCGCCAACAAGACCAACCTGGCGCTGCAATTGCTCGCTTTGATTTGCCATCAATGATGATTCCTCATTTGATTGCGACGGCACCCCTCCAGTGGGCACACATCCACAAAGCCAATGCACGATCGTGAATAGAGAATGGACAGTCGCTAACAAGCTCGCCCCCCATTCATCGTTCAAAATCATCTATTCTCGATTATATATTCCCCTACTCATTCCACCCGTTCGTCGAGCAAATCGCTTGCGGCGTGAGTATAACAGGCCCGCCCCGATGCGCAAGCGACCGGATTACTGAGGGCGCATACCCCATTACCAAGAATCAGACTATTTGCTGCATCCCGGCAATTCTCGGGCCGCCTTGCCGCTATGGTAGAATCGAGGATGGTGTCGACGATTCAAGACTCATTCAAGGCCCCCATCTTCATGACTTCATTTGACTTTGAAACCTATCTATCCCCCCTAACCTGGCGCTACGGCAGCGAAGAAATGCGTGCAGTCTGGAGCGAAGCCGGCAAGCGCCGTCTCCTGCGTCAGATTTGGGTGGCGCTCGCTGAAGCCCAGCACGAGGCAGGCCTGGTCAGCGCCGAGCAGGTAGCCGACCTGGTCGCCCACCAGAACGACATTGACATTGCGCGTGCGACGGAGATCGAGCGCGAAATCCGCCACGATCTCATGGCCGAGATCCGCACCTATGCTGAGCAGTGTCCCGTCGGCGGACCGATCATCCATCTGGGTGCGACGTCCATGGACATTCTCGACAATGCCGACGCCCTTCGTTTGCAGCTCGCGCTGGATCTCATCATTGCGCGACTCTCCGCGCTTCTGCTGGCGCTGGTCGATCATATTGAAGAGCGGGCCGAGATGCCGGCCATCGCCTTTACCCATATTCAGCCCGCCGAGCCAACCACCATCGGCTATCGCCTGGCCCAGTACGGCCAGGACCTCCTGACTGATTATGTCGAGTTAACGCGTGTGCGCAACGGCATCCGCGGCAAGGGGCTCAAAGGCGCAGTGGGCACAAGCGCAAGCTACACCCAACTCTTGCATGACAGCGACTGGCGTGCTCGGGACTTGGAAGATCGCGTCATGGAGATTCTGGGGCTTGAGGCCTTTGAGGCCGCCACGCAGACCTATCCGCGCAAGCAGGATTGGCTGGTGGTCAATGCCTTGGCCGGCGTTTGCGGCAGCCTGCACAAGTTTGCCTTCGATCTGCGCATCTTGCAGAGTCCGCCCTTTGGCGAATGGAGCGAGCCCTTTGGCGACAAGCAGGTGGGCTCCAGCGCCATGCCCTTCAAGCGCAATCCCATCGCGGCCGAAAACATCGACAGCCTGACGCGGCTTGTTGCTGCCTACCCACGCGTGATGTGGGACAACGCTGCGCTGAGCCTGCTCGAGCGCACGCTGGACGACTCGGCCAACCGGCGCTTTGTGCTCCCCGAGTCCTTCTTGATCACGGATGAAGCGTTACAACGCGCGCTGCGTCTCGTCCAGGGCATGCGCTTCTGGCCGGCGCCCATTGCGCGCAACCTGCGTGACTATGGCCTCTTCGCCGCTACGGAACGGCTGCTCATGGCCGCCGTGCAGGCCGGTGGTGATCGTCAGGCGCTGCATGAGGTGATCCGCGAGCAGAGCCTCGTCGCCTGGGCTGCGCTGCAAGATGGCGAAGCCAACCCGCTCGCCGAAAACTTGGCCGCCGACCCGCGCATTATCGAGTGGGTGCCGGCCGCGGACGTAGCGGAATTGCTTGACGCCTCGGAGCACGTGGGCGATGCAGCCGAGCGGGCGCGCAACGTGGCGGACCAAATCCGCCGCGATATCAGCGAATAAGGAGCTTTCATGGATGCACTGCCGGCCACGCTTTGCCTGACGGCCGATGCTGACTTTATCGATTTGGCCCAGGCAGAACTTGCTGCTGCCGTACCCGACGCGCGCGTGGTCGCAACGCTGGAGCCGGGCCTGTTGCTTGTCGACGGGGTCGACTTCTTCGTGCTGGCCGCGCAATGGGTCAGTGAGCCCCCCGTTTTCGTGCGCCACATCGCGCCCGTCATGGCCGTACAGCCGCTGGCCGAGTGGATGGTGACCGAACCCGTCAACCTCGAGACGTTGGCAGAGACGGTGCAGGCGGATCTGCTCGACTTCGTGGAGCCAACATTGCCCTTTTCCGTGCAAACCCGCGTGCTCGGCATGCCTGACGTCAAGCCATTCGACGTCAACCGCCTGCTTGCTGGACTGATCACCGACGCGACGGGCGCACCCCTCAACGTGAGGACGCCGGAGCAGATCGTCTCGGTCCTGTTGACCGATCTGCCCAAACTAGGCAATCTGCCCGATTGGGGCGGCGGCTATGCCCTGCTGGGCATCTCGCCGGCACTCTACAACCTGTCGGATTGGGCGGGCGGCATGCGGCGCTATGCGCGCGAACCGGAACGCATCAGCCGCTCTGAGTTCAAGCTGTTGGAAGCGCTGGAAGTCTTCAACCTAACGCTGCCCCCACGCGGCGTCGTCCTGGACCTGGGCGCCTCGCCCGGCGGTTGGACCCGCATCCTGCGCCAGCATGAACAATACGTTACCGCCATCGATCCGGGTGATCTGGATCCGCGGATCGCCGTGGACGCGCGCGTCCGCCACCTGCGCACGACGGCCGAGGCCTATCTGGATGACGAGCCCGACCAGTTCGACCTTATCGTGAACGATATGCGCATGGATGCACGAGACTCAGCCCGGCTCATGGTTGGCTATGCCCGTTGCCTCTACCCCACGGGCAGAGTGATTATGACGCTCAAGCTGCCGGCCCACGATCGGCAGGCACTCATTGACCAGGCGACGGTGATCCTAAGCCGGGCATACGAGATTCAGGGTGCGCGACAACTCTTTCACAATCGCAGCGAAATCACGCTCTACCTCACACCCAAGCGCTCTACAGCGGCGTAGGAATGATAATCGGCATTTCGTCGGATTCCCCGGCAAAGACAATCGGCAGGTAGACCCGATAGGGCTCAACAGCGACCACGGTCGTGGCCGTGGCATCACCGACCGCATTCTCTGCCGAGACGGTTGCCGTGTAGGCGCCGATTGTGGCATATTCATGACTCACGCTGGCGCCAGCTGCGCTTGCACCGTCGCCATAGTCCCATGTGTAGGTCACATTGCTGCCGCTGCCAACGGTTGCAGACAAGAACGCCGTCTCGCCGATCTTGACGGGCGAATTGCTGAGCGCAGTCAGATCGAGAATCGGATCTTCTGCTGAGACCACCGTTTGCGCCGCAGTGGAACCGAGCGCATTGGTGGCGGTCACCGTTACGGTGTAGCTGCCGGCAGTGCCATATAGATGCTCCACCATTGCCCCACTCCCGCTGTCGCCATCACCAAAGGCCCAGGTATAACTGACGTTGCTCCCGCCGCTGATCGTGGCCGTCAGGCTGGCCGTTTCATCCGTGCGAACGGGCGTGGTAGCCAGTGCAGTCAAGCCGCTAATCGGCTCCTCCACGACCACGATGGTTTCCGCACTGCTCAGTCCCGCGGTGTTGGAGGCAGTCACGGTTGCCGTATAGATGCCGACCGCCGGATAGACGTTAATGACGAGCGGCGTGGTCGCACTCGTGCTATCGCCAAGATCCCACGTGTAGCTGATACCAGTCCCGCCGCTGACCGTGGCCGTCAGCGCGGTTGCCTCCCCCAGTGCGGTGGGCCCGCTGTTATCGGCCGTCAGATCGGTTATCGGCACTTCCGTAAAAAAGAAGGCGTCATAGAGATTGGCGATGACTTGATGATCCTGTGGCGTCTGTAAATCGTTGAAGACCGCGCTTGCCGGCTGCCACGCTCCATCGAAATAGACGGACATCAACAGATTAATGCGATAGTCACCTGGCACGTCCAGGACGGCTCCGCTCTCTTCACAGTCCACGTCTGCACCCACAGTCATGATCAGCGGGCCACCTGCGTCGCTGGCCGTCATCGAGAGCCGCGTGGAAACGACCTCCGTCTGCCAATCACTCGTCAGGTAGGTGAGCTCTGCTTCGCCCAGCCAGACCGCAACACCGTTTTCCAGATCAGACTCGCCTGAACGAAAAGAGAGCGTCTCGCCGGCAGCGTCAACGGCACCGTCGAGCGCCAACTGAACGCTGGACGCATCCATGGGTCCCCAGTACAGGTGTTCGAAATGCGTTAGGTCCGGGTTCGTAAACGTGACGACCATGCCGCTGCCAAGGCCCATTTCACCCGCAAAGGCGACATCGATGCCACCAGGCGGTGGATAGACCGGACCGATCAAGTTGGGGACGGCATCATTTGTAGGAGATGGTGCCCCCATACAGACGCTGACGACAAGCACGGTAAGTAGAATGAAGGCCACCACCGGGACCACCATTACACGCACGCCTTGCGCGCGCCTACTCGTCTTCCAATTCAAAAGTTTCATGGCTCTGCTCCTTTCACAGCGACACAGGTCATAGCGGCACACGACAGGGCGCGCCTCAGCATCACAAAGCATTGGCGACACGTCGAACACAGCGTGGCGACAGGAATACCTGGCAGCAAGCCGCCTCATTTGTTCTTTCCTTGTCCCACCAGTAGACTACACAATCATCGAACAAACTCACGGTAGCACGCCCAAGGCGGCAGCAATCTGCCTGGCGGCTGACGACTTACGTAGGATTCAAAGCGTAGGATTCAAAGCGTAGGAATCTGTGACAATGAATATTGCTGTACTTGCCGACATCCACGGGAATTTGCCGGCTTTGGAGGCCGTTCGCACTGAGTTGGAGCGCCTGCAGCCCGACTACGTGATCCTCAATGGTGATCTGATCAATGGCACCCCTTTTAGCCCGGAAGTTGTCGCCACCGTGCGCGATCTCAACTGGCTCGTCGTGCGCGGCAATCACGAGTTCTACTATTTGGACTGGGGCACCGAACGCGCCGTGCCCAATGCAGACGACAGCTCGCGTTGGGGGCAGCTTCACTGGCTCGTAGACCATCTCGACCCTGCCTCCGGCAACTATTTGGCTGCGCTGCCCGACGAGCGCACGCTTTACTTTCCCGGCACGCAGCCCATACGCGTGGCCCACGGTGTGCCCGGACGCAACCGGGTCGGCTTCTACAATGGCCAGCCTGAGGAAAAAATCGTCGACGAAATCAAAGAGCTGCCCGAGGCCACGCTGGTCTCCGCCCATACCCACGTGCAGATCGACCGCCATGTGCGCTGGAACGACGACCCGACCGAGTTGCTCGATTCTATGCCCCACTGGGACTTCTTCACGGGCAAGTCAAACGGCCTGCGCCGGCAATGGCATATCGTCAACCCGGGAAGCGCGGGTCTTCCGCTCAACGGCGACTGTCGCGCCCAGTTTGCCATCCTCAGCGACGTGCCGGAGCATGACGAACCAGGCGGCTGGCGTGTGACCCATCATCAGGTGGAATACGACAGGCGCCCCACCCTCGAAGCCTTCGAAACCACAGGCATGATGGAGGCGGGAGGCGTCATCAGTCAGCTCTTCTATTGGGAGGTGGTAACGGCCCAATCGGAAATTATCACCTTCTTCCGCTGGGCCTATCACAACGGCTACGATCCCGACAGCAGTATGGAAGATACCTTCGCCGCCTACCTCGCTGCCACCAAGCGCGACAAGGCAGTGCGTGCGCTCGATCCGCTTCACAATAGCAAGGTCTAAACTCCTATGCGTGTCGCCTTTCTGGCCGACATCCACGGCAACCTGCCCGCGTTTGAAGCGGCGCTCGCCCATCTGAAGACTCAGTCGCCCGATGCAGTCTTTCTTGCCGGCGACCAGATCAATCGCTGTCCCTGGAACAACGAAGTGATGGACCTGGTTGACGACTTGGGTTGGCCCGCCATTCAAGGCAATCACGAATTGGTCGTCGGCGTCATCAATACATCCGACAACTGGTGGCCCTTTACCGAGCGCCACCGCTTCCCCATTCTCTGGTGGACGCAAGAGCATCTGCGTTGCGAGCACCTGGCCGCTATCCGCACGCTGCCTGAAAGCATGCACATCCGCTTTGACGGTGCACCGCCGATTTTTCTCGTTCATGGCGTGCCGGGCAATCCCCATGTGGGCTTCTATCCGGCTATGTCGGATGACGCGGCGCGCGATGCGCTGGCGGACGTGACGGAACCGGTCGTTATCTGCGGTCACACCCATCGTCCGCTTGATCGGCAGGTCGATGATTGGCGCATTGTCAACGCCGGCGCGGTCGGGTTGCCCTATAACGGTGACGCACGGGCCCAGTACGTACTTCTGGATCTTGAAAAGTCGGCGGACGCCCTGCGGTGGCAACCAACCTTCTGTCAAGTCGAATATGACCACAGCGTTATCCCTGTCGCCTACGCAGAATCTGGCCTAAACGAAGCCGGCGCCCCCATGTCACGCTTGACGCTGCGCACCCTCATGACGGGCGATCCCTGGACCAGCGATTTCGGCGTCTGGATGCGGCGCCAGCCGCGCAACGCCGCGGACGACATGGCCGGCGCGATTGATCGCTACCTTGAGCAGCATGGGCCTGGACGCTGGGCGTTTGATGAAGAATCCGCGAATGGGTGAGCGTAACGGCGTGATTAGAGAACTCAATGAGGCGGATCGACGGGCAACTGTGGTCTTGTTGTCCCGGCAACCGGCCATGAATCTCTATCTATTGGGCAATCTGGAGACACTTGGCTTTGAGAACAGCTTGTGCCAGTTCTGGGGTGACTTTGGGCAAGACGGTACGCTGCGCGCCGTGCTCAATCGCTATATGAGCGGTTGGGCGCTCTTCGGCACGCCTGATGCCGACTGGGCCGCACTGGCTGCAACCCTGGAACAGCATCCGATAACGGCCGAACGGTTGCAGGACAACCCAGGTGGCACCGCGTCAATCCTCCCCTGGCTGACCCGGTACCAGGCGGTCAAAGTGATCGAGGAAGAGCTCATGCAGCTCGACGCAGCCGCATTCCGGCCGCAGCCAACGCCCGCAGCGGTACGGGTCCGTCAGGCCGGTGTTGCGGATCTCGATGCACTCACCGATTTTTATGGCGATGCCGGAGCGATGCGGCGAAGCGTCGCTGCGATAAAACGGCCACTGCACGATACGCGCGTCTTCGTGGCAGAAGAAGCAGACGCCATCATCTCGGTTGCCCTCACCAATGCCGAAACGGCCAACCTGGCCATGATTGGCGGCGTCTACACGCCGCCCGGCGCGCGCGGCCGTGGGCTGAGCCAGGCCGTCTGCTCGGCTCTCTGTCAGGCCTTATTGGACGACGGCAAGCAGCCGATCCTCTATTGGGAGACGCCCGCTGCGGGCGCGGTCTATCGCAAACTGGGCTTTGTCAGCGTGGGCCATTGGCGATCGGTTTGGTTGGCGGAGCGTGAATAAACAGAGGGAGTGAGAAAGGAGAAATGGGGCGCCATTGCCGTCTGATCATCCCTCCCTCTCACCGCCTTATTGGGGCGTCAGATGAGCCGGTACGAGCCCGGCTTCTGTGAGGCTGTCGCGGAGGGCGGCGCGGGCGCGGCTCAAGCGTGACTTGACCGTACCCAGTGGCAGTTGAAGCGCTTCAGCGGCTTCAGCATAGTCGTAGCCATGGACGTCGACGAGGAGAACCACGTTGCGATGCCAGGCAGGCAGTTCGTCGATCTTGGCGAGCAGATGATCCATGCTTTCCCGGTGAATGGTCACAAACTCAGGATTGATTGTCTCTTCTTCGTTCTTGGCCGGCAATTCAAGTCCGGTATCGTCAATGAGCTCGTCCAGGCTCATAGCCATACGTCGCTTTTGCCGGCGCAGGTGATCGTAGCAGGTATTGGTAACGATGCGCAGCAACCAGGAGCGAAAGTTTCCGTCCTCGAAGCGCGGCATGGCGCGGTGGGCCTTGATCAAGGCATCCTGTACCGCATCAGCTGCGGCCTCTTCCGTACGCAGGATGTGTTGCGCCACGCGCTCGGCTGACGCCTGGTATTGATAGACCAGAGCAGCAAAGGCGGATTCATCGCCCAAGCGCGCGGCATGAATTGTCTGACTCAGGTCGGCAACGGCGGCGCTCCCTCCATTCATGGAGACCATCCAGGGATTCAGCTGGCTGGCATGCTGTACACCGAACTCGTTGGTCGCAGTCTGATAACTCATTTCGCAATCCTTCCTTTCATGTCATAGCGCAGCGAACTCGACACGCTCGGCCCATCATACTTCCCTTTCATTAAAGAAAAATGATTAGAGCGTGACAGAACCCGGACCGTTTACCTACGTCAAGAATCCTGCCCAAAATGATTCAATTCAGCCGAAATCAGGCGTTCCCCGCCCAAATATCCTACGCTGAGCGTCTCCTGGCGCGGCACGTAATTCCTCCAATCTGCCGACGCTCTGTCGCTGCTTTTGACAGGCATTCAGGCGCCATGTATACTCCCCTCAAGCGTTTGAATATGCTCAATAACAGTGCACCGGAAGAGTATCTGTAGGTCGATGTCAGAGAGTCGAGGCCTTGGCTGGGAGCTTCGATCATCAGCACCGCAGAGAAGTCACCGGGAAGGTTGATGAAGTGAAGGTGAGTAACTTCGTCCGGGTCAGCCCGTTACAGCGTTGAGACGGTTGTTCAGGCAGTTTAGTTTCATATAGAAAGATGTCGGTATCAGCTTGATATCGGCCATGAAACGAAATGCCTCGATCAGCAAACAAGGTGGTACCGCGGAGTCGCTTCGTCCTTGTCGAGAAGCGACTTTTTGTTTTCATTTTTTTGGCAATTTTCACAGAAATTTTCACAGAACCGATACGACTCGCACATTATTCTACGGCAAGTCGTACCATGAGAGACGGTAGAGGAACGCAATGCCCGATACAGCCATGCCCAAGGCATATGAACACCTGAAAGTTGAAGAGGAGCTTTATGAGTGGTGGGAACACCACGGCTTCTTCCGCCCCGAAGCGCAAATCGAACTCGGTCAGGTCAGGGCAGACGCACAGCCCTTCGTCATTTCCATGCCGCCGCCCAACGTGACCGGTGCGCTTCATCTGGGCCATGCCATCACCAGCAGCATCGAGGATCTGCTGATTCGCTACAACCGGATGACGGGCCGGCCGACGCTGTGGGTGCCGGGCACGGATCACGCGGGGATTGCCACTCAGAGTGTTGTGGAGCGCAAGCTGGAGCAGCAAGGCACAAGCCGGCTGGAGATCGGGCGAGATCGCTTTGTGCAGGAGGTGTGGGACTGGAAAGACGAATACCACAGCCGAATCACGGCGCAGCAGAAGCGCATGGGCATCTCGTGCGACTGGAAGCGTGAGCGTTTCACGCTCGATGACGGCCTGAGTGATGCGGTCCTCAATGCGTTCATTTCGCTCTACAATGAAGGCCTGATCTACCGGGACACCTATCTCGTCAACTGGTCACCCAGCCTGCAAACTGCAGTCTCGGATCTGGAAGTGGAGTACGCCGAAGAGCCGGGCAAGCTCTACTACTTTAAATATCAGCTCGCCGATAGCGACGAGTATGTGTCTGTCGCAACAACGCGGCCCGAGACCATCTTGGGCGACACGGCAGTGGCCGTCCATCCCGAGGACGAGCGTTATCAGGCCATGATCGGGCGCAAGGTGATTGTGCCGATTCTGGATCGCAAGATTCCAATCATTGCCGACGAATATGTGGACCGGGAATTCGGCACCGGTGCGCTCAAGATCACGCCCGGCCATGATCCCAATGACTACGAGATCGGTCAGCGTCACCACCTCCCGATCATCAACATCATGAACAAGGACGCCACGCTGAACGAAGAGGCGGGTCCATACGTTGGGCTCGATCGCTTTGCCGCGCGCGAGCAGCTCTGGGCCGACATGGAGGCAGCCGGCCTGACGATCAAGAGCGACGATTACACGTTGCGCGTGCCTCGCTCGCAGCGGGGGGGCGAGATTATTGAGCCCTTGATCAGCACGCAATGGTTCGTCCGCATGCAGCCCCTGGCCGAACCCGCCTTAGAGGCCGTGCGTGACGGTCGCATTCAAATCGTCCCCGAGCGCTTTGAAAAGGTCTACTTCCACTGGCTAGAGAATATCCGAGATTGGTGCATCAGTCGCCAACTCTGGTGGGGCCACCGCATTCCCATCTGGTATGGTCCGGACGGCCACGCCTTTGCAGCCCGTAGCGAGAGCGAAGCCATGGAGCAAGCCATCGTCCACTATGGCACAACCGTGGCGCTCGAACAGGACCCGGACGTGCTGGATACGTGGTTTAGCAGCGGACTCTGGCCCTTCAGCACGCTCGGCTGGCCTAATCGGACAGAAGATCTGGCTACCTATTATCCAACATCGGTCATGGAGACGGGTTACGATATTCTTTTCTTCTGGGTGGCGCGCATGATTATGATGGGCATGAAGTTCACCGGTGAGGTGCCCTTCCACACGGTCTACCTTCATGGCCTGGTGCGCGACGAGAGCGGGCAAAAGATGAGCAAGAGCCTGGGCAACGTGCTCGACCCGCTCGACCTGATCCACCAATATGGCACGGATGCGCTACGCTTCACGCTCCTGACGGGCGGTACGCCGGGCAATGACATGAAGTTGAGTGCAAACCGAATCGAGGCGAATCGCAACTTCGCCAACAAGATCTGGAACGCAGCTCGCTTTGTCATCATGAACCTGGACGATGCCGAAATGCCGCTTGATGCCGGTGAAAACCGCTTCGCGACCACCTATGCGTTGCCGCCTGAGGCAGAGCGATCGCTGGCCGATCGCTGGATCCTCCATCGTCTGGCCGTGGTGGCCAGCGAGACGACACGCCTGATCGAGTCCTGGCAATTGGGCGAAGCCGGCCGCCAGCTCTACGAATTTCTCTGGAATGAGTATTGCGACTGGTACATCGAAGCCGCAAAGGTGCGGCTGTATGACGGCACGCCAGAAGAAGCCCAAGCAACGCGACAGGTGCTGGCGCACGTGTTGGAGCAGAGCCTGCGGCTTTTGCACCCATTTATGCCCTTTGTCACCGAAGCCATCTGGCAAAATTTGCCTGGCATGGCCGAAGAAGAGACCGCCCTGATGCTGGCCTACTGGCCCGCAGAAGCGGGAGCGCTCGATGAGGCCGCTTCCGATCGTTTCGGACGGATGCAGGAAATCGTACGCGCCATTCGCAATGTGCGCAGCGAATACCACGTGGAGCCGGCCCGTCGCATCGTGGCCCAATTCAACGCAAGGGAATACGCGCCGCTAATTGAAGCAAACATCCCCCTGCTTGCAAGCCTCGCCCGCATCGACCGTGATCAGGCAGTCTTAACCTCGAACGAGGAAGCCCCGGCCAAAGCTGCCGCCGTGACGGCAGGCGGTGTGACCGTCTTCCTCCCCCTGGCCGGCATGGTCGACCTGGAGGCAGAGCGCAAGCGTCTGGAAAAGGAGCTGGCGAATGTCGACAAGCAGCTCAAGCGAATTGACGGCATGCTCAACAACCCCGGCTTTACCGGCAAGGCCCCGCCCGAGGTCGTCCAGCGTGAGCAGGATCGCAAGCGCGAGCTTGAGCTGCTCCACACCCAGGTGGCGGAGCAATTGGGGGCGTTATAGACGTTTGATGCAACTCTGACGCTACTTGAAACACGCAGCGTGAAGTGCAAGGCAATGCGCCGTCGAGCGCTGGATACGCCTTGCACTTCACGCTGCGCGTTTGGCCAAGTCCACCCGACTACGCCTAGCTGATGTCAAAGTTGATTCTAAAGTTATTGTGAATAATGGAACAATCCCCACGAACTTCGTCCGAAAATGACGCTAATATGGGCTCAATTCGGTCGCAAATTGTAGGGTCTGAAAGTTTGTGATAATTTTGACAAGGCCAGATGCGTGTGCTATAGTCGACAACCAATTGTAGTCTGGCAGACAATTGTCCCCGTACTACTGATCGTGGCGGTCAAAGGCAGCATAACGCACGAAACTGCGCATCATTTGGCCGCGACCGGAACTACTTGAAGGAGACCGGACCCATATGGCAAATATCTCCGACCTGAGCGGCGACGAGCGGGCAAATCGCATCGCAGAACTGAAGAAAAAAGCGCAGGAAGCGGCAAAAAAGAATCAGGCCGCGGCGGCTGCAGCTGAGTCTACCTCAGGAGCTTCAACTGGCACACCAGACAAGGCTGAAACCGTTGTTGCCGTGGCTGAAACCGAAGCCGGCGAGACGGTTGTTGCGGCAATCGATACGGAAAGCGCTGATGTGAAAGCGGTGACCGTCGACGCAGATGCAGATGGCGTTACGGGTACGCTGGCAGCAGCGACCGCAGAGAATGACGAGATTGCTGTCGCCTCTGCCTCAAATGGCGAAGTGTTGATTAGTGGCAACGGCGCTGCCATTGCTATACCCGCTTCGGCAGCGACCGCTTCAGTCTTCCGCCCTAAAGAAAGTCTATCCGAAGCGCAATATGAGACGCGTCAGATGAACCGGCGCGAATTCATGACGTATGCCTGGGGCGGCGCCATGGGGCTACTCCTCTTGCAGACTGGCGTTGTCTCTTTCTTCTTCATGTATCCCCGCTTCCAGGCTGGTGAATTTGGCGGCAAATTCTACATGGGACCGACCACCAGCGTCCCGCCTGCAGACGCCGCCCCGATCGCAGAGAGCGCTGGCAAATTTTGGTGGGTCAATATTGAAGGAGAGGGCCCCAAGGCGATCTACATGGTCTGTACACATTTAGGCTGCCTTTATAAATGGGTTGGTGAAAACAACAGCTTTGAGTGCCCGTGTCATGGCTCGAAGTTCACGCGTGAAGGCGACTTTATTGAAGGTCCTGCCCCCCGTTCGCTCGATCATTTCGTGATTACGGAAGAAAATGGCGAATTTGTGGTGGATACCGGTGCTCGCGTCAATGGCGAGCCGGCCGCCGATTCGCCGGCCAAGGCTCCTGCCTAAATTACTTACTACGACAACTGGTTGTAAACCTCTGAGAAGCATTTCACTGTTGATGGCTTCGTAGAAACTAATTGGTCTGGGAAAGAAACGGAGTTCCAATGGCTGTTCAACCCGATGTTGAAAAGAAGGGATTTCTGCAGAGCGCGGGAAGCGCGGCGGACGATGTTTTTACGCGGGTTACCGCGGGCATCAGCGCCGGTGAATTCCGTGGCATGTTGCGCGGTGAAGCGCCCGGCCGACCGAATCCGCGGCTGAAGCCACACTCAGAAACCTTCTTACTTCACATCAAACCTTCGTATTACCATGAGAGCGTAACGCGCTTTACGCACACGTTCCGCCTCGGCCTGTTATCGACCTACATTTTCTTCTTTGAGGTCGTTACGGGCATGTACCTGATGATTTGGTACGCACCATCGCCTGAACGCGCCTACGCAGACATGCTCAACATTCTAAGCAATGTCCCGTTTGGCCAATTCATGCGTGACCTGCATCGCCTCGGTGCGGAAGCGATGGTGGCTATCGTCACCCTACACATGGTGCGTACTTATCTGACAGGCAGCTACAAAGCGCC
Organism: uncultured Chloroflexia bacterium; assembly: GCA_963807905.1. Classification (GTDB taxonomy): domain Bacteria; phylum Chloroflexota; class Anaerolineae; order Caldilineales; family Caldilineaceae; genus JAGRCP01. The sequence continues at coordinate 12,982 of CAWEEJ010000015.1, read as the reverse complement.
CCGCCAGTTCACCTGGTTCACGGGCGTCATCCTACTGGTGCTCACGCTCTTCTTGAGCTTTTCGGGCTACCTGCTGCCTTGGGATCAGCTTGCCTTCTGGGCAGTGACGATTGGTACGTCTATGGCTGAAGCCGTGCCGCCGGCCATCGTGGGCGAGACGGTTAACTTGCTTGCCCGCGGCGCGCCAGACATTGGCGCCAACGGCCTGCTGCGCTTCTATCTGCTTCACGTGCTCTTCTTGCCGCTTGTGCTCTTCCTTTTCTTCTTTGTGCACTACTACAAGGTTGTGCACTTCGGCATCAGCTTGCCGGCGCAAGAGGAAGAAGTGGGCCAGGACACAGCCAACAAGGTGCCGGCTGACCGCCGCGTCTACTTCCTGTCTGATGTCATGATCGATGAGGCAGCGTTCCTGATCGGCTTCTCGGCTTTCTTGGTTCTGGCCGCCACCTTCTTCTTTACGGCGCCGCTGGAAACGATCGCCAATCCCCAGGTGACGCCCCTGCACACGGTGGCGCCCTGGTACTTCTACTGGTTGCAAGGATTGTTGAAGATTGCCGACAAGACCATCGCTGGCGTGGTACTGCCCGGCGTGCTGCTAGTCTTGCTCATGGCGATCCCCTATCTGGATCCCAATCCGAGCCGTCGCGCCAAGGATCGCCGCGTTGCGATCATCAGCGGCATCGTCGCCGGCGTCGTCATGATTATCCTGAGCTACATGGGCACGCCCCAGTACGCGGCCCAGGCGGGCCCGGCGGTGGAAGTTGTCCAGGAATTGATGCCCGAAGAAGGCGCAGGGCTGGTACGTGAAGTCGGCTATGATGAGGTGCCCAATGGCATCTATGACTCTCGCTTGCATCCGTCCGAGATTTTTGTGGCTGAGCCCTGCCCCATTCCGGTTCAGATCTGGTCGCGCATTCCTGTAATTAACGTCATGCTGCCACGCTGTTCCGAAAACATGCATGACATTCTGCATGAGTTTGAGCTCAGCCTTAAAACGTGGGACAGGTCCGATCCGGATTTCAATGAGGCGTATGGCATCCTGACCGTTACCCAGGAGCAGCCTGAGTTGAAGCGTCTGAACTGGGAAATTTTCTGGCAAGATGCGACTGGCCTGGATAACACGTTTGAACGCCACTTCTTCCTGCACCAGGATTCTCTGTACTGGGAAGAGTACGGCTTCAAGGACTTCAGATTCCTCACGGATGCGGCAGAGGAGCAATAAGGTATCATGCGTAAACCTTGGTATGACTTTCTCTACGTCAGATCACCCATCGCTAAGATCGGCCTGGCCACCCTGTTCATCTTGCTCACACTGGCGATCATACTCTTCCAGGGCATGATCGAAACGCCGAGAATGGAAGCCCAAACGGCCAGTTGGGACGGCCGCAGTATCGAGTTGGGCGCCGAGCTCTTCTATGGCAACTGCGCCTCCTGCCATGCTGGCAATGGCAAGGGCCTGCCGCCGAACGTGGCGCCGGCGCTCAACAGCCGCTACTACTTTACCCAGCGCCTGGACGACGTAGGTTGGTCCGGTACGATGGATCAGTATATTGCCCTGACCCTACATGCTGGCCGTCCGACAAAGACCGACACCCAGTGGGTCAACGTGATGCCAACCTGGGGCAATGAGTTTGGCGGTCCACTCCGTCCAGATCAGATTGATCATCTGGTACTCTTTGTCATGAACTGGGAAGCAGAAGCCTTGGCCCAAACGCCCGAGGAAGATCCGTGGATCTTCTATCAGGATGCGCTCTCCAAGCAGCTTCCCTACAGCCCTGACGAACCGGGGTATGACATGAAGCTGGAGCAGGCTATTGCTGCCGCAGAGGCTGCTGGCGCCGTGAACTACTCAATCGGCGGTGTAGAGGCTCAGCCACCGGCCGAGGGCGACGCGGTTGTGAGCGACGAGCCACGCGATCCAGAGACGCTCTTCAACACCCTGGGCTGTGTGGGCTGTCACAATTTGGATGAGGATCAGACGGACACCAACCGTGGACCTGTGGGTCCGCATCTGGGTAACCTGGCCGAGACTGCGCCGACCCGTGTCGAGGGTCAAGATGCCGAGACCTACGTCACGAACAGCATCGTCAAACCCAACGAGTACGTGAATACCGGCTACAACGCCAACGTCATGCCCGCTAACCTGGCTGAACAGATGACAGAAGAAGAATTGCAGAGTCTGGTCGATTGGTTGTTGACACAGTAGCAACGGATCCAATCAGTCTGGAGGCGCCCGCTCGTTCGGGCGCCTCTTTTTTGTGGGAAAGGATGCTCATCCTAGCAACCCGCCAGGTGAGCCATCCTCCCCGTAAAGAACGAGGGGGCATCTCATTTTGGAGGGCTGCACTAGCGAAAGCGACCAGTCCGTTCGTGTACTGCCCTCCAATGTAGTAGGCACCCTCAGAAAGACGTATGTTAGGTCAGACGATTGGCCGATGATATAATCTTCAGGCTTGAGCGTTGGGCCAAACGAGCCGCTGAAAAAGGGTTGCAACCCACATGAACTCTGAGTATAGCGTGGCACGCGATCCGCTCTTTTTGGCAGCGGTCGCCGTCTTTGCCATCCTAACCACAATTATTCCGGCCTTCTTCGGCCAGGCCTTTTTGCTGATTCTGCTGCAGAGCGTGACCCTGACGATCCTCCTCGGCGTGGCGCTGCGTACCGGCTCTGCAGGCGGCGCGGACGCTCTGGGCCCCGCCCTCAGGATGCTGGTGCTCTGGGTGTTGATTCAGGCGCTCGTCATTGGCTGGGTGGCATATGCGGCTGGCGATCGCGTTGATGGCGCAATTCGCAGCGGTTTCGATCTGAGCACGTCGACGCTTGAATGGCTCTACACAGATGTAGCGTACCCCGGCACTGAGCAGACCACGCCCGTGTCCAGATTGATTGAATTCCTGGCCGTGACGGTAGGCTCATACGTGAGCGGCGGCCTAATTGGTGTCTGGACGCTGCTGCAAACCGTCAATCAGACCGCATTCGTAAGCGGCAAAGTGCTGGCCAATTTGGATCAGGGAGTATCCGCACTCGTCATCTTTTTCCCATGGGCCATGCTGCGCATTGCTGCGTTCATCGGCTTTGTCGCGCTCTTTGCTGAACCCATGTGGACGGGGAACTGGTCGCCTGCGCGAATTTGGACACAACGTCGGACGCTCTTGCTGACATCTCTAGGCCTGCTCATTCTGGCGCTATTGCTCGAATATATGCTGCCCGGCCCCTGGCGCAGCCTTTTTGTCAACGGGTAAGCGGCTTGGACCCGAGCAGGTGAGTAGCAGCAACGCCGAAGGAGCCTGCGCCACTGGATTGCCGCCGCCTGAGCCTGCGTCGTCCTGAGCTTGTCGAAGGGTCGAAGGCAGAGGCGGTCGCATCCATGAAAGTCATGTTCTCGTAGAGATTTCAGTTCATCCGAGCCAGCGTCAACTCGCTTCGTTTCGACAGGCTCAACCGGTGCCAGTCTCATCGTTGAGTGATTGCCGCGACCGAGTGCTATAGCCAGGCTTGGCTTCCGACCGCTCGATTGCACGAATCAGCGTTATCCGCAGGTACCACCCAATCGATTGCACGAACATCGCCATCGCACCGAATGATTTTTTATGCGCATCAAACGAGTCGTTATCCAAGGGTTCAAAACCTTTGCCACAAAAACTGAATTCGTCTTCGACCCCGGCATCACGGCTGTGGTCGGTCCCAATGGTTCGGGGAAGAGCAACATCGTCGACGCCGTCCGTTGGTGCCTGGGCGAGCAGAGCTTCAGCCTCCTGCGCTCAAAGAAAACCAGCGACGTAATCTTCTCCGGTAGCGACAAGAAGGCGCGGCTGGGGATGGCCGAAGTCAGCTTGACGCTCGACAATCGGAGCGGCGAAATCCCGATTGACTACGAGGAACTCGAAATCACCCGCCGCGCCTATCGCGATGGCGATAACGAGTACTTTATCAACGGTCAGCGCGTGCGCCTCATGGACATCACCGAGTTGCTGGCCCAAACCGGACTCGGTAAGCGTACCTATGCGTTGATCGGCCAGGGGCTGATCGACAAGGTGCTCAGCCTCGCGCCGGAAGAGCGACGCGCGCTCTTTGAGGAAGCGGCCGGCATCACCGGCTATCAGCTCAAACGCAAGACGACCCTGCGCCGATTGGATGCCACCCAGCAAAATCTGACCCGTGTCCAGGACATCGTGGCGGAGCTCAGCCCGCGGCTCAAGTATTTGAAGCGCCAGGCGGATCGGGCCTACGAGCGTGAGCAAATTGCCAACGACCTGCGCGGATTGTTGCGCGTTTGGTATGGTTTCCGCTGGCATGATGCGATTGCCCAACTGGAACGCTTTAATAGCGAAGAAAAAAAGTTTCAGCAGAGCGTGGTGACACGTCAGCACGCGCTCAACAATATGGCCGGTCGCATCGAGGTGCTCCGCACCCGCCAGAGCGAATTGCGCGAACAGCTTGGCGGGCTGCATGGCAAGAGCAGCGGCCTCCACCAAGCGGCCGAAAGCGCCAGCCGCGAATTGGCCGTTGCGCGAGAGCGGCAGCGCCAGAACCAATCCCGTCGCGAAGAGATGCAGCGCGAGCTCGCCCCACTCAACCTACAGCAGCAGACCGTGGAAGCACGCGTTGAGGAGACGACGGCACAGGTTACCGCTGCGCGTGAGGAGTCGATGCGGCGCCAAGCCGACGTTGACGCGATCCAGCTGGTGCTGGCACAGCGCCAGGAGGAGCGCAATCAGTTGCAGGATGCGCTGGATGCCGCCCGCAGCGTTCTGGAAGACGCAACCCGTCAACAGACTGAAGGCGCCGCCCGCCTGACCCAGCTTGCCGAGCGACGCGCCCAGTTGACACAAGACGCGGAAACCCAGGAAAGTGCACAGCAGGCCGCGGCGACAAGCGCTCAGGAACATGAATTTGCACTCCGTGACCAGGAAGAAAAACGCCAGCGCCTGGAAGAAGAGGTGACGGCGCTTGAAGCGACGATTGCAGACATGGAGCCTGCCATGGCGAGCAGGCAGCAAGAGCTAGCCGCCGCCGAGCAAGCGCGCCAGGAAGCAGATCGTGCAGTTGATCGCCTGCAGACACGCCTGGATCTACTGCAGCGCTTGCATGATGAAGGCGCCGGTTATGCCAGTGGCGTACGAACGATTCTCCAGAGCGCACAAAGCGGAGAGGCGCAGCTTGCAGGCGTGCTGGGCACTGTGGCAGCCATGCTTCATGTGCCCTCTCACCTGGACAAAGCCATTGAGACGGCGCTTGGCGGCGCCATGCAAAACATCGTGACCCGTGACTGGCGTACGGCTCAAGCCGCAATCGACCGCCTCAGGCAGGGCGGCCAAGGGCGAGCGACTTTTCTACCTCTAGACCGTCTCCATGTTTTGCCCGGCATACCTGCGCCGAATTCAGCCGGTATTTTGGGCAACGCCGCCGATCTGGTCACCTTTGACGCGGCGATCGGCGATGCTGTGGCTCAACTGCTGGGGCGCGTTTGGGTTGCCGAAGAGCTACATGCGGCGCGGCGTGCGCTTGACGCGCACACGAAGGGGTCTCGACCGACTGTTGTCACCCTCGCCGGCGAGATCATCCGTCCGGGCGGCTCCGTCACCGGTGGCAGCGACCGCAGTCGTCGCGATGATTCCATCCTGGCGCGAGAACGAGAACTGCGCGAACTGCCGGCGCAAGTCGAACGCGCATCCCAGGCGGCCACCGAGGCCGCCACGCGTTGCGCATCGATTACAGCTGAGATTGAAGCGAATCAGCTGCAGATTCAGCAAACGCAACAGACGCTGGCCGACCTAGCACGTGCTGAACGCCAGCAAAATCAGCAGATTGAAGCGTTGCGGCGCCAACATGATCGGGCGCTCCAGGCCGTGCAATGGCAGACAGAACGACTTGGCCAGACGATGGAAGAACTGACTCGATTGGATGAGCGAGAAGCGGCGCTCAACCTGCGTCTTGCCGAGTTGGCGACCGTCCGGCAAAGCAACGCAACCGAATTGGAGGCAGCCGAGAGTGACGTGGCCCAGGCCGGCCTCGACGAACTGCTACGTCAGCTGGCGGACTTGCGTGCCGCCGCGGCTGAAGCCCAGGGTCATCTGCGCAGTCAACAGACCTTGGTAGAAAACCAGCGCCGCAACCTCCAGAGCATTGTCGACCAAATTGCGGCCAAGGAGCGGCGTATTGTGGAGTTGGGCGCCGAATCCGAGCAGCTTCAAGAGCAGATCGATCGGCTAGACGAACAAGAGGATGAGCTCAGCACCAAGATCAACGGATTGCGCCAGGAAATCGAACCGGCGGAAACCGAGCTCGCTGCACTCGAACGCAATCAGGCCGATGAGGAGAAGCGCGAACGGACGCTCCAGCAGTTGCTGCGCAACGATGAATCTTCGTGGAATCATGCGCAATTGCAGCGCCAACGCGCTGAGGATACGATTGCTCAACTCCATCGAGAAATCGAGCATGATTTGGGTCTTGTGACGCTTGAAGAAAGCGACGATGTCGCCTATCAACCGCCTCTGCCCCTGGCAACCTTCGTGGAGGAGTTGCCCGTCGTCAAGGAGTTGCCCGACGGCTTGGAGAGCGAAGTGCGAGAGATGCGCGCACGCCTCAGCCGGGTCAGTAACGTCAATCCGGAAGCGCCACGCGAATACGAAGAGGCTGCTGAACGCCATGGCTTCTTGATCAGCCAGTCGGAAGATCTTGAGGCCGCGGCGCGCGATTTGCGCAAAGTCATTCGTGAACTGGATGACCTGATGGAAGTTGAACTGGATCGGACCTTCAAGGCCGTCTCGATTCAATTTGAACACTTCTTCAAGCTACTCTTCAACGGCGGTACGGCCAAGCTCGTGCTTACTGAACCGGAGAACATTACCGAGACGGGCATTGAAATTATCGCCCGCCCGCCCGGCAAGCGTCCCCAGAGTCTCGCACTCCTGTCCGGTGGTGAGCGGGCGCTGTCCGCCTGCGCGCTGATTTTTGCCATCCTGCGCGTGAGCCCCACGCCATTCTGCGTGCTGGACGAAGTGGATGCGGCCCTGGATGAAGCCAACGTCGATCGCTTCCGGCAGACGGTCGAGGACGAGTTGAGCGCCGATACGCAGTTCATTATCGTGACCCACAATCGGCGCACGCTGGAAGGGGCCAACGCCATCTACGGCGTCACCATGGGCAACGACGGCGTGAGTAAGGTGATTAGCTTGAAGCTGGAAGACGAAAAGATCGTCCAGGCGGACGGTCAAGGCGGCGACGAGGTCAGAGAAATCGAGGGCCTCGTGCAGATGTAGGCAACGCTTTGCTTATCCTTTGGGCAGCGCCAGCGCCCAGATTTCGGCCACAGGCGGCAGCGTAAAACTCTCCTCCAGTGGTTCATCGGGGACATACTCCGGAGCCTGCTGGTCCAAACGTACCAGAGCGAGCGAGGCCGCTGCCTGGGCTGCCTCCTGCTTGCTCAGTCCTTGCCCGACGCCTACGGGCTTCTTGGCCACATTCACCGTTTGCACGAACCGTTTGGCGTGGTCGGGCCCACTGCTGGAGACGGTCTTGTAGCGGGGCGTTTCGCCAAAGGTACTCTGAACGTATTCCTGCAGTCGACTCTTGGGGTCTTTGGTCGTCGAGTTGCTGGTCAACTGCTGGATGTCGGCATCCAACAGTTCGAGTACGAGACTGCGGCTGGTCTCCATCCCTTGATCCACAAAGATTGCGCCAATAACAGCCTCGAAGACGGCGCACAGGGTTGCCGAACGCTGACGCCCGCCACTCTCCCCTTCTCCCTTTCCCAACCGCAATAATTCTCCAAGCTGAAACTTCTGGGCCACGTTGGCCAAAGTCTCGCGTCGAACCAAAATGGAGCGCAAACGGGTCAATTCGCCCTCAGAATGCGTTGGGAAATTCTCGTAGAGATATTCACTGACAACCAGTTCCAGCACCGCATCACCCAAGAATTCGAGGCGCTCGTTGTCGACCACTGAGTCATCTGCCACTTCGTTGAGGACGCTGCGATGGGTAAAGGCCTGGGCAAGCAGCTTTCTGTCCTGAACACGGACGCCCAGCTGCTGTTCCAGGTAGATCGGTTCCGAAAAGTCTGGCTGCATGTCGGTTGCTCAAATCCAAGGCTGTAGTGAGATCGTTGACGATAAGGAGATGATAGCACCGATTGATGCTCTATGCGAAACCGAACCGGTTGCTGATCCGGGCAATGACATGCACGATCACACCTCAATTGGCGGGTTCTTGAGACCGTGTCCCATCATAATGGCGGTCACAAGATCATCAGGACCGATCTCCGAGCGCAGCTTTTCTAATGCAACCGCCACCGTGGCGCTGGTCAATTCGACAAAGATGCCGTGAGTGGCGAGCCGGTCTTGTGCAGCCAGGATTTCATCATTGTTCACCGCCACGACGGTGCCCTGAGAACGTGACAACGCCGAGAGCAACGTTGCGTCGCGGATCGGATTGCTGATCGCAATGGCTTCGGCGACGGTTTCGGTAGCGACTTGTACCGGTCGGCAGCGATCCCAGCCATTGTGAAAGGCCTCGTAAAAAGGCACATAGGGTTCGGCTTGAACGGCGACGAGACGCGGCAAACGATCAATCAAGCCAGCAGCAAGCAATTTCTGAAAACCGCGCCAGATGCCCAAGAGCGTGCCGCCATGACCGGTCGGTGAGATGACCCAATCAGGTGCACGGCGCCCAAGCTGTTCCCACATCTCCCACGCGCACGTCATCTGTCCTAGCAGCCAAGAAGGCTGCCAGGCATGGGAGGCATAGGCGCTGTAGCGGTCATAGTGGGTATCGTTGAACGCGGCCTGCGCGGCGCTGGCGCGTGAACCCGGCAGCGCCACAAGATCAGCGCCATAGGTCAGTATTTGTGCCTTCTTGGGCGCAGGCGTTCGCTCAGGGACGAAGATGCAGGCATCCATCCGCGCCCGTGCAGCGTAGCAAGCCAGGCTGGCGCCCGCATTGCCGCTGGAATCCTCCACCAGGCGATGGACGTCCGGCATGCCCGCCAGCCAGTTCAGCATGACGCTTACACCGCGGTCCATGAAACTGCCTGTTGGCATCATCGCGTCCATCTTCCAGTGGACCGGTTGGCCATACCAGGTGTCCTGGACCAGCGGCGTCCATCCCTCGCCCAAAGTAATCGGTTCACGTCCTTCCGCAACGACCGGAAGCATGGCGCCGTAGCGCCAGAGGCCCGGCGCCATCGGGTCAATCAACTCGGGATCAAAGCGGGGCAGTTCGCCAAATTCGAGGGGATCTCCTGTTAGCGGGCAGCGTAGCGGTCGACGCCCGGCCTCGCCGCGAAAATCACTAGTGGGGCAGAAGAAAATCACAGTTTCGGCATCCTCAAAAAGTAGGCCGACCTCACTGAAGGTCGGCGTTGGTATGGATATTGGGTGCTTGAAACGTTGCAGCGTATCGATTGCACGTGTTCTGATCAATCATACGTTTGGGCAAAACTCGACCGAGCAGCCTATGGCGATTGACAGGCGCTCATTCTTCATCGCCTCAAGACAATAGTGTGGCCCAGAATGCACCGGTTGTCAATGTCGGTTTTGCCCCAAAATTTGTCGTTGCCGTCGCAGAGGGCTATACTGTTGGCTATGAAAAGAGATCTATCTTCGTTGGCCCGGATCTTGATGATCGGGTCTTTCATTTGGATATCGGTTCTGCTGCTCCGACCACAGACAGCCTTTGCCTCAGAGCCATGCAATCCGCCCAACGTCATTCCTCAATCTGTCTGCAATATGAGCGAATTTGGCGGCAGCGCCCCACGCGAAGTGCCAAATGGCTGGACAGAATTTGTTCTGGAGGGCAACCCCAACTTTAGCTCTCACCACGACACTTTTTGGGGCGCGCCCAGCCTGATGATCCGCAGCATTGGCGGTACCTTCAAGGCGGGCATTCACACCCAGGTTGCCGTGACGCCAGGGGCCGGCTATCGCGCCAGCCTGGCCTGGGGGGCGCCCAATGCGCCCGAAACCTTTGGCCGCCAGCTCGGTATCGATCCCACTGGCGGCACGGACCCCAATGCGCCGACCGTCATTTGGGGCCCCATGCATTGGGGAGAAGGCCGAATCCTCAACTATCCGCCGCCCGACGTGAATATTGACGTCAGGGCCCGCGCATTAGGGGAAACCATAACGGTCTTTTTCCTAGTCGACCATCCGCGCAGCACGGGGGACAACCTGATCTTTGTCGATGCGCTCGCTCTCTATCCGGACGAGAGTGCGCCGCAGGTGGAAGTGCCGCCAACCGCAACCCCGGAACCGCCGCCTCCGGTCGAGGTGGCTGCGGCCGCAGTCATTCCAACCGAGGCTCCCACCGCGACGCCGACCCCAACAGAGACGCCGACACCGACGCCGTCACCCACGGCCACGCCCTCACCGACGCCTACTGCCACCCCGTCACCGACGTTTACGCCCACGGCGACGTGGACGCCGCTGCCGACCGTGACGCCTGTCGGTGGCTTTGGCGCGACGCAACTGAATGTGGCAACGGCAACGAGCGGTTCACCAGCGATGCTGCTTTTCCTGGGCGGGTTGAGTTTAGGCGGAGCTGGGGTGTTGGGCGGTTCCTACCTGCGGCTGCGCCGGCGGCGCTAAGCCCGGGAGCCTACAACATCAGCGCGATTCTGGCTCTGACGCGGCACCGGGCTGATCTCCGGCGGAATCGTCAACCGGGTCCTCTACTTCCTCATCGCTTTCACGCGGGGCCGCTTGGAGCATAATCTCGCCAAAAGTGTTCGTCTGCTCCGCCAGCAGTTCCCGCTGCTTGATGAGTTCCAGGACAGCCAGGAACGTTACGATTACCTCGACGCGCGTCTGGTTTCGACTGAGCAACTCAGTGAAACTCACGCCTTCGCCGGCCCCCTGTTGACGACGCTGGGCGCTGAGGATGTAGCTGCGCACGTTGTCGATCTGTTCAGCGACAGTAATTGGATAGGTCTTGACCGACGGCATGGGCGGATCTGAGGGGATGCGGGCCAAAGCGCGCCGCAACGCCCGTTGCAGCTTATCCATGTCCACATCAGAAAGATCCAACCGGCGCTCTAGTTCCGGTCGAGGCGCCAGGCGCACATAGGCGCGCAGTCCTTCCTCCTCGCGCGTACGCAATTGGACTGCCACTTCCTTAAAAAGACGATATTCGAGCAGCTGACGGATCAGCGCGTCAGCGCTATCTTCCTCTTCCTCTTCATCATCCATTGGCGCTTTGGGCAACAGCGTGCGCGACTTTATGTAGAGTAAACGAGAGGCGATTACCAAAAAATCGGCCAGCCCTCCCGGCTCCAGCTCTTCGTCCATGGCTTCAATCGTCTGGAGATACTGATCTGTCACAGCGACCAGACTCACTTCATTTATGTCAAGTTCGTCCTTCTCAATCAGCTGAAGCAGCAGATCAAGCGGCCCCTGAAAGTCGGGCAAAGTGACTGGATAGGCAGAGCCCAAAGCATGCGGTTCGGTGAGAAATGAGCCAGCAGGTGACACAGCGGCAGTCCTTTGAGAGTCGTACGATGGTTCAATCAGCTAGAAATCTACATCAAAGGTACGGAAGCGACGATCCAGCCGCACCAACTCGGCCAGCATTCGGCCAGTCTCCTCATCATCGCGTCCTGCGATGCGTTCAACCTTACAGCCGCTTTCGCGCAGCATCTGCTCAGTCGCAGCGGAAACACCCGACTGCCCCCCCACAATCGTCACATATTCCGCTTGCCGAGCGTCTTCCGGGCCAAAGCCTACCGTGGGGCGGAAGCGGGCCACGTAGCCAACGGCGTTGATGTAGTCACGTTGGGCCAATGGGCCGGGATAGGGCCGCTGCCAAAAGAGCAGGTAATGACGCACGCTTTTGATGCCGATTCCGTTTTGAATCTGCTCGATCTGCTCGAAGAGTTCATCACGCCAGCGCTTGCCGCCGGTCCACTCGCTGCCCGGACAGACGGTGATATTGTCGGGGAACTCTCGATGTCCCCAAACGCGCGCCAGCGGGATGTCCAATTCTTGCATCAGCCAGGCGAGCAGATGCGCGCCGGAACGAAGCTGGGCCGAAGTAGGCGTCGAGCCATTCATGAAGCTGCCGGCAAAGGCAATGCCGGCCGTGTAGCCATTGTGCCGGTAGACGTGGAAGGCCCCGTTTTCCAATGGATTGGTCTGGTCGATATTGCCGTCGGCATGAATGTAGTAGTGATAGCCAATACCGGGCCAGGCCTCTTTGCCGCGGCTGGGATCGGCATTCACGTGCATTTCAGCAATGCGCATGGGGCCGACGGTACGCAGCGTTGCGGTGTGGTGAACGGCCAGATGGGTAATCTGATTGAGTGACCGCTGCGGGTATTGGCGTGTCGGGTGCCGGGGCAGCCTGTCGGCGATGTCGCGCAGCGCAGGCCGGGGCACGACCACGCGGCGCGTCGCCGGTACGGGTGCAGCGACCTGCGTTTGTAACGCCTGATTCTCCTCCTGCAGACGACGACGCTGCTCCTGCAGAGCCTGATTGTTCCGCTCCGACACTTGCAGACGACGCGTCAGTTCTTCCGTTTCAGCGCGGAGCGCCTGCTCGGTCTCGCTGGGGTCGACCAGACCACCGGCCCTGCGCACGTTGGCCAGCAGTTCATCGCGCCACCCCACGCCATGCAGCCACTGTTCGCCAGGCGACTCATGATCCGTCACCTCGCTCATGCCTTTGATGTCATCGATCGAGAGATGGGGATAGCGGCGCAAGAGCCAGGCGATGAGCTGACCGCCGGCATAGAGTTGCTCGTTGGTGGGTAGATCATCACCAAAGTCGCCCAGAAACGCGACATTGATCGCTTGAGAAACGTAAGGCTGAGGTGAGTCCGCTACTTCATCCAGCGGCTGGGTTTGCAAGATCATACCCTGCGGTTCAATGCAAAAATCGAAAAGAATACCGGGCCAGTCGGGCATATGGCGCTCGGCGATCTTGGCGAGGGGCAAATCGGCCGGCGCGCCGCTGTGGTTGATGATGACGCTGCGCACGTCATCCCCCCCG
>CAWEEJ010000014.1:0-19133 GCA_963807905.1 uncultured Chloroflexia bacterium | reverse complement strand
CATCGCTGCATACCCCAAAGCGTATCCTCTACATATATCTTGATCCATATAACAGGTCGCCACTCAGACTTACAATTAGAGCATAGTTCCGGCATGCCAATTGTTAGACTGCAAAATCGAGGTATACAGCTTGAACCAGCTAGAAGAGGATAATCGACTTCATATCGTGCTGTTGGCGAACCAACCACGCATGTTTCGCACCATGCTGCGCCAAATTCTTGAGAATTTGCCCGGCGCCCAGCTTACCCTGGAGGTCAAGGATCCGTGGCGAATCCCCGCTGTCCTTGAGCGTGTGCGGGCCGACTGGCTGATCGCATCGCTGACAGAGAACGGACAATTGCCCGCAACTGCAATAGAGGTCGCGGCGCAAAATCCCGACCTTTCAGTCATGGGCATTTCTACCGATGGCAATCATCTTGAGATACAGTTGCGCACTCAGGCAGGCGAAAGGATTGAGCAACTACGCCATGCGCTGGACGGAGTCTCCCTGGACGAGTTGCTCCTTATCCTCTGCAACCACAAGATCCAATCAAGTCAAAAAAGAGGGAGGAAGTAGACGCTCTATCAGGACGGATTGTTGGCCTGCCCCCCCATACCATTCGATCATGTGACAACCGGCGGCGCGTCGCCGTCGACAGCGTCTTGACCATCTTCGATCAGAGAGAGATAGAGGGCCGCATCCTTGCGACTGTTAACGTTGAGTTTGTCCAAAATGCTATGCACATGATTCTTGACCGTGCCGAGCTCAATCACCAACTCGTCAGCAATCTTCTGGTTGGTCATCCCCTCGCCGATCAAGCCCAAAATCTCCCGCTCACGCGGCGTCAGTTCCTCATAATCTGTAGAATCAATGCCAACGGCCGCGAGCTTATCCGTCAGTTCAGCGATCCGAGCGATCAGTCTGGCCGCCACCGCAGGCGTGACCAATGCTTTGTCGTCATAGGCAGCGCGAATATTGGCCAACAATTCGCTGGGAGAGTCTTCCCGCAACACATAGCCTGACGTGCCGGCCGTGATATAGGCCATGATCACGGCCTCCGAATCGGCCACACCAATCACGAGAGCCTTCATCTCCAACGACTCTTCGCGAATGGCATTGACCAAAGACAAGGCGCCGCCATCGGGAAGTGAGGTACTGATGAGTACGATGTTGCACGCCTCACCCCGCATAATTTCCAAGGCGTTTTCGAGCGTTGTAGCGATCCCCACGACTTGAATATCCGGCTCTCCCTCCAGGGCAGAACCAATCACTTCGCAAACCAGTCGCACTCTGTCGACCAATAATAGTCGGATCATTAATTGTTCTTTTGCCTCCGCGATTCTAAGCGCTGTGCCGTGTTCGGGCATCCCTTATCCGGCGAAGCTCAACGCAAACAATCATATCACATTTGCCTTCGGCTACCGGCGATTATCGTCAGGCCAATCGCAGAATGTGCCCGCCTTCTATATCTAGATAGATTGAGTAATTCACACCCGGCCGCTAGGCTGTAATAGCAGGACGGAGGCACAGCGTTCCGATGAGACAGCGATTTGATCGTCACAAGAGACGCTGGCGCCATCGCCTATCACGAGAGATTCTATCGTTAACGATATGGAGGTATTCCAATGAAAAACATCAAAGAGATTCGTGAACAACTCTCGGCTGAGAATCTACCGGACGAGATGCGCGACATGACAGACGAGATGCGCCAGAAGGTGACCGAAACATCCGACTCCCTGCTGGAACTCGGCTACAAAGCGCCCATTGCAGCCACAATGGCCGTGGAACGCGTTCGAAACTGGAGTAATCTCTCCGATGAGCCGTTGCCCTATCATGTTATTCCATACCGCAATGGCTGGGCCGTTATGAAAGCCGATGCCGACAAGGCGACTGTCGTAACGGAAACCAAGCAAGGGGCGGTAGACCAGGGCCGCGAGATTGCTCGCAATCAGAAAGGCAAGCTCATCATTCATGGTGAGGACGGTATGGTCCAAGAAGAGCATAGCTACGCGCAAGCCTAGACCCGGCCAACGTTCATGAAGAAAATCAACCGCTTCGAATAACCGGCTGATACAGCTGATACAAAGGAGTAGTGCGATGCAGAACGATACAAGCAATCTGATCGAAGGCCTTAACAGCGATCTGGCCGCAGAACTCTCGGCCATGGTTCAATATCTGACCTATTCTGCGCGGGTCACAGGTCCATACCGGCCACAGCTCGCCCAATTCATGCTCGAGGAAGTGCCGGACGAGCAGCAACACGCGCAATTTCTTGCTAACAAGATCGTCGCCTTGGGCGGCGAACCGACGGTGTTGCCCGAGCCTGTTCCCCGTGCCAAAGGCAATCATGCCATGCTAGAGGCCATCCTAATGGCAGAACGCAAAGCGATCTCGGCCTATGCCCAGCGCGTGGAGGAAGCAACTGAATTTGGCGACAAAGGGTTGGCAGTACAGCTAGAAGAGATGCTAGCCGACGAGACCCGTCATGCCGAAGAGACAGAACGCATCTTCCGCGATTGGGAACTAGATGCTTAGCCCGGCGCACAAACGTGTACTTTGTCGGCCGTGAGCGGAGGGCCAATCCGCCATCTGGCCAGGAATTTTGGATCCGGAATAGAAAGAATGGAGCAAGAAATGTTAACGAGTGACTTGACCCAACGCATTGAACGAACGTTGTTGGAGCATGATGAGACCAGAGAAGCGTCGATCGGTGTGATTGATCGAAACGGCGTAATCACCCTCTCGGGCACGGCCCCGAACTCGGAGGTGCGCCAGCTGGCAGGCAAAATTGTCGGCGAGCAGGAGGGCGTTGTCAGCATCATCAACGATATTACGGTGGAAGGCACCGAGCGGTTGGACGCCTTTATCCCGCCTACTCGGCTCGGCAAGATCTAGGCTGCTGCAACCGGCATGGATAGAATCCAGCGATGGCTGCGCAAAGCCCGTGCAAACGTCACTGCTCGGTTATATATTGACTATTGATGGGATGCCTGGCGCGCCAGGCATCCCATCAATATCTTGTTCGTACACACCTGAACAGGCTATGCGGTCAGCGCCGTTCAGCTTACATCGAGAGGCTCACCCGGCGTCCCTCCCATTCACCTGCCGACACTTCGCCTACCAATAATTGTCGGCGGATTCGTCGGCGGACCGCTGACGGGGCAGTTTCTAGGTCACATGCCTTGGTAGTGGCCGACACTGCCGGCCGATTGCTCGATAATGTAGCGGCAACTTAACCAACATTTGAGCCGTGTACATTCGTGAGAGACAAATTCCGGCGTCTCTCACATAGAACAGGAACCGTGATGGCGAATCTTTGGTGGGTCTATGCGCTTCTGTCTGCATTCTTTGCGGCGTTAACCACGATCTTCGCCAAGGTAGGCGTCGATCAGGTCAACTCGAATCTGGCCACGGCGATCCGTACAGTCGTCATTCTGGTCCTGGTCTGGGGCATCGTGATCATGAGCGGTGAAGTGCGGGAACTGTCAGCCGTGCCGCGCTCGGCCTGGCTGGCCCTCATTCTCTCCGCGGTCGCCACGGGACTCTCCTGGCTCTTCTATTTCAAGGCGCTGCAGATCGGCCAGGCTTCCTATGTGGCGCCCGTCGACAAGTCGAGCGTGGCCATGGTGCTTGTGCTGTCGGTGCTCTTTCTGCACGAGACCGTAACCTGGCAATCCATCGCCGGCACTGTCGCCATTCTCGTCGGTGTCTTGCTGTTCATTCTTTGACCCCCATGATGACTACCAAACCAACTCTTCTGTTTTTTGAAGACTGTCTACGAACGTCATCTTTTTGCCGGTCAAATCTCTTCAGCACTGGCCGTCGCGCGGCTTCTCCCAGCAAGCGAACGTACGGACGACATTGCGCCCAATGCGGTTTGACGACGCCACGGGCATTTTTATGAGGGTGAACAACGAAGCCTCGAGTAACAAAGGGTAAAACGCGCATGAGTACAGTGACAACAATCTTACTTGGGCTTGCCGGTGGCGCAGTGGCGCTGGCAGGCATCGCCTGGGCGGGGCTCAACGTTCCGCCGGCCAATCTGCCGCTACCGGACGAAATGCCGGACGAGGCCGGCGTCGTGGCCATCCCTGAAGACGTGCCCGCGCCCGTGCAGCGCTACTATACCGTCGCCCTGGGCGATCAGGCCCCGCGCATGGACTCGCTGGCGGTCTACGGGCGGGCCCGGGCCAATTTCGGCCTGTGGATGCCGCTGCGCTATCGCCTGGTTCATGCGCCCGGCCAGGCCTTCGAACGCTACATGGAAATTACCTGGTTTGGTCTCCCCGTCCTCAAGGCGGTCGATCGCTACGTTGATGGCAAGGGCATGACCGGTCCTATGGGTCGTGAAGCCAAAGGCCCGGAAATCGACCAGGGCGCCAACATGATCCTCTGGGCCGAAGCGCCGCTGATGCCCTCGCTCTGGATAAGCGACGAGCGCATCCGTTGGGAAGCCATTGACGACGCATCAGCCCGGCTGATCTTTCCCTTTGAGGGGGGAGAGGATGAGCTGACAGTCTTCTTCGACCCGACAACCGGCCTCATTACGCGCATGACTGCCTTGCGCTATCGCGACGCCGAGAGCGGAAAGATTCCATGGCACGTCGACTTCCTAGCCTGGCAGACGGTAGAGGGCATCCAGGTGCCCGAGCGCCTTGCCATCACCTGGGAGGATCAGGGCAAGCCATGGTCCTATTGGGAGATTGATCACCTCTTCTGGAACGTCGACCTCAACGCAACAGGGAGCGCATTGTGAGCGGCGCCATCGATTGTCGATGCTCAATTGACATTTATTGCAATGAAGGCGCCGGCAAACGAGAACGAAGGTTAGGCGGATAAGGCGAATCTGCGCTGATACAGCCAGAAAAATCAGCGTCAATCCGCCCGATCACGGTACATCCGTGTTCTATCTGGCGACAGGCTTTATGATTTCGACCATTTTCAAGGGTGACCCGATTGGTTGGTGACGGTCATGCCGCAGCAGCGTTTTTGCTACGCGAGCACCTTCTTTGGCATACTGGCTAGACTATGGCTGAAGAATCAGTTCCACAAGCGCGGCTCACCCACATTCCCCAGGGCGTGGCCGACTATTTTTGGCAGGAGGGCCGCGAGCGGCGCGCGATCGAAGCAGAGCTGCTCGAGCTCTTTCGGCGCTGGGGGTATGGCGACGTCATTCCACCCACCTTTGAGTTTGCCGACGTGCTCAGCGCTCGGGCCAACAAGCAACTCCAAGCCGAGATGTACCGCTTTCTCGATCGGGATGGCAGCACCCTCGCTTTGCGCCCGGACATGACCATCGCCGTCGCGCGGCTTGTCAGCACGCGCCTGCACGACTGGCCCATGCCGCAACGCTTCTGCTATGCCGGCAGCGTCTTCCGCTATACCGAACAGCAGGCCGCGCGCCAGCGAGAGTTCCGCCAGGCCGGGATTGAGCTAATTGGCGCAGCCGGGCCCGAAGCCGATGCCGAAGTGCTGACGCTGACGGCTCGTGCGATCCAAGCCTGTGCGTTGCCAAGCTATCAGCTTGTGATTGGCCAAATGGGCTTCTTTCATGGCTTATTGGAAGACCTTGCTCTGGAGCCGGATGCACGGCGCATGCTGCTCGACGCCGTCGACCGCAACAGCGAGCCTGAACTCGCCGAATTTCTGCGCACGGTGCCCCTTCGCACTCAACAGCGCCGCACTGCCGAGGAACTACTTAGCCTGAGCGGCCCGGACGCCCACACCATTATCGACCGTGCGGATCGGCTCTGCCTCAACTATCCCATGCATAAAGCGTTGGAGAATCTACGCTCGATTTATGCGCTGCTGGACGCGCAAAGCGTGGCGCAGCATATTTATGTCGACCTCACTGAGATCTCCAATTTGGGCTACTACACGGGGATGACGTTTGAAGCGCTGACCCCTGAACTCGGTTTCCCCATCGCCTCTGGTGGCCGGTACGACAACCTGGTGGGCACTTTCGGCCCGGTTCATCCTGCAGTGGGCGCCGCGATCGAAATCGACCGTATTATGCTGGCGCGCAGCGGCAGGGCCAGCGCGCAGGCGCAACGACGCCCTGTACCGCCCCACCTGCTGGTAGATGCGGGCGGTAGTGCGGCCTGTTACGCCATCATCGACGAATGGCGCCGCCAGGGTCTTTACATCGCCGGCGAAGTATTGGGGCGTAGCGGTCCCGCCGTCTATGCGGCGGCTGAGGTCGTGGGCGCACAAGCAGCTCTTATCTGGGCGGACGATTCATTTTTGCTATACGAAAATGGTGAGTCAGAGCCGCGCCGATTGCACGCCGATGAATGGGACGCCTTTGCGCAAGGTGTGCTGAGGCGGGCGACGTCCGAACCGTCGCCAGCTGCGTCGGAGGCAGCTTCCCCATGAATCAACAAAACGGTACGCCACCCGACCGGGCCAGCAACTTGCTGGTTGCCATGCCCAAAGGCCGTATGGCGGAGTTGGCCTTCGACCTTTTCGAGCAGGCGGGTATTTCCATTCCCGGCGCGGATAATGGGCGTAAGCTCATCGTCGACAGTCGCGACCAGTCCATCCAGTACGTGCTCGCCAAGCCGACGGACGTGCCGACCTATGTGGAATATGGCGCAGCAGACATTGGCATCTGTGGCCTGGATACGCTGCGTGAAAGCCAGCGCAATGTCTATGAACCGCTGCTGCTTCCCTTTGGCTATTGTCACCTGAGCCTGTGTACGCCAGCCGACCGCCCCGCCACGCCCCTACGCTACGAAAGCCAGCCGCGGGTGGCGACAAAATACCCCCATCTCACCATGTCCTTCTTCCGGGCGCGCGGCGTCAACGCTGAAATCATCCCCCTGAACGGATCTGTAGAGTTGGGACCACTCGTCGGTCTGGCCGACCTGATCGTCGACATCGTCGAGACGGGTAACACACTGCGCGCCAACGGTCTGGTTGAAATACGCACGCTGCTCGAATCGCAGGCAGTCTTGATCGTTAACCGAGCGGCCTATCGCCTGAAAGCCGACGGCGTACAAGACCTCATCACCAAATTACGGGCGTCCATCAACGCGCAAGCAGTTACCGCGCCAATCGAGTAACCGATCATGACTGATATCGTAGAATCCACCCGCATTGCGGGCGTCAAGCTAGCCCATCTACGCTCGTTTGGGGACGAGAGAGGTCGCTTTTTGGAGACCTTTCGAGCCGACTGGTTTCCCGAACGCGCCTGGAACGTCATGCAGACAAACCGCAGCGACAGCCAAGCCGGAGTCTTGCGCGGCCTGCATTACCACTTCAAACAGGTCGACTACTGGTACCCAGTAGCAGGCCATCTGCGTGTGGGGATGGCCGATCTACGCCAGGGCTCGCCCACGTACGGCGCCAGTCAGGTTATCGAGTTGGATGGTGCGCAGTCAACCGGCGTCTTTATTCCCGTCGGCGTGGCCCACGGCTTTTACGCCGTCACTGATGTAATTCTGACGTATGTGGTCGATAATTACTACAGTGGCGACGATGAATTTGGCGTGGCTTGGGATGATCCGGTTTTGGCCGTTGGCTGGAATGTGGACAAGCCGATCCTCTCGGATCGCGATATGCGCAATGCGCGACTGGCCGATATTGCAGCGGAGGCCCTACCGCGCTACTCAGAAAACTCTCACCCGTAAACAGCAGATAAGGAAAGTTATGTCAACTAATCCCGTTCGATTTGGCGTAATTGGCGGCAGCGGCGTCTATCAGATCGATGCCCTGCAAAATGTCGAAGAAGTCGTTGTCGAGACCCCCTTTGGCGCGCCCTCCGACGCCTATCTGGTGGGCGATCTCCATGGCCAGCGCGTTGCGTTTTTGGCCCGTCATGGCCGCGGTCACGTCATCAGCCCGACGCGGCTCAACCAGCGCGCCAACATCTACGGCTTCAAAATGCTGGGCGTGGAATATCTGATCGGCGTCAGCGCCTGTGGCAGCCTGCAGGAGGCCTATGAACCGGGCCACATTGTGATTCCCGACCAGCTCTTTGATCGCACCTCCGGTCGTGCGCTCTCGTTCTTCGACGATCCTGAAATGGGTACAGAGGGACTCGTTGCCCATGTCAGTGTGGCCGACCCTTTCTGCCCCTTTCTGAGCGAAGTCTGCCTGCGCGCTGTCGAGCAGACCGGCACGCCGGTCCATGATGGCGGCAACTTCGTCACCATCGAGGGTCCCCGCTTTAGCACCAAGGCCGAGAGCAATGTCTTTCGCGCGTGGGGTATGGACATCATCGGCATGACCACCACACCCGAAGCTCAGCTCGCCCGCGAGGCGGAGATGAGCTATGCGGTGATGGCTCATATCACGGACTACGATGTCTGGCACGAGAGTGAAGAGGCCGTTACGGTCGAGATGGTTGTGCGGACACTCTTGCACAATGCAGAAGTGGCAAAAGCGGCCGTCTCCCATGCGATTGCGCTGCTGGCAGATGCCGGCCCCACGCCCCAGGCCAATGCATTGGCCGACGCCATCCTCACCAATAAGGCGCATGTACCTGCCAAAGCGATTGAGCAATTGGACTTGATCGTCGGCAAGTATTTTTCCGACGAATAGATTTGGGCGCTCCGAACGGATGCGCTATAATTGGCGAGTTCGAGTTTCTTATAGAGGCGTCAATTCAACGCTGCCTGCGTTGGGTGCCAGCAAGCTGTGCGAAGTCACATGACGTCTGCTGTTAGCAATCAAGGAGGCAAGTGTCATGGCGAAAAGAGGACCCCGCGTCTTGATCAAGATGCGCAGCACCGAAAGCTCTCACATGTATCTGACTGAGAAGAACCGGCGCAACGATCCGAATCGGCTGGAACTTCGCAAGTTTGATCCCACGATCCGCAAGCATGTGATCTATCGTGAGACGAAGTAAATTTGCCGGGTAGCGCGACTGCAGGCTGAATGCCCGACGGGCAGTTTTAGCCTCATCGCAGGTAAGGACAAATCAAAGGGCGCAGTGGTCACGTACCTCTGCGCCCTTCGGCTTTTTTGGGGGCTCTATCATCAGTCAAGGGTGGGAAACGCGCAGGGAACACGTCCGTCAGGTCCAGCGTTTATCATGGTAAACTGAGCCCAAATTTTGAACATGCAGGAGCAATGTTGCGCGTTATGCGACGACCAACCATAGCACTTCCAGCAGCACTATTGGCGATTTCGATGCTCGTCTTGTTCGGCTTTTCAACGGCAGCCGCGACAGAGACGGCCTCAGGTGCTGTCCTGACCGAATTGACCACCGCACAAGATGAGCCACAGCAGGATGCTGAACCGACCTCGCCGGCCGGTCGCAGCAGCCCCCTTGCCGCGCCCATCACTATCACGACGACGGAAGAGATCAGCGCGGTGGAAGCGATCACAATTGGCACCGCCATCAGTATCGGCGCAGCCATCACCGCTACAGGTCCGATCACCGGAGCGGCTGTCCTAACCGACGCAGATGAACTCACGGCCACGGCAACGATTACGGCCGATGCCGCGGTGACAAACACAGCGTTGGTACCTTTAGGACAAACACAGAGGGTGTGACAAGCACAGGGGCCCTAACCGACAGTGTCGATCTGGATGAACAACTAGATGAACAATATGATGAAGTAGTAGTGGGAACGATCGTCGCCAATCGCACGGATGCCAACGTTCGTTTCTTCCTCGAGGGCGACACGTTCTTGATCGATCCTCAACGCGCCATCGGTCTGGAATTGCCCAGGGTGACGGCGGTGCTCAGTCTCTACAATTGCGATGCAGACAGACCGGAAAGTGAAGTAGAGTGTTATTGGGATCCGTATTTGCTCAACCGTGATGGCTTCTATGAAGTCGTCGGCGGCGCGGACGAGGGGCTCACCGTCAGCCTCACCCTGCGTGAGGCCGGCGCGCCGCCGGTCGACCAGGTTTGGATCCAGAACCGCACGGGCAAGGGCGAGATCGTTGTCTACAAGTCGGTCACCTACGAACTGGCTCCGGCAACGGTCCAGGAATTCACAGTTAGCGGCGATGCACTGCCGACCTTCTTTCTGCGCTCCTGTGTGGAGGTAGACGAAACCAACGTCTGTGAATGGGCCCCGGTCGTGGTAGATTCCGGCTACTACTATGGTCTGGAAGAACAGAGTTCGGTGGGTGGTTTGCCCAATTCCAGACTGTCAAGCCTGACGCTGAGGCCGGTCCTGGCAGGTGTCGGCGAAGAGGCGATTGAGGATGTCGTAGAGAACACGCCCGCCCAGATTATCTGCAGCGTGCTCGTACCGGCCCTCAACGTGCGCAGTGGTCCTGGGCTGGAGTACGAAATCGTCGCCAAAATCCGCGGCACCGATGAAGAGCCGGCTACCATTGTGGTCATCGGTCAAAACGAGACAGGCGAATGGCTGGCCGTCGCCGAGCGAATTGCCGACGGTGGCTGGGTTACCGGCAGTCTCAACTACGTGGCGTGCGAAGGCGACTTTGCCGTGCTGCCCGTCAGCGAGATTACCGATGGTCGTCTGGCCCCCACGCCCGAGCCCGTTGCGGTCGCGCCCCAGGCCGAGACGCCGGTGGAGGGCGACGCCGAAGCAGAAACAGTACCGGTCGAATCCACCGACGCCGTCTCAGAGACGGCTGCAGTTGGCACGGCGCCGGCCGCGCCAGAAGGGCTGGCAGCCATGCAGGTGCGCAATGACTTTGACCACGTCATGCGTTTCACGATCGATCAGAATTTCCGGCCCGAATCGGGACCCAGCGAATATGATCTGGAGCCGGGCCAGTCAGCGAGCTTTGTGGTCTGGCCTGGCCTGGTTGCATTCAGTGCCAGCAGTCCCTGGCGCGGCCTCTCCGGCAATGCGGAGATCTTTGTTGAGCCGGACACCGGGCGCCAGGTGAAGCTGACGTTCATTCCTGATCCGGATGGCTCTGATAGTTGGGATCTGCTCGCTTGGGAGTGAGTCAAGCGCGGAGCGTGGAATAGCAAACGCGGAATTGTGTTGCGTAGACTCAGGTAAGTTGAGCTAGCCAATAAATAAAGGGTTGCTGGGTATGTGCCCAGCAACCCTTTATTTATTGGCGATTCAAACCACTGCAGATGAGCGGTCGCGGAACTGCATCGTTGATAACCACTGCGCTATGATTTCTGGCGATAGCGTACGTAGAGTTCGCGCGTCTCTTCATCTGCGGTGAGGCTGAAGACGGCGGGCGGTCCCGCCTCTACGCCATCGCTGTCAACCAATTGAAGCGTCCACTCACCAGCCTGTGGCTCGACCAAGATTACGCTAAAGTTGGTGAAGCGGGTTGCTTCACTGGGCACGGCACGGGTTTGACCAGGCAACCCTGCGTCAGTCGACTCTGAAACGCCAAGAGCGTCGCCATTACGTGCAACGCGCAGGCTGTAGCCGGGCAAGCCAAGCAGGTCTGGAGCGTAGACATACGCATAGATCCTCACCACATTTGGAGCCAGCGACTCGGTCGCGAACTTCTCCGCAGCTTCCAACTCGAAGAGATAGCTGGGTGTGGGCGTCGCCGTGGGCTCCGGCGTCTCTGTCGGCGTGGCTGTGGGCTCCGGCGTGGGGGTAGCGGTCGGTACCGCTGTGGGTGTGGCCGTGGGTTCCGGCGTATTGGTTGGCGGTACGGGCGTATTGGTTGCCACGGGCGCAACGGTGGCGACATTCGCCGGCTGCACGGCCTGTGGATCAACTACCTGGGGCGCAGCGGCCGGAGCCTCGGCAACCGCGGCCGGATTTGCGCCCAGGGGCGTTGGCGTCCATGTGGGCACGGGCGTCCACAACGCCTCATTCTGCTGGCCACGACCGCAAGCGCTCAGCAGCAATAGTGCTGACAGCAGAACTGCCATCAGCACGACGGGCGATTGACGCACAATAGAATGATCGGTTCGCATTATAGTTTCAGTGATGTCTAGATCGATTGGTCGCGGTGGCCCGGCAGCAATTGCTGCGCTATTGGCTTCCGCGTGCCCGGGTCATTTGGTGCATCCCATTCCGGGAGCGGTCTACGAACAGACTGGACAGTTTCTCCGGAGAAGCCCCCAAATGTTGTATACACCCACGAGTCATTGGCAACAACACAGTTAGAACGCTCGCCAATAGGCTTTGGGTTTCATCGCTGCGCGCGGTCAACATGAACATGCAGAGGCGACCATGTCGTCAGTTGCCAGCGTTTCGGATCACACGTCACCATGGTAGCGCATGGAGTGATACGCTGCAAGCCATAGCGCCACGAGAAGACGGCTTTGAGCGGCAAAGGGAGTTCTTTGAAGGAGGGTCGTTATGTGAACGGTGGGGAACAGTCTAAGAAGTATCGAACGGGCAGAGAAAAATGCGCCCGGTACGCTACAAGCGTCGTTGCTTATAGCATACCGGGCGCCGAGTAGATGCGCAGATTATTCGACCGTGACACTCTTGGCCAGATTGCGTGGCTGGTCAACATCCGCACCGCGCCGGACTGCCATTTCATAGGCAAAGATCTGGAGCGGAATGACGGCCAGAATCGGGGTGAGCAACTCGTGTGTTGGCGGGATAGGCAGGACATAGTCCGCTTTCACGCTCACATACTGATCGCCCTCGGTCGCAACGGCCAAAACAAGTCCGCTGC
The DNA here is from genome assembly GCA_963807905.1 of uncultured Chloroflexia bacterium. Classification (GTDB taxonomy): domain Bacteria; phylum Chloroflexota; class Anaerolineae; order Caldilineales; family Caldilineaceae; genus JAGRCP01. The sequence goes on along the minus strand of CAWEEJ010000014.1, from coordinate 6,610 downwards.
GCGCCTTGACCTGCTCGATTTGACTGATCATCTTGTCGTAGACGCTGTCCCGCGGCGCGATCGCCACCGTCGGCATGCTCTCGTCGATCAATGCAATGGGGCCATGCTTCATTTCGCCGGCAGGATAGCCTTCAGCATGAATGTAGCTAATCTCCTTTAGCTTCAGCGCGCCCTCACGCGCCACGGGGTACTGTAGCCCCCGCCCCAAGTAAAGGAAGTTGTGGTAGCCGTGGAAGCGCTCAGCCAACTCGGTGTACATGTCGCCATGCCAAGCGTCGTCCAACAATTGCCCGGCCAGGCCCGGTAGCGTCGACAGGGCATGGATCAACTCAGCCATGGCGTCTTGATCGAGGATGCCTCGCTCCTGGCCCAAAAACGCGCCGAGGAGTAGCAGGTCGGTGACCGAAGCAGTAAAGGCTTTGGTGCTGGCGACGCCAATCTCCGGCCCGGCCTGCATGTAGATGTGGCCGTCACAGACGCGCGCGGCCTGGCTACCGATGGCATTGACAATCGCGACCGTCTTGGCCCCGCCACTACGCGCTTCCTCCAACGCAGCCAGCGTGTCAACCGTTTCGCCGCTCTGGGTGATGGCAACAACCAGTTGGTTGGGCGAAACCAAGGGTTGGCGATAGCGATATTCGCTGGCGTAGTCAACCTCTACGGGCAGACGCGCAAGGCGCTCGATGTAGTATTTGCCCAACAGGGCCGAGTAGTAGCTGGTACCACAAGCCACGATCGTCACTTTTTCCAACGAGGCGATCGCTTCGGCGTTCAGGTTGAGGGAATCCAGCTCGATGCGCTGTTGGCTAAAATCGAGGCGGCCACGCAGCGTGTCGGTCAGGCTGCGTCCCTGCTCGAAGATCTCCTTCTGCATGAAGTGGCGGTATTCACCCTTCTCCGCGGCAGTCGGATTCCAATCGATATGAAGGGACTCTTTGACAATTGGATTGCCTTCCAGATCGCTATATTCGACGCCGGCGGCCGTGATGACAGCCATCTGGCGACTTTCCAGGAAGGCGACCTCGCGCGTGTGACGCAGGATGGCCGGGATATCGCTGGCAATGAACATTTCGTTCTCGCCCCGCCCCACGGCCACGCCACCGGCATTGCCCAGGCGCGCGGCGATCAACCGGTCGGGCCACTCCTTGCTAAGTACGACGATTGCGCTCGGCCCTTTGAGGTCTGCCAGGGCAGCGCGCACCGCGGCGACCAGGTCGCGCCCACAGCCGTTACCATAATAGTGGTGGATCAGATGCACGATGACTTCGGTGTCAGTATCACTCACGAAGTCGTACCCCATCTCCTGCAGCGAGGAGCGCAACTCAAGAAAGTTCTCAACAATCCCGTTTTGCACGACGACAAGGTCGCCGTCAGGCGAGCGATGGGGATGGGCATTGCGGCGACTGGGCGGGCCGTGGGTGGCCCAGCGCGTATGGCCTACGCCAATGTGACCTTCCACCGGTTCGCGGTCGATCATTTCGGTCAGACCAGAGAGCTTGCCGGCCTCCCGGCGCAGGGAAATTTCGCCGTTTTCACCGATTACGGCCAAGCCGGCCGAGTCATAGCCGCGGTATTCGAGCTGGCGCAGCCCATGTAGCACGATGGGTGCAGCCGATTGCGTTCCAATATCTCCGACGATTCCACACATTGAATCTTCTCCATAGCGTCAAGAGGTAATTTGAGATGGACAGTTGATCAAGCGTCGTCAACAAATCGCAATCGTACAACCGGCCATTGCTAATGCGCAGTGCATGCGCTCTGGGGGACGCGGGCCAAACGACCGGCGTGCGCCACAAAGATGCACTCACGGGGCGGACAGCCCCATGGGCGTGCAACAGGTCATTGCGTCAGTGTCAAAACTCAGTTGTTCGTACGATTTGTTTCCACTGCTTGACGTCTCTGTCCCGCTCGTTGCCGGTCGGATTTGAACGCCTGCTTATCCAGGTAGCTGGTTGGGGAAAGATATAACCGAAACGACGTTGCGTTTCGGATCAGGCCGGTGGAAGCGACCTCGGGGCATCCGCTGATTGATCGATTTTCCCGTTGCGGCAGAGTCGGTTGACCATATCGCAACGGTTAGCCCGGCTGCGAACCGGGAACCCCTTCCTCGTCACCCAGGCAGATAACACCTGGGCCATGCGCTCTCTTTCCCGATCAAATTATCGTCTGCTAGGCATATTCCTTCCTCAAAAGTTACCTTTAGCGAGAGGTAGGCCCTGAGAATAGGGCACTCCACAACAAGTAGCACGGTCCGGAGCGAGGCTATGGAACCGACTTCCTTCGCCCGCACGCCTACCGAATCCACACACGATCTGGCTGCGAAGAGTTAATCGGAGCGCACGGATGGATCCTTCGCCACGCAGGCTATCCTTGCGCCATGCCCTCCTTTTCTATCTGAAACCTTACGCATAGAGCGTCAAAAGACTTTAAAATTCTTCTTCAACTTATAACGATCCCTACAGTTCTTGGATACAATGTGTGTTACAGTAGGGCCGACACGACCGCCCGCGGTGCTCGCCATCGCCAAATTAGCAGGTCAGTGAAGGGAGATTATGAGCGAATCACAGAATTCTGCAACCACAATAATCGAAGAAGAACCCCAATCGCCCCTGGAGGTGACAAGCGATGGAGCTCCCGAGGAGGGCATGGAGTCCATTTCGTTTGCCGATCTACTGGACGAGTATGCGTTCAATGTACCGCAACGGGGTGATTTGCTATCCGGCGAGGTGCTCAGCATCTTTGACAATGCGATCCTGGTCGATGTCGGCGCCAAACGCGACGCCATCGTGCCGGCTAGCGATCTCTCCAGCTTTGAGGGAGATTGGCGCAAAGATGTAGCCATTGGCGACACGCTGCCAGTTTACGTTACCCAAACGCCTTACGGCGACGACGATTTGGTCGTCTCCCTGAAACGCGGGCTGGAAGCGCAGGATTGGGTGACCGCGGTCGAAGACATGGAGGCAGGCACGCTGCTACAGCTGCCTATCGTAGGGCTGAATCGGGGCGGCGTGCTGGTCAGCTATCGGCGTTTGCGTGGCTTTGTGCCCAATTCCCACATCTCTACCTTGCGTTTTGTGCGCAATGATGAGGAACGCGATCGACTCAAGCAGGGGCTCATGGGTTCGGTCCTCCCGCTCAAAATTATCGAAGTCGACTCCCAACGCCGTCGTATGGTGATGTCGGCCTTGGAGGCGGAGAAGGAGCAGCGCAAGGCGCGCATGGCGGAGCTGGAAGAAGGCTCAATCGTCACCGGTCGGGTAGAAAACCTCACCGACTTTGGCGCATTCGTCGATATTGGCGGCGTGAGCGGTCTGATCCATGTCTCCAAACTCGATTGGCGACGGGTAAATCATCCATCACAGGTTCTCAAAGCCGGTGACGAGGTAGAGGTGCTTATCGAAAAGGTAGACCCCGAACGGGAGCGCATCAGCCTCAATCGTCAGGCCGTGCTGCCCAATCCCTGGGAACTTGCGGCCAAGGAGTACCAGGAAGGTGACGAGATTGACGGCGTGGTGACCAACGTAGTCGATTTTGGCGCCTTCGTGCGTGTGCCGGCCGGCGTCGAAGGGCTGGTACATCTCAGCGAGATGCCCACATTTGTCACCGATAATCCGGCCGAAATCGTCCAGCGCGGCGAAGAGGTGAAGGTACGTGTACTCAGTATTGACCCACGTCGAGAACGTCTGGCGCTAAGTATGATGCCGCTGGAACCAGTCACGGAGATTGATTGGGAAGTGGCTGATGGCGACATAGCCGGCGAAGCAGAAATCGATATTGAAGAGCAGGCTGTCGAAGGTCAAACCGAGGACACCGACAGTGGTGAACCGGTCGGAGACGCGGCCTAGAGACGCTCTGATCTGCTAGACAAAACGAGGCAGTCCGCCAAGTGCGGACTGCCTCGTTTCTTTTGTGGCTAATACGTGCCGGGCAAATCACCCGTAGACGATGCCGTCACCCGCGCCGATTTCTTCCTGAGCCAGCACCTCGGAAAGCGCGTCGAGCGCCGTCTCTACATCTTCGGCGCTGATGTCGTTGTGGGTCACGGCGCGCAGTCGGTACGGACCCGTGGAGATAACCTGAACGCCTCGGGCAGACAGGGCCGACGCAAGATCTAGCGCGTTTACGCCGGGTCGCGTCACGTCAAAATAGACAAGGTTCGTCTGTACCCCGTCCAGATCGACCGCCACGCCGTCCAGCACATTCAGGCCCGCAGCGAGCCGGCGTGCGTTGGCGTGATCGTCCGCCAGACGATCGACCATTTCAGTCAATGAAACAAGTCCGGCAGCAGCGAGGACACCGGCCTGGCGCATCCCACCACCTACCAGCTTGCGCATGCGCCGCGCCCGCTGGATGAACGGGGCGTCGCCGGCCACGACTGAGCCCACCGGCGCGGCCAACCCCTTACTCAAGCATGCGCTGACGCTGTCTGCATTGCGCAACAGTCGCGCGGGCGATTCTCCAAGCGCCACCGCCGCGTTCCAGATCCGGGCGCCGTCCACATGCAGCTTGAGGCCCTGCTCATGAGCAAAAGCGCCGATGGCATCCATATATTCAGTTGGCAGCACCGCGCCGCCACGCCGGTTGTGCGTATTCTCCACGGCAATCAGGCGCGTCACGGGAAAATGCTGATCATTGCCCCGGATGGCGTACGCCACGTCATTCAGATCCAGGGTGCCGTCGGCGGCATTAGGCACCGTGCGCGGATGCACGCCCCCCACAGCCGCAGCGCCACCCTGTTCGTAATAGAAGATATGGGCATTGTCGCCCAGGATCATCTCATCACCCCGGCCGCAGTGACTCAGCACGCAGATGAGATTGCCCATCGTGCCGCTGGGCACGAAGACCGCGGCTTCCATGCCAAGCATTTCAGCCGCCAATGCTTCCAGACGATTGAGGGTGGGGTCCTCCCCGTAGACGTCATCGCCAACCTCGGCCCGGGCCATGGCTTCGCGCATGGCCGGCGTGGGCCGGGTCACGGTATCGCTGCGCAAGTCAATGTAGTCGTTCGCATCTCTAGTCATCGCTCTGTTCATTCCTCAATTTCCAATGCCCTGTTGTGCCAGGAAGCCGTCCATAGCCGTCAACAGGCGCGCCATATCAGCATCGTCGACTTCGCCCATGTGGCCAATGCGGAACGCTTTGCCCTTAAAGACGCCGTAGCCATTGGAGATCTGCATGTTGCGCTCACCCAGAAACTGATTTAGCGCACCGATATCGATGCCGCGGTTGTTGCCTACGTTGGTCACGGTGGGCGAGCGATAGCCCTCTTCGGCCATGAGGACGAACTCATTGTCCAGCGCCCACTGCTGAGCCGTTGACGCGCAGCGCGCGTGTCGGGCAAAACGAGCGTCCAGTCCCTCCTCAAAGAGGATGTCGAGCTGTAGGCTCAACGCATTCATCAGTGAGATCGCGGGCGTGGCCGGCGTCGTCTGTTTGACCAGAGACTTCTCCAGGTTTAGGAAATCGAAGTACCAACCGCGACCCTCAACGGTGGCGGCCTTTTCCAGCAAACGATCGCTCACTGCGGCAAAGGCCAAACCGGGCGGCAACGCCAAGGCCTTCTGAGAAGAGGTCAGGCAGAGGTCCAGCCCCCATTCGTCAAAGGGAATCCTTGTACCGCTAAAGGAGGAGACCGCATCAACCATCACCAGCGTCTCCGGGCTAAGCTTGCGCACGACTGCGGCAATGTCACCCACAGGATTGGTCACGCCGGTGCTTGTCTCGTTATGGACGACGGTAATGGCATCGACCGGGCCATCGGCCAGAGCGACCGTCAAGGCAGCGGCCACGTGGGCTGGCTTGACGGCGTCATTCCACTCGACGTCGCTGCGGATGGCGTCCTTACCACAGCCGGATGAGACCTGGTGCCAACGCTGACCAAAGGCCCCGTTGACGAAGTTGAGCACGCGGCCGCTCACGGCGTTGCGGATGGCAGCCTCATGCATACCTGTGCCAGAAGCCGCGACGATGTAGACACGCTGATTAGTGTAGAAGAGCTCTTGCAGCTGCGCCTCGCACTTGGCAAAGAGCGCTTCAAATTCCGCAGAGCGATGGCCGATCATGGGCTTGGTCTGGGCCGCCAAAACCTCCGGCAAGACGTCAGTCGGGCCGGGGATAAAAAGTTGCTGGGGCGGTTTGGAGCGGATCGTCATAGGGCGTTTTTCTCACTTGTTTGCATGTGGCACGCGGACTGATTGCGCACTGTCGCCGTTGACGGGTCCGTGTCCAACTGATCGGGCCTGACGCTTCAGATGCGCGGCCAATTGAATGTCAGCTTTATTGTGCCACCGTCGTCGCGCAGCACAAAAAACAGGCGACGCCAGCATCGAAAAGTCTGCATTGACTTCAAACTAGTGTTCCGCCAATCTTGAATTGGCGACTCGTTTTGCTGTGGCGGAACCTAGATGCATCGGCACAAACAAGTTCGCGGGCTCGTCAAATAGAGATTGCCGATGCACTAGGTCCCATTGACAGCTAGTCGTAACGTCCCCGGCACGGGCGGCAAAAACTCCGAATAGCAGACTGGTCGCCGCCCGTGCCGGGGACGTTGAAGGCGTAGAGTCGGTGCTTTTCGAAATCTCAACAGAGCCTAGACAGTATCGCCTCTGTT